>CAYOWH010000046.1:0-295 GCA_964407615.1 uncultured Bacteriovoracaceae bacterium | reverse complement strand
GTTGAAAATTCTCAAAGAATACGGTGCGGGTCTTGATATTGTATCAGGCGAAGAAATGAAAGTTGGTTTGCAGGCGGGTTTTCGTCCTGATCAAATTGTTTACTCAGGTGTTGGGAAAAGCGAGAAGGAACTCGTTGGGGCAATCGAAAATGAAATTTCTCTTCTTCTTGTAGAAAGTCGCGAAGAGTTTTTGGAGCTTTGTGCACTTGCTGAAAAGTATGCTCAGAAAAAAATTCGCATAGGATTTCGTTTCAATCCTAACTTGAATGTTCAAACTCATCCTTATATTGCAACA
>CAYOWH010000045.1:0-18763 GCA_964407615.1 uncultured Bacteriovoracaceae bacterium | reverse complement strand
AACCCAAAAGTTTTAAACACGCAGCATGTGACCATGTGGTCACAAGTTTACATGAGTGTGTTTGAGTTGCAGCATCACGAATTAGTGACACAACAAATTACTTATATTACTTAAGATAACGCGGAGAAAAGATTTAACATCAGAGATTAAACAATAGCCTTCTCAATAACTGTTTTATGGAAACACCTGCGAAGTAAAATTCGTGGTTATAGTTTGGGGTGTCCATGGAGCGGGTGAAACACCGGATCCCATTTCGAACTCCGAAGTTAAGCCCCGCATCGGTGATGGTACTGTACGGGAAACTGTGTGGGAGAGTAGCACGATGCCCCATTTTTTTTAGGCGCTAGTTTGAGGCTGTATAAGCCAAGAGCTAGCGCCATTTTTTTTGTCTAAAATTCTGTATCAAAGCAAAAATCTTTATAAAAATCATTTATAAGTATCGTTAAAGTAGGATTGTATATATGAAAAAAAGTTTAACAATTAATTCTTCAATGTCGTTTTTGAAAAAATGTTTTCTGGCTTCACTGTTGATCAACCATTCTTTAAACGCGGCTTCAAGTAATGTTTCGTCAGTGTGGACTTTGAACGAAGAAAAAAATTTGGGTGACCTTTTAAAAGATGAAGTTAGAGTTGATATTGTCTTCTCTCAGTGGATAGTGGGCCAGACAAAGCCCTGCGGTTGTTCTTTGGCTTCTCATGGGGGCTTTGAAGCAAGAGAAAGAGATTTGCGCAGTATCAGGGTTGTTTATCCAAACTCAATCGTACTTGACCTTGGAAATGCTCTTTTTCCCGATGAGCGTGAACTAAGGGAAAAGGCTAAAGAACAAGCCGAATTAAAAAACAAAAAACCTATAGGCGAAGCACAAAGGGTTTTAAGTTTAAATCAAAATGCAAAAGCTATTGTGGACGAATATAAAAAGTGGAAGTTGGATGCTTTTGTCTTATCTGACTTAGAGAGAAGAGCTGATAATTTTGAAGAAGTTAAAAAACTCCTAGGAAAAAAAGACAGTTCTTTGAAAGTACTGAGTCTTGATGATCGTGCTAAAGATTTTTCTCAAAATTATTTTGATAAAGTTGTGGGTAATACAGGCGTTCGCATTATTGCTTTGGGTGATGCAGACATAAAAAAGGCCAACCTTTCTTTGGTGTCTCCGCTGCTTCATAAAGAATTTTTGAACGTTTTCGTTGGGGATGCTTCTTTAAAAAGTATAGAGCTTCTTGATAAGTTTTTGCCCGCAAAAGGATCGTGGATTTATTTAGGTTCCAGTCCTGATTACGCTATGTACAATCCTGTGAAAAAAGGAAAAATCTTACAGCAAATTGGAGCTTATAGAGGGCAAAATTGGATGATTTCGACGTTATTCCTCAATCCGTTAACTAAAAGCTTTAAGTACAAATCTAATTATTGGTTTACTTTTGTAGATAAGAAAGAGCCCAATAAAAAAAGAGCCCAGTAACAAAAGTTACTGAGCTCTTTTTAATTTATATTGTTAATTTAGAATTTTTAGATAGCGCAAGTTCCTAAGCACTTACAAAATTCTTCTCTTTCTTTCTTAATTTTATCTTTTTGTTCTTGAGTAAGCTCTTTCTCTAATTCTTTTGGATTGTTAGTTCCAAGAACTTTCATTTTCAAATAAAGATCAGAAGCCTTGTTGGTGGCGTTGATGCGATCGTCAACAGAAGGTTCTTTACCTTTGTCTATGTAATCTTTTTGAATGACTTCAGCAATCAATAATTCAAGAGCTCCCAATCCTTCGTGAGCTCGATCGTTTGAAGGAAGTTCTTTGTTTCCGTTTTCTTTAATAATTCGTACTGCAAGAGTTTCTACAGCTGCTTCAGCCTCTTCTGTCGCTGCTTTTGTGATGACAGTGTCTTTATCGGTTAAAAAGTCTTGGTTTGATTTTTTTCTGAATTTTTGCGCTTCTTGTATGAATTTTTGTGCTGCTTCTCGTACGGTGTTTTGCTCTTTTGCTGCATTGAGAGCTTCGGACTCTACTATTCTGTTGCTAGAGCCAGTTGTTTCTAAAGTGCTTCTAGCTGGGAGAACAGAAGTATTTTCTTCGGATCCTGAAGGTTTATGTGGTTTTGCTTCAACATCTTTTCCAGTTCTTCCAGTATCAGGTTTAATAACAGTATTTTTTTCAAAAACTGTAGGAGCTTTGCCGGGTTCGTTTTTTCGAGTTCCGGTTTTTGGTTTTGCTCCAGGTTCTGCTCCAGGTTTTGCTGCATGAAGAGACACAGAGCTTAAACACATAAGCAATGCTGAAAGAGTTATAAGGGTATTTTGTTTGTTAAAAGTATTTTTCAAATTATTTACCATCATTTTAATCATATATTTTGGTTATTCCTTCTCCAGATAATTGCACGCTTATGGCATGAATCGCTTATATTATACCACAAAAGAAGATAAGTATTAAAGACTTTATTCTTTTTTTGCTTCAATTTTGATTGCATCGCTAATACCGCAGCTTTCTGCCTCCTGTTTTTCTTGTTGGGGAGGGGGAGGCGCCTCAGGGGCTTCAGCCTGACTTTTGAGCGTTCCTCTGACTAAATTTACATTGATACCCGCAGCTATAAGTGCAGCATGTTTTTGATCTGGTTCAAGGTCTTTGTCGTTTTCAATTTCTTTTGTTTTTTTGAGGTAATATTCGTTGGCAAAATCTTGAATTTCTTTGTTTTTTCCTAAAGATTCAGGACTTAAATCTTTAGGGATTGACCTGTATCCCATCGTTTTGAGTGCTTGTCTTGCATCTAGAGCTGGCTCTGTTTTTAGACCAATCCTCGTTCCTTTAACTATTTGCCAGGCAGGAAAGCCTACACCAAAAAAGCCATGTATCCACTGGTTCACTTCTGCAATATTTATGTCTCTTTCATTCTTTGATTTCTGTTTGAAATAACTTTCAGCTTCTTTTTTTGCTGCTTCTGGATCGTATTTTAAATCTTTACCACTTCTGACGAAACCAGCCATCAATTCAAGTTCTTTTTGAACAAACTCACGAGTGTTTTTGTTGTCTTCTTTTTTTGAGTTTTCTAGAGCGTGAGTTTGTTCGCTCCATGAATCCCAGCCAAGTTTGGCCCAATAGCCATGCTCTATCGTGTTTTTAGCAAGAACGGAAGCGCCTCTTGGTAAGCGCGCCAGGGCAGCTCCTCTTGCAGCCATATTTCCAACAGGAACAGAAGCAAATGGGAATGCGGTGTATTTAGCCCCTTCCAATTCAAGAGAGCCTAAGATTGCAGGTTCCATCCGTTCAATTAAATCGAAGCCATTCCATTCACTGGGCCACCCATTTAATTTTGCTTGGCGATAAATCTCTGAGGTTCCTGTTGAAGCGACACTAAATCCAAGGAGCGTTTTTTGGTTTGCAGCAGCTGCTTTGAAAGCATCTTTGTAGGTTATTTTGCCGATTTGACCACCCTCGCGAGCGATCATTGTTAAGTCACGTGTCAATTCACTGTTTCGATACAAGGACAAAAATTTTTCAGCACGCATTCCTTTTTGTGCCGCTAAAGCTGTACGAGTCATTCTCACTAAATTTCCGCCTAAATTTGTTCCTACATGCCCAACGCCAAAAACAGTTGCTCCTGCGGGTAGGGTCACGATAGCTTCTGCAAAGGTATTATAATTATCAGCAGTTGAGTTGTAAGAGTCAATTGCTAGTGAACGAGAGTTTTTTAAAATATTTTCTGCGTTTAATGTTTCGAGAGAATAGGGGAGATTGAGGGACTCTTGGGTTTGTACATATTCTGGAATTCCCAAATTTTTTAATGCTTGTAGGTTTTTTTCAACGTCGCTGAGTATTTTGTTTTGTTTGTCTAGAAACTCTTGAGTCTCGGGGCTAGCACCTCTTTGTACAAAATCTTTTGCTCCAATCCAGAGACCTTTCAGGGCGTGGCCTTGTTGACCTTCGACTTGCTCTTCGAGGGGAGTTACTAAGTTATCTGTGCTTGAGTCTCTTTTTCCGTTTACGCGAAAGCCTTTGTACTCGTATTGATTTATTTGAAGCAATTCTAGATTTTTTGCTAATTCATGGTTGATTTGCTTTACCTGGTGCTCGAGTGATGATGGGTTGTTTCCAAATGCAGGTATGACACGAAAATTTTGAGCGTTTTGTGGATCTGGGACGATCGCTTGATTGCCTAAAACAAGTGTTAAGGGTTTTGTGCTTTTTAGAGATTCATGATTTTGAAGTAAAGAGTTATCAAGCTGTAAAAAATCTTCATAGTTTTTTTTAAGTGCATCTAGTTTTGCAATTTTATCTTTGAAAGTTTTTAGTTTTGGGGAGCGTTTAAACCATTCTTCCAGAGGCCACTCTCTTGCTCGTTGGGTCATTTCTTGGGGGTTTTGTGTGTCGCCGGTTGGGTAGTGGCAGTAGCCTGAATATCCTTTTTTAAAGGAGCTTTTCAAGGAGCCAGTGTCTTTTAGAAAAAAACATAGTTTTTTGAGTTTGAGGTCTAAGTCTTTTGAATCGCTTTCATCTAAAAAAGGAACAGCTTTTGTGAGCAGTGCTAAAAGGTCTTTTGCGATTTGTGGCTCAATCTTTTTTTCGTATTCGGTTAGGGGTGTGCCGCTTGATCGTTTGTTGTGAATGTATTTGAGTTCTTTTTGATAAGCAATAATTTTGTCTGGATTTACATCCTCTTCATGCATCTTTGTTTTTTGTTGATCGATACTTCTGATGGATTGCATGGCTTCAGCCCAGCTTGTTTTTAGCTCTTCGGTTGATACTTTTTCTTTTGCAAGCCTTTTTCTTAAAAATTTTTCAATCTCTTCTGCTGAGTTTTGCCAGAGGGATGGTTTTGATTCTTCCTCACCGAGGAGAATCGGATTGTTAAGACCTTTTTGTAAATCTTTTTCGTCTTTGAAGAGGGCAAGGATTTCGTTTTTATTTGTTCTTAGGGCATCAAGATTGGTTTTGTGTTCTTTGATGTAGTCTTCTTGAAATTTCGAGAATTTTTGTTCTGCTTCAAGTTTATCTTCGGCCACTGAGTGACTTGAAGGGTCTACGTAGCTTAAATATTTTTGAGTAGGCTTTTCTCCAAAGAAAAAACTTAGAGCCTCTTTAGCTGATTTTTTTTCTTCATCTGTTCCTTGTTTAATTATTTTTGGTAAAACTTCTGAATATAATTTTGGGTCTGCGATTGCTTGAGCTGTTTCATCAAATGAAAAATTTAAGCCATGTTCATTGGATAATTTGTTTAAATATGCAAAATAACTTGCTCTTGCTCCTGTTGGGCTGGTTGAGTTTTTAGCGTCTTCCATGTCGGCAGAATAATTATTTACAAGAGCCTGGAAAGCTGGATCATTCATTTTGTGTTTAACGTATTGCTTTATTGATTCCTTGCATTTTCCACTCAAGCATGAAGAAATTCTAAAGTAAGGTTCACCTTTTAGGTTTGTTTCAAAATTGTTTCCGTAAACTTGTTTAAGAGAAAGTTTTAGATGAAAGACATCTGATGGGGTTCCCTTTCCAGATGAGATTTTCATCTTTATCGATTCTCTTTTTTGAGCTCCAAAGTTATCGTCAAGCCAAAGAGTCATAAGTGAACCGTAGAGAGGGGGAGTCATAAGTGAACCGTAGAGAGGGGCAATCATATCAGACACATGAGGTGGGAAGTGGGCTTTTTGGCAAATTCCCGTGTAAAAGTTAAGTTTTTCGTGGAAGTAAGAAATGAGATCGTGGTTTCCTCTAAGGCTTTTTCGGTCTTCATTTTTTAGCGTACTGAATAATTCTTGAGCGACGGGATCGAGATTGTCGAATTCTTCAAGGCTATAGTGTTCCCTTTTGATAGCGGCGAGTGACCCGTCGAGGCATTTTTTGAAATTGTTGATGTATTTGCTGATTGTTTCTTGTGAAATGCGAAATTCTTTTGATTTTATATTGTCGTAGGTTGGTCTTCTTAGTTTTTCGGAGTCTTCTTTTAGTTCAACTTGGGTGTATCCTGGAGATTCTATGTTAAATTTTTTAAGAAGTTCTGAGTAGGGTCTTGGATCAAAAGTATTTTTGTTCTTATCGTCGAATAAGGGGAGTTCTTTGCTGTAGTGTTTGGCAATTGCGCTACGATAAGTTTCAGAAATAAAGCTGCATGCTTGCTCAGTTTTTTCGAGAAAGGCTGGATCGTTTTGCTTAGCTTGGGGGCTGTGTGTCCCTTGTTGTTGTTCGTTTGTTGGAGAAGCTGCTTTCGTGTCTTGAGAAAAACTAGGAGTCGTTAGTAGAAAAATAAAAGAGGAGGACAAAACAAAGTTTTTTGAGGACATCATATTTGTCCGGAACCATATCATCATCACTTAATAATTTCGGGATTAAATGTGTGATTCTTAAGTATTATTAATAAAACATAAGAAAATTATATATGTTACATAACTTAAACTTATGTAATGAGGTGTTTATGCGAATTTTGAGAGTTTAAGAAACTATTTTTTATCAAATTTTAACAAACACTCACTTTAGGCCAATTTGCCGTAATCGCTCGGTGAGGTACTCGCCCGCTGTGCTTGCAGGGTCGCGCTGAGGATTGTCAGGCGTTATGCAGCTTGGAAGAGCTGCAAGCGACATATCCGATACAGGATGCAAGAAGAACGGCATCGAGTAGCGAGTTGTCTTTGCTAATTCAGCAGGAGGGTTGACCACTCTGTGAGTGGTGCTTTTGAGTCTGTAGTTTGTCAGACGCTGGAGCATGTCGCCCACGTTCACCACAATCTCATCTTCTTTCGTTTGAATCGGAAGCCATTCACCGTTCATTTTCTTTACCTGAAGGCCTGGGCTAGAAGCTCCAATCAAAAGTGTGATGAGGTTAATATCTTCGTGTTCGGCCGAACGTACAGCGCCGGGCTTTTCATCTCCACGAAGAGGAGGGTAGTGAATCGCACGAAGCTTTGAGTTTCCATAGCGAACTTTCTCTGTGAAGTAATTCTCGTCTTGCTCAACAATCACGGCAATCGCTCTTAAAAGATCCATTCCAAGTCCGTTGAGTTTTGAGAACAATTCATTCAGGGTTTGATCAAATTCGTGAATTTCTGGGACAGAGACATTTTCGCAATACACACTTTTCATTGGATGATTTGCGGGAACAGTAGGGCCGTATTGAAAGAATTCTTTTAAATCACCCACAGGGTTATCTTTAGAGTGCTCCACGCCAAAAGAAGTGTAACCACGCTCTCCACCCGTGCCCGTGCGGTTAAATGTTTTTTTCTTATCAACGGGGAACTTAAAAAACTCATCAACTTTGCGATAAGCCTTTTGTTGAAGATCGTGCGATACATCGTGGCCTTTGATAATCACAAAGCCAATTTCGGTGAAGGCTTTTTTGAGGTCTTTTACAAAACCTTTTTGTTCAATAGAATCTGGACCTGTCCAGTCTGTGATATCAAGTGTTAAAATTTCGCTCATTCTAAGTACCCCCTTTTAAATACGACTTATTTAGTACAAATTAAACTTGTTTGTTAAGCCAAGCGTTCCACTGGCGGCCGTTGCGCTTTTTCCACTTTCCTTCGTGGTAAGCAGCACTTGCCATGAGAGGGAACACAAGGGTCGCTTCTGCAAAAACCATTTGCTCAAACACTGTATCGACCTTGCCCCATGAGCAAGCTTCTTTGAGTGTAGAGCCAGACAGCGCGCCGTCACGCTCATCCGCAACAGTGATTTGAATCGCATACTTGTGCATAGCTGCGTCGACTCCCAAGAGTTCAGCAGATACGACTGTGTCTTGAACAAAATTCTTAGGCACTCCGCCACCCAACATCAAGAGGCCAGAGTCGCCACTTTCAATTTTGATTTTGGTGAGTTCTAAGAAATCACGAGCGGAGTCGATCGCCACTTGCTTGTCGCGAGGACGCCCGTTTTGGTGCATCACAAAGCCAAAGCCAGCAGAGCAATCGCTGAAAGCTGGGCAAAAGATAGGAATGTTTTTACGGTGGCATGTTCCGATAATGGAATCTTTACCTAGGTTTTTACGTTCTAGATAAGCACCCATTTCATTGATGATTTCTCGCGAGCTGTAAGCGCCAGGCTTCATTTCGTTGATGATATTGCCAATCGTGTCGTCGCAAATGCGAAGCTCGTCTTCGTCAATGTAGGTGTCGTAGATGCGGTCGATCGCCAAAGCACGTAGCTTTTGGTCGTCCACAAACTGTGTTCCTTGATAGTGTTTGAATCCAAGAGCTTCAAAAAAATCTTGGTCCACAATGTTTGCTCCAGTTGAGCAAATCGCATCTACCATGTTGTTTTCTAAGAGTGTTGTCACAACCTTTTTTTGTCCTGCGGAGATTAAGGATCCAGCTAGAGTCAAAATAACGCTGCACTGACTGTCTTCGAGCATGCGGTTGTAAATATCTACCGCACGAGCCAAGTTGCGCGCCTGAAAAGCTGTGTTAGCCATCGACTTAATAATTGGGCGGGCATCAAAAGATGTGGGATCAATGTGCGCGACTGTGCTTTTTAAGAATTCTTGTTTTTCGGGTGACTTTTGACTCTTAGACATGAATTTTTCATAGCACAGCCTTTTAAGGGAGGCGAGTTATGATTCTAAGGGTAAAGTTACTTTTTAGTCTTTTTTGGTGCTGGGGGTTGAGCTTGTTTTGAGGGAGATGGAGCATCTTGCTTCACGCTAGAAAAAGACAAGTTGTTAAAGATGTCTCTTTCTCTACCCGTTTCAAACTTTAGATTATAAATTGTTTTTTCTTGGTTGTTCCATTTTTCGAGAACATTACAAATATTGTTAATGTCATTATCTTTGAGTGAAACTCTTGCTGGGCTTCCAATCCGATCTTTGTCTTTTCGATAGTACTGAGAAACCATTGGACTTTCTCTTCTTTCGTAGTCGAAAGCGGAAAAGGCAGATATAGAGGAATCTCCCGCATCTCGTCCATTGTATTTGATCCTCATGTTCACAATGGCTTTATCAGTCCTTGAATTGTCTTCTATTGCATCAAAACGATCTAATACTTTTGAGCGTCTTTCTTCGAGAGTTTGTCCGAAAACTTCTCCCTTGTTAAACACCTCTTTCCATTGCGGGTTTTGTATTTTGTAGAAAGTACCGTTTCCTTGAAGTTTTTTGGATGGATAGGAAAGTTCTAAATGCGTGTTTCCTTTTTCATCTGAGACCGTTAGGCAAGTTAAACTATCGATTGAGTTGAGATTGATTGCTCGAAAGAGTTTTTGAAATGATTCTTCTTCTTGAGCCGTTACAGATGTATTGTTTACTGTTTTATTCGTTTGCGTGAAAATACCCCCCTGCCTCGCGGGTGTTGGTTGTTCGGAGTCGTTTTTTTGCAACACGGTTTCATGGTTAACTTTTTCGGTCTGTCTGTTTGACTTTTCTTTGCTCCATACTGGAAGGGAAGATGTGAGGGATAAAAAAACAACGATCATATTTGATGTCTTCATAAAAACTCCTATTTTTTAATTTCCTTTTTTTGAGAGGGATTTTTTTTTGAGGGTGTCGAAGCTGTGGATCTTGGAGCATCCGTCAAAAACTGAATACTTTTGAAATGTTTTTTTTCAGGATGATCAAAATCGACTTTTATATTGTAGAGCGTTCCATCGTTCGATTCTCCTTGGAAGGCGGAAGGTGCAAGAGCTTTTAGCTGTTCGATGCCATCACAAACTTGAGAGATTTCTTGAGCACTCATATAAATTTTATAAGAAGTTTCTGACCCAAGCTCCATGTTTTGGTGAAGAATACGCACAAGAGCTTTTTTCTTCTGACTGTAAAACTTCAGTTCAAGAGTGGGTTGTTGGTCAGAGTTGTCGACAGCGTAGCAATTTAAAGAGGGAAGAAAACTTTCTTTAATTCGACTAAAGAGATTTTGGAAGGCAGCTTCAATTTTAGGCTCAATTGAAAGTTTTCGATTTCCGCTTTCAGTGACTCGAAAAAAAGAAGCAGGAGAGTATTTTTTTGAGTTTTCTTTTGGCTCTTTTTTTCCCTCTTCTGATTCAGCAAATAGAAAAAAAGAAAGAAAGAAAAAGCTTAGCATCCACTTGTTTTTTATAAAGTTCATTTGAGGCCTTAAATCCATTTTAGCTGAAATTTTAAAGTTTTATGGGTTTGAAGGTGGATTTTTTTGATATTTTTTAATTGATGCAATCAGCTCGTTAAGCTTTTTTTCAGCTTCTTCCATACTCATTCGATTTTGGGGGGCAACTTCTCTTAGGGGATAGACAACTTCATTTAAGAGTTTTTCCATAGCGATTTCTACGAGCGGATCATCTTTGAAGTTATTTTTTTTAAAATCATTTATCATTTCTTGAAGAACGATACTGAAAGAATAAGAGTCTGATTTCACACCAATTTTTTGTGCAAGGTTTTGTTTGATGCTGTTTGTATGGTTTCGATATTCCCAAAGGGCTTGCATTTCGGGGCTTTCATGACCAGAGGTTATGAGAGGCATTGTTTTTATTGAAACCCCTCCTTTTTCATCTAATGGGGAAAGACTATCTAGATCGAGGAGTTTCACTTGAAGATCTCCAAATACAGCAATGTTTTCAGCTTTTAAATCGGTATAAATAAAATTATTCCTATGAATTTCTCTCAGTGCTCGAGCTAGATTTCTCATGATTGTGAAGTGTTCGATAATAGTTTGAGGTGTATAAGGAAAAAAAAGTGCTCCTTCAGGTGTCAGATAAGGAGCTTTGCTCTTGCTGTAGTGAGCATAGTTTTTATTGGGGACCCATTCGCTTGTTGTGATGGCCCAACCGTCTTTAACCTTATAATCAAAAATTGTTAGAAGTGGATTGTTGTCACGGAGTTTGTTTTCTAAATTGGTAGATAATGTAATCGCAGCGGGGCCATTTTCGTGTTCTTCAGAAATTTTTATAGCAACTTCTCTTTGTTCTTTATGATCAAAAGCATGAAAGACAGCACCTTGTCCGCCAGCGCCTAGAAGTTCTTCGATCGTAAAGCGAGCTTTGCCTTTAGATGTGCGGTTTTCACTCAAGAATTTATCAAGAGGGATGATATAGGAATCACTTTGAGAAATAAAAGTTTTCTGGCTGACATCTGAGCCTGAATGGTTCGTTAAAAAATGTAGTTTGCGATCTAGTTTTCGGATAACAGCTTCGGGAATGTTTTCTACTTTGTAGGGCAGTGCTTTGAAACGTTGAGGAAAAAATAATTTTTCAATACATGTAATGATTCCAGCCTCTACAGTAAGAGCATGAGTCAAACACAAAAAAGAAAAAAAGGTTCTTTTAAGGCTCATTTGCATAGTTTAACAGAGCTAAACAATTTTTAAAGAAGCTTGAGCGAAGCGCTCACCATCTCATCAGATCCACGATGAATACTAGGAGTATTCGGGTGGTAGATTCTAATGCCTTCGGCTACTTGTTGGTGGCCTTCGAGATTGGTAAAGGTTGCACGCGATTCATAAAGCGGAGTTAGAGGCAGCACACCGTGTGCAATCGCGCTCCAGCTATCTTGCATGAACGAATCAGCAACAAATAAGCGTTTGGCTTCTACAAGCTTTGCAACAAGTCCTGCGGGCAACTCGTTTTGTGTCTTTTGAGTAAACAAAAATAAATTATTTGAAGGAGAGCCTTCACTCAAAATTTCTGTAGGAGCAAGGCCCTCATTCAAGAGACCTCGTGAGTTTACCTGAGTCCACAAAATTAATAATTTTGCAGAGGGTGAAATTTTCTCAAGCTGATCAAGAGCAGCTTTTGACTGTGGAACGTCAAACAAGATCGCCACGTTGTCGGCAACTTTTGCAGTTGAGACGTCGGGAGTTTGAGTCCACTTGAGTTTTCCGTCGCGAACTTTTTGTCCAAGCCTGAGACTTAAAACAGGAGCAATCGTTTCGAGTTCTCGATAAGTCTTAGTCGAAACAACTTCTGTGATCCCATTCCAATCAGCAGGCGCAACTCCCCAGGGGCTTTTTGCAATAAATTGTGACCAAATTTTTATAAGTCGATCGCTATTGGCACTTGGATTAAGAGCTACTTTGCGGCCGCGGTCTTTCCAGCTTTTGGCAAGATCTTTGGCCCACGCAATTCCTTCGTGAGGGAAGGTGCCGTCTACACGAAATTCCCAATCGCCTGTGGAAGCTTCGATCTCAAGTTGAAATTCTCGCAAGCTGACATTCTCCAGTATTGATTCAGAGCCCGCACCTTTTCTGAGCATGGGATTGTAGAGGCGTTTTGCGTCTTCATTGTGAAAGTGATAACCCCAGCGACCCTTATCACATAGCCACCAGTCGTTGACGTTTCTGTTTTTGCGAGGAGTAAGGCGTTTGATCACAGGGCGAGGTGCTGCTTTGTCGGGGCGAGGAATTCCAGGGTGACGATGTTGAGTGTCTATCTCGACGTTGCAACCAACAGCGCAGCCCGTGCAAATTCCGCTATGGCTTTTGAGTTCCCAAGGGCGTGCTTGAAAGCGAAAATCTTCTGCAGTCAGGGCGCCTACGGGGCAGAGATCCACAACGTTTCCAGAGAAAGGTGAATCGAAAGTCTTCCCTTCAAAAATATCGATGCAGGAATCATTTCCACGCTCGTTCACAACTAATTCTGCTCGGCCATCCACTTCTTTTGAAAAGCGAGTGCAGCGTGTGCATAGAATGCAGCGCTCTTGATCGAGAACAACGTCTTTTGAAAGAGGGCGGTGTTTGTCGCGAAGAACTTTGTCGTCCACCATGCGTGAGCGAGGGGGGCCGTATTCCAAAGTATAATCTTGAAGTTTGCACTCTCCTCCGCGATCGCAAATAGGACAATCAAGTGGATGATTGAGGAGAATAAATTCGATTGTGGAATTTTGTCCGCTTTTTACAGCGTCACTTGCTGTTTTAACTTTCATTCCATCAGCCACAGGAGTGGAGCAAGCTGTTGCTAATTTTTTTTGACCTTCAATTTCAACAAAACACATACGGCACTGGCCGACGATGCTTAATCCTTCGTGGTAGCAGAAATGAGCGATGTGTTTGCCGGCTTTTTTTGCAGCTTGGATAATGGTTGAACCAGGATCGATTTCGACTTCGACTTCGTCGATGAGAACTTTAGGTTTTTTGATTTCAGTTTTAACGTCGCTCATAAATAATTACCTATCAATTTCACCAAGAACAGGATCAAGACTTGCCACAGTTGTGACAACGTCTGCGATTAATTTGCCTTTGACGAGTTCAGGAACAATTTGAATACTTCTCAACGCTGGGCTGTGGATGCGTACTCGTGAAGCTTTGTTGCTCCCATCACTCTTGATAAAAAATCCAAATTCTCCTTTGGGGTTTTCAATAGCAGAATAAATTTGACCAGGTTTTGTTTTGAATCCTTCGCTGATCACTTTGAAATGCCAAATAAGAGCTTCCATCTGTGTGTAAACTTCTTGCTTGGTAGGAATCACAACTTCTGGAACGTCAGCGTTGATCGCGCCCTCTGGAATGTTGTCGATGGCCTGATCGAGAATCTTGATTGATTCGCGAATTTCTTGAATACGAACCCAGTAGCGATCATAAGCGTCGCCGTTTTTACCTAAGACCACATCAAAGTTGTATTTTTCATAGCCATTGTAAGGCATGTCTTTGCGTAAATCCCAGTTTACGCCTGCTGCGCGAAGATTGGGGCCTGTGATTCCGTAGGAAATTCCAAGCTCAGGAGTGATGACGCCCACGCCTTTGGTGCGATCCATCCAGATTTGGTTGTTTGTTAACAGAGCATCCATTTCATCGACTGTTTGCTGAAGTTCCGCGATGAATTGTTTTACGCCAGTGAGGAATTCGGGGCTGGCATCGCGAGAGAGTCCTCCGATGCGAGTGTAACTTGTTGTGAAGCGATGTCCGCAAAGTTTTTCGATCAAATCGTAAATTTTTTCGCGTTCATCAAAGGTGTGGAAGAACACAGTCGCAGCTCCCACGTCGAGAGCGTAAGTTCCTAAGGAGAGAAGATGCGAGCTAATGCGTGCTAATTCGCAGGCAATTACTCGAATGGCTTGCCCTCGCTCGGGAAGAGTGATTCCAAAAAGTTTTTCGACAGCCATTGCATAGCTGACGTTGTTTGAAAGAGGAGCAAGATAATCGAGACGATCCGTATAGGGAATAAATTGATGATAACGTTTGTTCTCTCCAATTTTTTCAAAACCGCGATGTAAAAATCCAATATCAGGCACACATTGCACGACGTTTTCGCCATCTAATTCGAGAATCAAACGCAAAACTCCATGCGTAGAAGGGTGTTGAGGACCCATGTTCAAAATCACAGAGTCACTGCGTTTTGCTTTGATGGGTGTGTCTGTTGCAGGAAGAGAAACTTTTACGGGCTCATCGGCACGAGTGGTGTAGTGCACGTTGCTGGAGCGTTTGATCTTACGTTGAATGGTAAGAAGCGCTTGAATCACTGCTTCGGGGCGAGGTGGACAGTTGGGGATGTACGCATCGACCGGAATAATATTGTCGAGGCCTTGAACAACGGGATAGCTATCAAACATTCCACCTGTGCAGAGGCAAGTTCCCATAGCAATAACCCATTTGGGTTCCATCATTTGATCGTAAATTCGGCGCACGATGGGAGCCATTTTGTAGGTGAGAGTTCCTGCGACGATCATCAAATCGGCTTGTCTGGGAGAGAAACGTAAAACTTCGCTTCCAAAGCGAGCCATGTCGTATTTTGGTCCAACAGCGGCCATCATCTCAATTGCGCAACAACTGATGCCCATTGGCATAGGCCAAAGGCTGTTGGCGCGTCCCCACGCGAGGACTTCGTCTAAGCGTGTGGTGATGATGGAATCCGCACCTAATTTTTCTTCTAAGCCCATGCTAAATGTGTACAACACATTCAGCGAAGAGTCAGGTCTGAGCGGAGGGTGGAGTGGATTCTTCTCCAAAGCCTTTCATAGCATCGCGCAAGCTTCCCCGACGTTGATAGAGAGAGATTTGTTTTTCTTGGCGTTTGATGATGCGTTCGTTTTCGTCGATTTTAGCCACGTGACGTTGAATAGAGAGGTTGTGAAGACTCCCGTCTTTGACCATTTTGAAGGCAATTTCACCTATGCGACGGTAGTGTTTGCGTTGCTCTCGCTGAACTTGAGCGACGTCGTAGAGAATTTGAATGACTTGACCTGTGCTGGCAAGGACGCGTAGGGGGCGAGAAAATATACGCCGCAAAAAGATTCTGAAGCGCCGCGCCAAGCTTTTTTCGGGAGTTGCCATGATCAAAGTTTAGCAAAAAAGAAAGCATTCTGCTTTTGTGCTCTTGTCATTTTCTTGCTATCAATAGTCCGGCGTGCCCCGATGGCGGAATTGGTAGACGCAGTAGACTCAAAATCTACCGACCGTTAGGTCATGAGAGTTCGAGTCTCCCTCGGGGCACCAGTTTTCTTTATTCGATGAAGTTTTAAAGTGTGTCTTCGAAAACATATATCTTGTTTGTTCCACCTACAAAAAATAATTTTGAGTTTACTGGTATAAAACTATGTTTTTTTAAGGGTTCTCCTTTTGAGCTAGTAGTGGGTAACGGGAAAGCATAGCTAATGTCGTTGGATATTTTGGCAAGTCTAGATCCAAGTAGGCTGACATAGTTTTTATTGTTATAAGAAAAAAAAGTTGTTTGTAATGTGTCACCGCTGCAACCGCTGTTAAAAGGATGGTCATAATAGCTCATGCAGTTGGATCTCGATAATAAAACTTTTCCTAGATTTGAAAGGCATTTGCTTTCGAAAAGTAAACATTCAATACTTTGAATGCGAATCTCCTCGTCTCCGCTGGGTAATCTTTTAAATAATTCAGAATAAAATGGAAATTTTTCTATGTTTTTATTTTTTAAAACATATGCATTTAAGTTGATATAAACATTAGATAAGTTATCTTCCTCAAGGCGAAACCCGCCCTCGCGTCCAGTTAAAATATTTGATTCTACATATTTTGTAACTGGGTTTACGCTGTCTGAGCGTTGACGATGATAAACTACTAACTTTCCGTCTTCCATAAGTGGCTGGATAGGTTGATTTAAAAAATAATCAAAGGAATTGTATCCGCTCAACCAAACTCCTAGAGAAGCTGGGGCAGATGTTGGAGACAGCTTAAAAAGATGGATAGGTCTGAGTTCTAAACGAGCATAATCATCTGGAGTATTTTTTGTGGCAGAAATCCAGCTGTTAAATGAACTGGTTGTTCCCCAAGAATAATACGATCCACGGTACCATGTACCCTTACCAAGAAAAAATTTAGTTGGTAGGCTTGGGTCAAGACCCGATGTAAAAGCTATTGCTTCATTGGTACCTAATGAGCGAAAATTTGCACCATCAAAACTAAAATATTCACTTTTGCCAATGTCTTGGTTTTCATTCCAAAATAAAGCCATTCCACTTTCGGGTTCTGATCCCAAAAAATACACGTTTGATCCTGGTAAAGGGATGTTACTAACATTTAGTTTTCCGTCGGGATTTGATTTTAGTTCAAAAAGATTTGTAAAAATTGAGGAAGTAGAAATAGTAACTTTAGAAGTTGCTAAAAATATTCTTTGATTAAGAGTAAAGGATTTCCATCTATTATCATCTGGTATTTGTATTCCAAGCTCTGTAAAGTTTTTACTTTCTTCTGTTGCGAGTGTTGAAGTGTTGATTGTTCTTACGCTTTGAGAACCTACAGAAATAATATGAGAATTTGAAAGGCCCATTGCAATTGTTTCAAGGTCTATCTCCTGAAGTCCTTTTATGCCTGCGAAATAATTTCTACAATTTTCTTGAATGTAATTGCCGCTCCATTCGGACCAATTGCCGGAAACTAGACAAGTTCTTTTTTGTTCTTCTTTGTAGTTATCGCAAGTAAGTGAATTATCGAGTGCTTCAAATTGGTATCTTGTGCGTTTTTGGGTGGATCCTACAGGCTGACCATCGCATAATACAGGAACGCACGAGTTTTCTGCTTTAAGATAACCTGATTGACACGACTTAAGTGTGCAAGGACTAAGAGAAGCGCTTAATCCATCGTTGTTACAGGTCATTGTGAGTGAAGCTTCACTTGCGTTTTCAATTGATCCAGTGCAAGTGTAAGTTTCTTTTGAGTTGGGCATACAATTTTGGGGAACGCAAGAATTTTTGCTGAGTGTGTAGCCTTCTTTACATGTTAGTACTTGGCACAATGATAAGTTGTAATAGGTACCATCAATTGAGCAAGTTTTGGTTTGTGTGGTCGTGTTTGCAAAAGAGATTGAGTTTAAGCATTCCAAACTTTCAATACTATTTGGAGTACAGATTTTTTCAGAAACTTGAAAGTTTTGAGTTTGAGTATTTGTAAGAGAGCCAGTGCTTGTTGATTGATTACCTCCTAGACAAGAAGATAAAAAAAACATCATCACAAAATATTTAAACATAAGACTAAATCGGCAAATTTTTTACATGTTTTAGTAAGTTTTTTATGAAGAAGAGGGGAGGTTCTTTCTTGATTTGTTTAATTTATAGGAACGCACTTTAAGTGCTCAAAAAGTGCTGAAACATATAAAACTAGTATGGGGTTATTACTTGGCTCATTGGACAGTTTAGGGTATTAACAATTTTTTAATCTTTTAATGAAACTTTTAAAGGTTTTTGTTTACCCTTTTTTGTTGCTTGCAATTTCAGGTAGTTTTGCGGGTGAAAGAGACAGGGTTCAGCTTTCCTTGAAAAAGCCAACTTGCCTTGAGTTTTTGGGTGAAATTCGCAAAGGGGCAAGGTTTTGGGAAGTTCGAAGCTTCAAAGAGCAAGAGAAATTTATGGTTCAACAGGCGAGGCTTTCTGTGAGTCAGCGTGCGGCTAATATGGCAGCAGGAAAGCTCTATTTAAATTTAAAAGAAGCTGCTCAGGCTATTCAGGGAAAAAAACTTAGAAGAGCTTACATGCATTTGAATAATGGAGATTGTTTTGAGGGAACTCATATTCAGATCTTACCTTTTGCTAATCGGATAGCTCGAGTTTTGGAGTTAGATCGATTTAATTTTAGTCAGGATTTTATTGAAAACGTGGTGCGTTCTTCAAAGCTTAACTATGACATCTATTTTTCTTTAAAATTTGACCCTTACTTATTAAAGGGCACTGTTTCTATCATCGAAATTATGATTGCTCTTGGTCCCATTGAGTATTCTATTTGGGAAAAAAGATTTGATGGAAATGATTTAGTGGAAGCTGTCCGATTAAATCATGTTTTGGGTTTGTTTGAAGAAAAAGCTCACGCGCTTCAGCACCTGAACGAAGTTTTAGGATTGCGTCCGTATATTCGGTTAAATTCGCAAGAAATTTTTGAAACAGAAAAAATGGAAGACGAACTGAATGTCGAAAGGGAAGCGCGGGGAGATTCCTCTGTTAATTTTGCTCAAGAAGCTGATGTCTATGCGTTCATGTATGATCTTGTAGAGAGTGAAAATCTTCCCAAAGGCTACAGTGTTTATTCGGGCTATCTGACTCGCGCTATTATCGACCGCAATCGAGGTCGTCCTTGGACGCAGTTTGAATGGAAAGAAGGGCTTGACGAATACAATTACAATTCAAGGCCCTTGCCGTGATATTTGTAAATCATAGAGTCTTTTGTGTAACTTTTCTTAAAAAGAATGCTTGTTCTTTTCTTCTACCAGTTCCTTAGGTAAGTGGCTGTTAAGGCTTTCGAAAAGTTTTTCTTGGGATTCAACTTCTTTTTTCCACTCAACAGGATCGATGCACATAGCAGCTTCAAAGTCTTGATGTGAGAAGTTTTTTAAGCCCTCAAAATCAAATTCACTCATGAGAGGAATGTATCCAATTTTGGATTCGTGATTGAGCGCGCGACCTTGGCAACGATCGACAATCCATTTGAGAACGCGCATGTTTTCGCTGTATC
>CAYOWH010000044.1:0-19335 GCA_964407615.1 uncultured Bacteriovoracaceae bacterium | reverse complement strand
ATCAGGATTTAAAAGAAGAATTTTTGCAAGAGCCACACGCATCTTCCACCCACCACTTAAAAATTCCACAGGCCTATCTTGATCATCGGGACCAATACCAAGTCCACTCAAGATAGAGCGACATCGAGGCTCTAAATTATAACCATCTCTATTTTGATACTGCTCTTGTGCAGTTGTGTAATTTTCTAAAAGCTTTTCCATTTCTTCATCAGAAATGGGATGAACGGCAGAGTCTTCTAGCTGCTTTTCCATTTGAGCTATTTTTATTGCAAGCTCAGAAATCATACCCGCACCTGCCAAAACTTCTTGAACAACACTTCGTCCCGCCATCTCTCCAACATTTTGAGAAAAATATCCCACAACAATTTTGTCAGGAATCGACACCGTTCCCGAATCAATTCCTTCTTCGTGAGTGAGAATCCGAAAAATTGTTGTCTTTCCGGCTCCATTGGGTCCTACAAGCCCAACTTTTTCACCTGGATTCACCTGTAAATTTGCAGCTTCAAAAATGACATGTTGACCAAAACGCTTTGAGAGATTGCTAAGTGTGAACATTATTAAGTTTTTGAATATACGCGATTTCGCACTGCTTTAAAACGCTTAAAGGACCTCTACAAAGAGCTAAAGCTCAAGTGCAAGAGGCCCAAAAATGAGCTTAGATCATTTAAAATGACGAGTAGAATTGTCAAAGCACCACAAGGCTCTAAATTAACCTGTAAAAACTGGGTCATCGAAGCGGCCTACCGCATGATTCAAAACAATCTCGATCCAGAAGTGGCTGAAAAGCCTGATGAACTTATTGTTTATGGCGGAATTGGAAAAGCCGCGCGTAACTGGGAGTGTTTTGAAGCTATTCTTCGATCACTTAAAAACCTCAACGAAGATGAAACTCTTCTTATACAAAGTGGAAAACCCGTGGGCGTGATTAAAACTCACACAGATGCCCCTCGAGTTTTACTTGCAAACTCAAACCTTGTTCCTAAATGGGCAACTTGGGAACACTTTCATGAACTCGATAAAAAAGGTCTCATGATGTACGGACAAATGACTGCAGGGTCTTGGATCTACATTGGAACTCAAGGGATTCTTCAGGGAACCTACGAAACCTTTGCGGCTTGTGGACGCAAACACTTTGGAGCAAAAGACCATCCACTTAAAGGCCGCTCCGTGATAACTGCTGGACTTGGCGGGATGGGCGGCGCCCAGCCTCTTGCTGTAAAAATTGCGGGGGGAACAGTTCTTGCGATTGAAGTTGACCGTGATCGCTTAAGAAGAAGAATTTCAGAAAAATACCTCGACGAAGAAGTTCAATCACTCGAAGAAGGTCTTTCTAAACTAAATGAATGTAAGTCTGCCGGCATTGCACGATCTTTTGGTCTCTGTGGAAACGTCGCTGAAATCCTACCAAAAATTTTAGAAAAAAACTTTGCAATAGATGTTGTCACCGATCAGACAAGCGCGCATGACCCCTTGGTAGGCTATATTCCTGTAGGATATTCCTGCGAAGAGGCTTCAAACTTAAGAAAAGAAAATCAGGAAAAATACTTTAAAGAAGTTTACTCATCCATGGCAAAACATGTAGAAGCGATGCTGGAATTTCAACGTCGTGGCTCTGTCGTTTTTGATTATGGAAATAACCTAAGAGCCATGAGTGAACGTGGCGGCGCAAAGGATACAAAAAGAATTCCTGGTTTTGTACCTGAATACATACGCCCTCTTTTTTGTGAAGGATCTGGTCCTTTTCGCTGGGTTGCTCTTAGTGGAGACCCTCAAGATATCGCAAAAACTGACGAAGCAATCCTCAAACTTTTTCCTCAAAATACACATTTAAAAAACTGGATTACCCAAGGGGCTCCTCAAGTAAAATTTCAAGGCTTACCTGCGCGGATTTGCTGGCTTAAATATGGTGAGAGAAAAGAAGCAGGATTACTCTTTAATGATCTTGTAAAAAGAAAAGTTGTCTCCGCCCCCATTGTCATTGGCCGCGACCACTTAGACTGCGGGAGCGTTGCTTCGCCAAATCGCGAAACAGAATCCATGAAAGATGGGAGCGATGCGGTTTCTGATTGGCCGCTTCTTAACGCCATGTCTAATATTTCTTGTGGAGCTTCTTGGGTTAGCCTCCACCATGGTGGAGGTGTCGGGATGGGTTACAGCCAGCACTCGGGTGTTGTGATTGTTGCTGATGGAACCGAGGAAGCTGCCAAAAGAATCTCTCGGGTCCTCACTTCTGACCCGCAATTTGGTGTTTTGAGACACGTCGATGCGGGCTACGAAAAAGCCGAGGAAGTTGCAAAAAAACAAAACATTCGGATTCCGATGTGGGAAAAGTAAATTGAAAACGCAAAAAACCAAGCAAACAATTTATACAAACCTCAAGGCGATTATAACTGGCCAAGGTTTTGCAAAAAAAAATGGTCGTTTAGTAAAAAATGAAGATCTTCACATTCTTAAAGGTCCACTCCATATCATTTGCCAAAATAACAAAATATTAGAAATTACCTCAAAAATTCCAAAAAATATTAAAAAGGTAGACTGTACAGGCCTCATTGCAAGTCCTGCATTTATCGATTCACATACACATACAATTTTTGGAGGGGCTCGTTGGAATGAGTACTTTGAACGCTGGAGTGGGAAATCCTATGTTGAAATCAACAAAGCAGGCGGGGGAATACGAAAAACATTTCTCGACACTCAAAACACCCAAGAAAAAAATCTCATAAAAAATTTAGATCAAAAACTAAAAAGCATGCATAAAGAAGGGGTTCGAGTTGTCGAGATTAAAAGCGGCTACGGATCCTCTTCCGAGGAAGAGCTTCGAATTCTTAAAATTTTAAAAAAATACAGCTCGAAAGCTCCTGTTGAAATTAAAAAAACCTTTTTAGGACTTCATGCTATTCCACCTCATACAGACGAAAAAGCTTGGACAACTCAAATGATTGCTTTGCTTTCAAAAATTTCTAAAGAAAAACTAGCTGATTATGTTGATGCCTTTCCTGAAGTTGGTTTTTTTTCTATTCAAGAAACGGAACGTTTTTTTAAAGCTGCTCAAAAACTAAACTTCAAAATTAGAATTCATGCGGATGAAATCACACACATGGGCGCTGCGGAACTTGGTGTAAAAATGTCGGCTTTAAGCGTTGATCACTTACAAAAAATCTCTGATCACGCTTTAAATCTTTTACAAAAATCTCAAACAATAGCCACCGTTTTACCTGCAACAAGTTTTTTCATGGGGCTTGAATACGCGCCTGCAAAAAAAATCATCAATCACGGTGCTCGCTTAGCCTTAGCAACCGACTACAATCCAGGGACAGCCCCTGATTCCTCCATTTTATTCACAGCAAAACTGGCAGCTTCTCAAATGAAACTGAGCCCTGCTGAGATTTTCTGTGGACTCACCTACAATGCAGCCGGAGCACTTGGATGCGATCATGAGTGGGGATTAATTGCCCCTCAATATTCAGAAAATTTTTTACTTTGGGAATGTGAAACGACATTTTTTGCAGAAGAAATTCTTTTATCGGGAAAAACTCCTCTCTAAAGAGAAGATTCTTTTTCAAAGATTCTTGTCATCTAAAATGCCAAAAAGCACTTTCGAAATTTTCCCTGTTTTATCCACAACAAGAGAAGTGGGCAAAGCGGATATACCTAAGTCAGAAAGTAACTGCCCACTTGGCTCAAAGGCAGTATCTAAACCATAAGAAGAAATAAAATTTTGAGCCTTATCTTTATTTTCTGAACCGTCGTAATTTATAAAAACAACCCGATATCCTTTTTCTTCCAAAATTTTCAACCTAGAAGGCATCGATCTTATTTCTTCAATACAGGGCTCACACCAGATAGCCCAAAAAATAAGCAATGTTTTTTCATTTGAAAGTAAATCCTTAAGCAAAACGAGACGGTTCTTATAAAACAATGTTTGATTTAATGGAATTTCTTTTTTTGTATCGCTTGGTACGTTTAGTGTTGTTTGATTACCTAAATATCCCAGGTAATAAGCTCTTAAAACAAAAAACCCCATGATAAGAACCATGAGCAAAAAAGCAAAAATCAAAACCAACGGACCTTCAAAAAAGCGTCTTGATTTTTTTGAAATTTTATTCAATTTTTAGCCTTTTTTTACAAACTTTCAAAATATTCTTTTAAGGAAAGGGGTGAGGGTAAACGAAATTGAACATCAATTCCTGTCCACTTATTCCAAGATTGAGAGTAACGACTTCTAAACGTTTGCTTATCTGTTCCCGGCAAGTCCCAAAGAGCTGCTCCAAATAAAATACCTGCAGCCCTAGCCGCTTCAGCATCTACTCGATTATCTCCAACCATTAATATTTCTTTCTTCTTAAGTCCGTAAGACTTACAAAGATCTTCTATCGGAAGAGGTGAGGGTTTACGTCCACCGAGATCATCACCACATCGAAGACGGTCGTGATTAAAATATTTTGGTATCCATTTTTTTTCATCCAAAATACGAGAGGTACTTAATCGATCACGACTTGTATAAATACCCATAAATATATTCTTTTCACAAAGGTAAGATAAAAGCTCCTCAACCCCTGGATAGATATAAATATTTTTTTCAATATTTGATTCAAACTTTTGCCAAAAAGAAAAAGCTAGTTCCCATTTTTCTTCTGGAACAATTTGTCGAATCAGCATCATAGGGCTTTGATTCAAAGAAAGAATCTCTAAATCCCCAAGACTTTCACCTACAGCTTCAAGTGTTTTTTCCACTCCAAACAAAACAGTTTTATAGGTATTAATCAGCGTCCCTTCTAAATCAAAAATGACGCCTTTTATGGGGCCAAACATATCTTCACTTTAAATCTTATGAGGCAAACTTGAAAGAAAATTAAGCTCCTCCTATAAGCCAAGCATGCAGGTTATTTGCCTTGATAGCGAGGGTGCCTATGTCAGTAACCTTGTTACTACTTTTAAGCCTGATTTCTCACACAAAGAAGGCTCTTCTAAACACTCGAGTTGGATAAACATATCAGACATAAGCAGACTAAGACCTGCCGAAGAGCCTGATTTCCTTAGTCTTCCTGTTCTTCATCAAGGTTTTTTTGATTCTCACATGCACCCTAGCTGGATGGCGAGGCTTCTCAATCAAATACACTTAAAAGAAAAAACAGGTGATCAAATCTTAGATGAAATCAAATCTGAAAATAAAAATATCTACTACGGCTTTGGGTGGGATGAAGAATTTAATCATCTCAAAATAGATGAAATCCCGACATATTTCGACTCTCTCCTTCCTCAGGAAAAAGAATTTTATTTATTTAGAAAATGTGGACATAGCGCTTACCTTTCAAAAGCAGCTAAAAAAAAGCTTAATATCAAGCATTCTGGTCTGTTGAAAGACGATGAAATTGAAAAAATACCTCGGCAAGTTATCGAAAGTAGCGATTTTATAAAAAACTTCAAAAAAATCGTTCATCAATTAAAGAACCTGGGAATCTCCTCCTGCTGCGATCTTCTTGTTTCTCAATACGACTTCGAAAATATAAATTTAGTTAAAGAACAAGAATTCGATATTGTTTGCTTTGGTGACGTAAAAGATTTTAATTTTTTTAAAAATACCTCAAGAGAAGTAACTCCTTACATAAAAATATTTCTTGATGGATCGCTAGGTGCTCGGAGCGCATGGCTTAGCCAACCCTACGAAGATGATTTACAGAATAAAGGCCTTCAAATATGGCCCGATGAAATTCTCTTTAAAAAAGCCGAACAGATTTTAGATCAAAACTTTCTACTAGCCTTTCATGCTATAGGAGATGCCGCAATTGACCAAGCACTTCGACTAGGAGACACACTTAAACTCAAACTTGAAAAGACATCTGGAAAATCAAAAAAATTCTTTCACCGCTTGGAACACCTTCAAGTTTGTCGAGAGGATCAAATCGAAAAAATCAAGCAACAAGGGTTTTGGACCTTAGGACTTCACCCTTTTCATAGAATGGCTGACTCTCGCTTTATTTTAGAAAGATTAGGCGAAAAAAGATTAATTACAGACGGATATCGCCTTAAAAGTTTTATCCAGGCGGGCCTTCGAATTTCGCTCGGCTCAGACGCGCCTATTGTAAGCCCCAACCCACTCGAATGCCTCCATGCAAGCTCAAATGACTCGCGATCCAGTGAAAACATTTCTTTCAGTCAAATTTTTGAACTCATGATTGCCCAAGGGCGACGTAACTCTGGCTTTGAGGTCAAAAAACTTACTCCTCATTCAAAAGCATTTCTCTCATATATCAACTAATTTCTGTCGATAGAAATATATGAAAAAATTTTTAATTGCTGTCGCTTTTTTCTTTCACATCATTAATCCTAAAGCGAATGTTATAGAAGACCTCAATCCTAAAGCGAACGTTACAGAAGACCTCTTTCAAACTTTAGACAGCATTAACATTTCCGAAAGTCCCTTGTTTGATTACACACCAACAGAGAGCCTCTTCAAAACAACAGACCCCGCTCTTTCAGAGGGAAACTTACGAATTGTAAATTTTTATAAAAGAAGAATTCCAAATGCCGTTGCCAAAATTCCAAAAGATGATGAAGGAGAACGAGTTTTTTGGAAAAAAGGAGATGTTATCCGTGATTTCGGAATTCCCTATGGAATTTACTCAGTCGTCCGCCTCAACAAGCACAGAGATGGTTATTTTGTAAAATACGTTGGAAAAGTTTTATCCAATGGAAGAAACGTAAAAATCGCTGAGCTTTTTGCTGAAATCCAAGAAGGCGATTACATCGTCAAAGAAAAATATGATGTTTTCATGCCTCCTATAACCCACAACAGAGGCATGATCGACATTCGTTCTTATTCAATAGGAACAGTTTCTGCATTTCTTGAATCCTTTCAAGATGAAAAAATTCTTTTTGCTGGCTCAAGAAGTTTTATCGGGGCTAAATTTAAAAAATATGTTGGTGGCCACTCCACTTCTGTTGGCGCAAACTACATTGTAAAACGCGATGGGGCTCCCATTGCCAAAGCAATCGTAGTTGATGCAGACATCGACTTAGCAACGATGTACGTCTATGATTCTGTTAAAGAAGTTAGAGCCGGTGATGAATTTTACGTTGAGTAGACTACACGTACTTTTTTTATCTCTTATTGTTTCTCTCACCGTTGTTGCTCTTAAATGGTGGGCTTTTGTCGTGAGTGGTTCACTTGCTCTAAAAACAGATGCTCTCGAAAGTGTTCTTAATATTGCTGCAACCACACTTGCCATCATTGCAACCTATCAAGCACAAAGACCTGCAGACTCCAATCATCCTTATGGACATGGAAAAATAGAATATTTTTCCTCGTCTATTGAGGGTGGAATGATGCTCTTTGCAAGTTTTTACTTAACCTACGAAGGAATACACGGTCTCATCTCGGGATCCCATATCAGAAATTTAAATTCTGCTTTTGTATTTTCAGGAATGGGCGCTCTACTCAACGCAGCTTTAGGATTTTGGCAACTTCATCAAGGAAAAAAACTAAAAAGCGAAGCCATCATAGCAGACGCCAAGCACTTACTTGCTGATTTTTACACAACTCTGGGTGTGATCGTGGGTCTGTTTCTCGTAAAAACAACGGGTCTTGTGATTTTTGATTCCCTCATTGGAATTTGCGTTGCCCTATTACTTTTTTTTAATGCTTATAAAATTATTATAAAATCTGCAAAAATTCTTTCAGATGTTGAAGATCCTATTCTTATAAAAAAAATTATCTCTGAAATTAATTCAAGTTCGAAACCAAAACACATTATAGACGTCCATCACCTGAGAACATTTCGAAGCGGACTTAACAATTTTGTAGATCTCCATCTTGTGATGCCTGAGTTTTGGGATATTAGACGCTCTCATGATGCAGCCGAAATTTACTGCAAGGATATGAATCTTAAATTTTCCGAAGATTGTGAGTTTCACCCTCACATCGAACCTTGTTGGAAAAAGTTTTGCAGCCGTTGCGAGGTAGAACCTTGTCCGATTCGCCAAAAGCCCTTTGAGGCCCTTCATGTATTTCAAGAGAGCGAAGTCGTAATGCCGGGTGAAGACGACCTCTAAATAGGCATATTTTTTGTAAGTCCTAAAAAATGATTCAAACTGTATCTCTTTTGGAAGTTGATCCGCAGCTCTCGTGTCTACAAAAAAATTTTCCAAAGTTTTTAGCCAGCCAAACCGTTTGTTACTCAGGCTCTAAACCTCTTCGAAACAAATTTCACCTAGGAGTTGTGGGGTCAAGACGGCCTTGTTTAGAAAGCAAAATTTTGATTGAGAAACTTTTTCAAAACCTTCCAAATGAAAAACTTAGAATCATTTCTGGTGGAGCTTTAGGGGTCGATGCCCAAGCTCATCATTTTTCTCTCAAATATAAAATTCCAACATATAGCTGGATTGTAGGAGATCCTGATACACCCACTCCTTTCAGTAACTTTCAAATATTTCAAAAAATAAAAGAGGATCCAAACTCCTCTATCTTGACTCCTAGTTGTTTGTATCGAAGTAGGAATCAAAACCTAGAACCCTACTTTTGGATTGAAAGAAATTACTGGATTGCAGCAAACGTAGACGCACTTCTTGTTATCCAAGCTAAAGAAAAGTCGGGAACATGGTGGACCGTAAAAGCCTGCCATGACTTTGGAATACCCGTTTATGCCCTTTCTGGATCTTTAACACAAAACTCATACTCAGGTAATAACCTCATGATCACCAATACTTACGCAGAAGCCGTTCATTCCATTGAGCACTTTGCAGAACAAATTTTAGAGAAAATTAAGCTTTTTAGCCTCTTATCCGAAAAGAATAATGAGGGAAGTCCTTAAAGGTAACTATTAAGGTTTCTAAATAAAATGAATGAACGTCAAAACGACCGAATTAAAGAAGCAGTAGGAATCATTGGTCGTTTTTTATCTGAAAATAACGAGATTTTTGACGAACAAAATGTTTCCGATGAACTTCTCAACCTTGGATTTACTGAAAAAGAAATTGCGGGAGCTTTTCATTTTATTGAAAAAAGTACACTTGGACCTTTGTGGAGAAGACGCCCTCAAAAAAATAAAAAGATTCCTAAAGAAAAAATTAAAAAACTTACTCCCCTCAGAATGCTTTCAGAAATTGAAGCCACCAAGATAGATCCCAAGGCTCACACCTATCTCCTCAAGCTTCACAGCGTAGGGGCTATTGACCTCGAAATGATGGAAGAAATTATTGAAAGAGCTCTCGGCAGCTCAGGTGAATTTATTTCACTCATTGAGATTCGAAGAATCACAGCTTTGTATTTATTTACTCGAATTCAAATGGCTCAAACCGAGGGAAGCCTGAGCGTTTCAAACAACTCAATCAATTAATCTACAATCTTTTAAATTTTTTTGAACAAAGCACTAAACGTTGTATCAGAATTTTTTTTAGGAGAACCATGTAGCTTCATTGAATCTAAAACAAAATCCTTATTTTTATTTAAAAAGCTTTCTACGACTTCCTCGTTTTCTTCAACAAATAAACTACATGTTCCATACAAAAGGTACCCACCTGTTTTAAGTGAATGACAAGCAGACTGAAGAATTTTTAGCTGGAGTTCTTTTAAGAAAAATAGATCATCAGGAAAAATCTTCAGCCTTAACTCAGGATTTCTTCTCAAAACACCACTTGAAGAGCAAGGCGCATCAACCACAATTACATCGAAAAATTTATTTTTTAATGAACTCTCTCCATTCCAAACAAAAGACTCAAAATTTTTAAATCCTAATTTTTTTAATCTTTCAGATGTGTTTTTAAGTTTATTTTCACGAATATCACTAAAAAAAAGCCTTCCTCCCTTTAACTGAGACGCAATTTGTACACTTTTACCCCCGCCTCCTGCACAAGCATCCCAAACCTCTGAAAAGGGATCGACTTTAAACAAAGACAAAATTTGCTGACTTGCCCAATCTTGAATTTCAAACTTACCTTTCAAAAATAAATCTAATTGATTAATTTTTTTTTGAGTTTGAACTAAAAGAGCACATCCATCCTCATCAACCACTTCAACAGTTTCTTTTTGAAACTCATTTAAGACATAAGTGAGATGATTCTCTCCATTTATCCTAATCCAGAGGGGCGCTTTTTGAGAAAGAAACACAAGAAATTGATCTAAATCTTCATCGGACCAAGAAGAACGCTCAATTCTTTTTTTTATCAAGGGGCTCCATTCAGGACCGACCCCCTGAAAGATCAACAAATTTTCAAGAGATTTTTGTTTTTTTATTTTTAGAATTTTGTCTCTCAGATCAAGATCTATCTCTTCTTCAAGAAAAACTCTTTGTTCAATGACTCTCCAAAAAAAACCAGGCTCCACAGCAACAAGCCGCTTAGCTAATTCTTCGCTTGAAGAAAAAATCTCAAAGCTATCACCTATAGGAGCTTGCTCTTTTTGCCATAAAGCCAAAGCAAGCCTCGCAAAACGCAAGCCCGAGTAAAGGCATTCCGAGTACCATTGACGATCTCTTTTTCCAAATTGCTTATTTAATTTAAATTCTTTTTCTATCCAAAGATCAAATTGATAGAACTTCTTATCTTGAACAGCTTTCGTCAGATATTTCAACCAAAGCTGTTCGAGATATCTTTGCTGATTTAAAAAGGCCCTCTTCCACCTCATCCTCGCGAAGCCTCTGTCACTCTCACGTGACACCACCTGATTTAAAACAAAGAACCCTAAGGCGATAGGTGAAAATACTTAAAAACGCTAGCAACAAAGAGATTTTAAGACCTCGCTATCCTTAAAAGGAATCTTTTCAGCCCCTATAAGCTGGTATTCTTCGTGCCCCCTACCCGCAACTAGGCACACATCTTCTGGATTCATATTCTCAAGACAATACTTCATTGCCTTTTTACGATCCGTCAAACGTGTAAATTCTTGTTTAAAACGAACAAGAGGCTCCACTATTTGATCAATAATCGTATCTGGATTTTCACTCCTAGCATTGTCACTTGTCACAACAACAACATCCGCTAATCTTGCAGCAATACTTCCCATTTGTGGTCTTTTAAAAGGATCTCTATCTCCCCCACATCCAAATAAAACCCATAACTTTCCTTTTTGCTGAGCATTCTTGAGAGTTAAAAGATTTTTTTCCAATGCGTCTGGTGTATGCGCAAAATCAACAATCAATTTTCGAGATTCATTTTTAAATTTTAAATTTAGAATCTCCATCCTTCCCGGAACGCCTGGAAATTCCCTTAAGTCCCTAAGAAGCTGAGAAACCCCAAAATTTGTAATGTGGCTTGCTAGAAAACAGGCAGCAAAAACATTTTCTGCCTGAAAACTTCCTATCATGGGAAGTTCATAGGTTTGTTTTTCAAAAACAATTCTTAATTCCATTGAAGATTCATCAATGAAATAGTCTTTTCCGTTTTCAAAAACGCGAAAAGGGGGAGACAACTCTCTCTCTAACTCTTTTCCAACGGGATCGTTTCGATTAATAAAAAGAGCCGCTTTTTTATTTTTCTGTTGAGCTAAAAAATCTGTAAAAAAACTCTTCTTAACCTTTTTATATTCCTCAAGTGTTTTATGAAAATCTAAATGATCTTGAGAAAAATTTAAAAAAGCTGCTCCATCAAATTCGACTCCCGCAATTCTTTGAAGAGCAATGGAATGGCTGGTAACTTCCATAACAAAAGCATCGACACCTTGTTCAACAGCCTGAAACATTAAAGACTGCAAAGTATGAGCCTCAGGAGAAGTAAAGCCTGTTTCTTCTCGCCAGAGAGGTTTCGTATTATCAAAGGGATTCCAAAGCTGTGCTCCTAAAGTTCCCAATTCCAAAACTTTTTTTCCATTTTTAACAAGTAAAAAGCGAAGCAGGGCGGCTGTGGTTGTCTTTCCATTTGTACCCGTCATACCCAAAACTTTTAATTTTTGAGAAGGCTCCCCGTAGAGACCAGAAACAAAAGATCCCCAGCTTTTAAAATCTTTTCCTTCTTCAAGAATATGCGGAGACAAATTTTTTAATTCTTTCAAAACTTCTGAATTGATATCACGGCGAAGGACAACCAAAGGATTCAAAACCTTTTGCCGCAAATCCCACTGAAGTTGCTTTCCCTGAAATTTTAAAAGAGGAAATTTTTCAACTTTCATTTATGCCTCGTAACAATGGAATTAGCCTAGGTTTATTTAAGATACAAAACAACTTCTCGTTCGTTTTTTAGGGCTGATCCGGAACTAGGAATCTGATTCATAACAAAGTGACCCCGGCCCTTAAGTTTTATGTTTAATTTGTGGTTATCTGCAACCTTAAGTGCATTTTTCAAGTGAAGCCCCACAAAGGCAGGTGTCTTCTCACTTCCATCTTCTTGTTGAAACTCTTCTTGTTCTGATTCAGCCTGTTCAAGCTGCGAGAGCTCCTCTTCTGTGATCATTCCTTCGTCATCTTCAGCTATCTGTTTTGAAACTTGAGCAAGTTCACGAGTAATTCTATCAACATCAGGTGCTTTTGTGGGAGGAAGGGGATCATCATTACGCAAACAAATTTTAGCAATATCTGCAAATAAAGGAGCCGCGGTTTTTCCCCCTGTATGAATATCTCCCTTTGGATTGTCAAAAGCCGCATAAATTAAATACTTTGGCTCATCACTTGGAAAAAACCCAACAAACGAACTCCAGTAACTATCCTCTGCATACCCTTTACGTCCCAAAGTTTTTTGAGAAGTACCTGTTTTACCAGCAACCGTATATCCTTCAACACGAGCACTCATTGCTGTTCCCCCATCTGAAAGAGCCGCCTCCATAAGTTTTCGAATTCTAGCTAATGTTTTGGGGCTTAAAACTCTTTGATTTTTTTCTTCAGGATTTACATCTAAATCTTTAAAGAGTTTCAAAGGACGCAAGTACCCATCACCTGCTAAAACAGAAAAAGCTCTAATAATTTGTAATGGCGTTGAAGCAAAGCCTTGACCAAAAGACATCGTCGCTTGCTCAACCTTCTGGTATTCAAGTGGTTTTCTAAGAATTCCACGTGACTCGCTCGCAAGAGCTAATCCACTTTTTTCAGTGAACCCGAGTTTTTCAAAAAGTTCCCAAACTCCCTTAAATCCAATTTTCTGACCAACAGTCACAGCTCCTACGTTGCTTGAGTATTTTAGAATTTCTTCAGGAGTAAAATGCTCTCTTACCTTGTGCCCGACATCTTTAAAAACTTTGTCGCCTACTTTTAGCTGACCCTTTGAAATATTGAAGACAGTTTTTTCATTCACTAGATTTTTTTCTAAAGCCCAAGACATGAGCAGTGGCTTCATCACGCTTCCTGGTTCTATTGGATCAGTCGCTCCAAAATTTCTGAATAAATTTCCGTTACTTTGTAGGCGAGGATTTTGTGCCCACACAAGAATTTCATTTGTTACAGGATCAACCACTAAAGCCATCGCCGAATCTGCTGAATATTTGCTCTTAAAGTTATCAAGTGCTGTTTCCACTAAACTCTGTAAATGCAAATCAATGGTTAGGTAAACGTCTTTTCCTGCTTCGCCTTTTGAAAGAAGCTGGTCCTTATCTATGTAAAAAAGCCTTCCCCTTGCGTCGCGTGGGGTTCGAACAAGAGTCACACCTCCCTGAAGCTTTTTATCAAACTCTCTTTCAATACCCTCGAGTCCTTCTCCATCTATAGAAACCTTTCCTAAAAGAGGAGCAAGAGAATCACCTTGTGGATACTGCCTCCGTAATTCACGAATAACACCTAAACCCTCAATCTTATTATTTTTCAGACCTTCAAAAAGGACGCGTGTTTTAGCATCGACCTGACGCTTCAACCAAACAAAACGCTTATTTTTATTAGTTTTATATTTTGAATATATTTCAGAGGGCTCCATTTTGATCATACGCCCTACTCGAATAGAAAATATTTTTGCATTGTCTACTTCAGATGGATCCATAAAAAAACTGAGCGTTTCAACTGAAGAAGCAAGCTCTCTACCCATTCGATCTCTGATCTTTCCCCGCTCACCCTTCAACTCAATTTCACGATCTTGTGATCGCGTCCATTTTTTAAGACGATCACCGTACTGTAGTTGTATTTGGACAACCCTGAAAAAAACTGCAAATAGTCCTAAAAGGACAAGAGCTTTAAAAAAAACAAGTCGCTCTCGAAAATGAATCATTAGCGATCACTCTTCATATAGATAATCTGATCAGCTTTTGGAAGTTGAAAGACTGAATAGTGAGGGTCTCGCAAAAGTTTCATCAAAACTTTCGCACTCATACTTTTTTCTTTTTGAAATTGAATTTCAATTTCTTTTTTCTTTAGTCGATCTAGCTCAGATCTCAAATTTGAAAGCTCATAGCCAAGGCTCACCACTTGGATGCGAACGTTTATATGAAACACAATCACACAAAACATAAACAAAGCTAAAAGAAAAATTCTTAAATTTAGTAATTCTCGACTCACTTACTAAGCAACCCTCTCGATAACTCTTAGTTTAGCACTTCGAGAACGAGGATTTTCATGAAGTTCTTTTTCTCTAGGAGTCAGAGCTTTGGATGTCAAAATTTTGAACCCCTTCTCTTCAAGACTTTCAAAAACACGCTTTACCTTTCGATCCTCAAGAGAATGAAAAGAAATAATGGCAAGTCGACCTTCTTTTTTTAATTGTCGAGGAGCCCATGCTAAAAAACTCTGTAGCTCATCTAACTCATCATTCACAGCAATTCTAAGAGCTTGATAAGTCCTTGTTAAGGGATGAAGCGTTCCTTGCTTATGAAACAATCGTAACTCTTTCATCAAAAAAGAGGTAGCCTTTTGAGAGGATGAAAATTCATCTGGGCCTAGTTTCTTTAAAGCTACCGCAATTTTTCGGTAATTTTTTTCTTCTCCAAATTTCACAAGAATATCTTCGAGCTCTTTTGCACTTTTCTGAGCAAACCACTCCTGAGCCTTTAAACCCCTTTGAATGTTCATTCGAAAATCGAGAGGGGCCTCAGAGTAAAAACTTAAACCTCTTGCAGGATCATCAAGCTGAAAAGAAGAAATTCCTAAATCTGCCAAAATAAAATCAAAAAGCTGATCACTCTCTTTGGAAAACTCTCTGCTTAAAAACTTATAGCGCCCAACAAAACTTTTACCTTTTTCGTGAATACGTGCTTCGGCATCAGGATCCCTATCCCAACACTCCCCTTTCCAATTGGAATGAATTTTCAAAATTGAAAAAAAATGGCCACCTCCACCCGCAGTCACATCCAGTAAGAGCCCTTCCTTGGTGGAGGAAGGAACAAAGTCTAAAATTTCTTCCAGAAGTACGGAGACATGTTCCACATCAACAGCCTATCAGGTGAGTGTTCGAAACGCGCGAAAGATTCCTGATTCGACGCATAATAAACTCATAACTAATCGTAATTTTTGATAAATTTAAAGATCACCTCAAGGCTTAAAAACAAAAAAAATTGGTTTTTTTCTTGCACCCATCCCCCATGCGTTTTAACGTCGTCTTATGGACCAACACGACATCAAGCAGGAGCTCATTAATTATACTCGCGAAGCCGATCTCCGCATGGTGCCTCAATGGCTCAAAGACGCTATTAAATCCTGGGTTGAAGCTGTTGAACTCAATCAAGATGAATTTGCATTTTACAATGAAAACAAAGAGAAGATCTCTTACAGAACAGATTACCTCTCTTTGGACCAACTTCTCGAGCAAAGTGAGTCTTATGACAAGTTTAGAGATTGGTTCAATCGCCAAAAAGCTAAGTTTGTTAGACATCATTAAAAATAAACCTTCACGTTTTTTTCTTTTAGCATTTATTTCTATACCGTCACGTCCACCAGACATACTCATTAGAGGCTTTCGTCTTGAAGAAACAAAAGACAAGAAAAAAACTCTTCAAATTAAAGCACCCGAGGCTCAGCAGTATAAAAAAGAACAATTACTGAGAGCTTTTTCACCAGAAACTATTTTTTTTCAAAACCAAGACAAAGAACTGCGTCTTGATTCAGATGAAATTTATTCGAGTCTTGAAACGCATGATATTTTTTTCAAGGGTCAAGCAAAGCTAAAAAGTCCAGAAGGTTTTCATATCATGGGCGAAAACCTTCGCTACATTCATAAAAATAAAAAGATTCTATCGGACGACCCTCTTCGCTTTCAAAGCACGCCCGATTTCAAACAATCTTTTATCGAAGGTCAGGGAACTGGACTTGAGGCGGATCTGAATGAAAAATCTTTTTTTATACCCCAAAATGTCAGCTTTTCTTTTTTATCAAAAGATTCAACGGGATCTTTATCAAAAATCAAGGGTGATTCCGTTCGTATTTTTAGAGACAAAGGAAAAGCTCAAGTAGAGGGCAACGTAGGATTTCAAAACAAACATATTAGTTTAAGATCTGACTTATTAAATATTTCATTTGATCCACATGGAAAAAGAATAGCCGAAGAAGCTAAATTTCAAAGTTCTTCTCGAGTGGTTGCCGTTTTTGATAACTTCAAGCTTTCCAGTAAAGAAATCATTCTGATACTCAAAGACAGAAAAACTATTATTTCCATTCAAGCGAGTGGCGAAGTTATTCTTACAAATGATAAAGGCCTTGAAGCCACCACTCAAAGCTTAAAAATTATAAACCCAGAAGAAAAAAACAGAAAAATTTCATTTCTGGGGGATGTGTTTCTTAAGCAAGGATCGGATGAAGCAAAGTGCCGTGAAGCTTCAATCGATCCATTGGCCGACAACTGGACACTTAAGGGAGACGCTTCTTTTCAAAGAGGTAAAGATATTCTCTCAGGTGAAGAAATACACTACTCAAAGACAAATAATATTTTAGAAATCAAAAAAGCCTCGGGACAGCTTCAAAAAAGCCATGCCTTTGGAAACAAAAAATAATTTTTAAGATCTAAACAGAAAGCTCTATCGATGGAGGTAACGCTTCTGTTTTTTCAGGCTCATCAAGCTTCTCTATTAGTTTTACAAGCTCTTTTTTTAGTTGTTTTTTCTTTTCAATGTTTAAAGAAGAGAAGTAATGAGTTCCCCCCTTTAAAACAAAAAATTCTTCGTCACAAACAAGCGGAGACTTCCACTCTTTGCTTTGTTTTTCAGCAACTGGATTTCTTTTGGCTTTATGAACTCCAGCAGCCTCTAAAAGTTTTTCCAATTCAGAAACAGAGAGCTGCTCTTCAAGAGTTTGTTTTAAAAGTTTTTTTAAAAACTCATCATCTTTAATTCTTGATAAAACTCGCCAGTGCCGATGTGTAAAAGACTTACCCTTTGCATATAAAAGTTTTTGCTCATCCTCTGGAACTTCTGTCAGTTGAATTTTTTCGCTCAAAGTACTCTTGTGAGAGCCAAGCATCTTAGCAAGCTTTTCTAAACTCAACCCTCGGTTTTCCTTTAAAACTTTTTTAAGATAGTGAGCTTCTTCAATAGGCAAAAGATCCTGACGTTGTAGATTTTCTACGAGCGATAATAATTGTGCTTCATTGTCGGTAACTTCTTTTACGACACATTCCAAGTGTGTGAGTCCCGCCAATCGAGCCGCTCGATAGCGACGCTCTCCGCTAATAATCTCATAGCCATTTCCACGAGGTCTTACGGTAATTGCCTGAGCCTGGCCTACTTCTTTCATAGTTGCAGAAAGCTCTTCAAGGGATTTTGGATCAAAAACTTGCCTTGGCTGCTCAGGATTTGGAAAAATCAGGGAAATGGGAATTTGTTTGCTTCCACCTGCATTTTCAAGGGCCTCTGCTCCGGCCACAACAACTTCAGCAATTTTTGAAATTCGATTACTCAAAAAGCCTTTTAATCCAGAAACAGAGCCTTTATAGGACAATTTTTCGGATTTATTGATTTCTTCCCCTGACTCCGAAGACATACATTAAAAATAGGACCCTGGCTCTTGAAAGTAAAGCTATCTTCCTAAAAGGGCTCTTAAATATTGGAGTTCCATGCTGCAAGACCCCCTAGGTATTCATTGAGATAGAGAGCCAAGAGAGCTAGTTTAAAACGGTGCGCATCGCTCTGCTGCAAATTCATTCTATCTCCGGACAAATTGATTGGAACACCCGCAAAGTCTTGAAAGCTCTTGAAATCGCTCAAGACAAAAAAGTCGATTTGGTTGTCACGCCTGAATTAGCACTCGTAGGCTACCCTCCAGATGACCTTCTAACTCTGCAACCCTTTCTTAACGCAGAAAGAAAAGCTCTTAATGATCTGGCTGCGCAAACAGCAAAAACGGGGGTGGCTCTTATTGTTGGGCACACAGAACTCAATGAACAAAACTTTTTTTGGAACTCAGCAAGTCTCTTTGAAAAAGGACAATGCTTGGGTACCATTCGCAAAAAACGCCTCCCAAGTTATAATATTTTTTCAGAAGCACGACACTTTAGCTCCTACACAAAAAATCAAGAGCCCCTTGTCTTGAGAGGAAAAAAGATTGGAATCAGCATCTGTGAAGATGCATGGGATGAAATTGAATCATACGGACCACTTTATTTACGTCAATATGACAGTGCGCCTCCGGTTTTTAAAGATGAACGAAAAAACTGCGATTTTCACATCAATCTTTCCGCTTCTCCTTTTGAGTGGAATAAAAATTCAATCAGAAAAAAAACTTTCCAAGAAATTTCAGAAAAACTTGGGAAACCTTTTTTCTGGATCAATCGTGTTGGATCACAAGATGAAGTTCTGTTTGATGGAAGAAGTGCTGTCTACCATGGAAAAACCTACATAGAGTCAAAAGCTTACGAGGAAGATTTTCTTATTTGGGATTCAAACATAGAAAATCAAAAAAGCGCTTCAGAAGAGCATTCCTCCTGGAAAAACCTCTCTGAAATGCTTCAAATTGGATTGAGAAACTTTGTTCATCAATCTGCTTCTCAGGGGGTGATTGTCGGACTTTCTGGAGGTGTGGACTCCGCTTGTGTTGCCACTCTTGCAGCGAAAGCCCTGGGACCTGACAAAGTTCTAGGAATTTCACTTCCAAGTGAAGTGACAAGTAACGAATCAAAAAAATTAGCAAAAGATTTTGCCTCGAATCTAAAAATTCAATTTAAAGAAATTTCCATAACACCAATCGTCAGAGAAAGCGCAAAATCACTTGGACTAGACACGTCGGGAATACCCTTTGAAAATCTGCAAAGTAGAGCTCGAGGAATCGTCCTTATGGGAGAAGCCAATCGATCTGGGAACCTTCTCCTTGCATGCGGCAACAAATCAGAACTGGCTATGGGTTACGGGACTTTGTACGGTGACATTGCGGGCGCATTAGCTCCTATTGGAGATTTATACAAAACAGAGGTTTACGGCCTTTGTCATTTTTGGAATCGAGAAAAATCTTTTATTCAAGAAGGTATTCTCAAAAGAGAACCCACTGCCGAATTAGCTCTTCATCAAAAAGA
>CAYOWH010000043.1:0-19431 GCA_964407615.1 uncultured Bacteriovoracaceae bacterium | reverse complement strand
CAGGGCCCTTTTTGTATTTGTTAAAGTTTACGAGATCTTAGTAACGACCGCGTCCGCCGCCGCCACTACGACCACCAAAACCACCGCGACCACCTTCACGAGGTGCTTGAGGTTTTGCTTCGCTAACGGACATTGCGCGACCTTCGAGCTCTGTTCCGTTAAGCTTAGAAATAGCTTCTGAAGCTTCAGCATCTGAAGACATTTCTACAAAACCAAAACCCTTGCTGCGTCCAGTATCACGCTCAGTGATAATTTTTGCAGACTCTACTGTTCCACAGCGAGAGAATGCTTCCTTGATCGTTTGATCAGTTGCAGAAAAGGGTAAGTTACCAACAAATAATTTTTTTCCCATAAAACCTCCTTAAGGCCGGGTGCCACTAAGAGGTGGAACAGCACGCTCCAGAACTCTGATAGAAGCCACGTTAATCTTTTATATACCTAGCATCATTTGCCGCTTAAATCTCAACCTTTTTAGTTTTTTTTGGCCAAATCACGACAAAACGCGTAGTGAAGGGGCAATCTTGTACTTTTTACCCCTCTTGCTAAGATTTAGGGGTGTTTTGAACAAACACAATAAGGAGAAAAATATGAATAAGTTAATCCGATTTTCCACACTTTTCGCAGCTTCACTTGCTTTAAGTCAGGCAAGCTTTGCGAGCAACCCTGCTCTAGATGCTGACCGCGAAGCCGTAAATTCAAGCTGCTCAGCAGAAGCAGCCGCTTCAGGTTGTAGCGATAAAAAAGTAGGATCTGGACTTCTCAAATGCATCCATGCCTATAAAAAAACTAATAAAGAATTTAAAATTTCTGACGGCTGTAAAGCGGCTTCACAAAAGTTAAAAGCTGACAGACAAGCTTACAGAGCAGAAAAAGAAGCTAAAAAAGCAGAAAAACAAGCTGCAAAAGACGCTAAAAACTAATTATTACTCTAGTTCAAAACTCTCTAAATAATGAGGAATTCGAGTCTTCCACTTGAGTTCCTCTTTTATTTTGCTTTCTAATCCTTGTGCCGAAAAATTCTCACCATGAGTTAAAAAGGTAAGTTTTGGAGCTTCGTCAAAGTGACTTAACCACTGTAAGACTTCTTTTTGATCGGCGTGCGCGGAAAGGGAAAGCACTTCCACCACCTCTGCATTAATAGGTACATATTCGCCAAACATCTTAATGTTTTTTGCATGTTTTAAAAGAGAATCTCCACGAGTCCCCACCGCTTGATAACCGCAAAGTATCAACATGTTTCGTGCATCCGGAGCAAATTTTCGAATGTGATGCAAGACTCTTCCACCTGTAGCCATTCCACTTGCTGAAATAATAATTTTGGGAGATTGCGTTTTGTTAAGTGCAACAGAATCCTCAACACTTAAAACATACTCAACAATAGAACTCATCTCAGTTGATTCTTGTTGGGTAATCTTGAGCTCATCTAAGTGTTTTTTATAAACATCCGTTGCGTGAATCGACATAGGGCTATTTAAAAAAATAGGGATATCAGGAATTCTTTTTTGTTTTTTTAATTTATAAAGCGCATAAATAATCGACTGAGTTCTACCAACCGAAAAAGCAGGAATAATGACAACCCCTTCTCTTTGAAAACATCGATTGATTGCTTTTTCAAAAGAATCAAGTGGATCTTCCTCTGTATGAATCTCATCTCCATAGGTTGACTCAAGAACCAAATAATTTGCTTTAGGAATATACTCAGGCGCTTTCATAACTAAATCAGAGGGCCTTCCCAAATCACCTGAAAATGCAATTGATGTTTGCTGTCCAGTCAAAACAACCGAGGCGGCACCTAAAATATGCCCTGAATGAATAAAACAAAACCTCAAATCATGTCTTAAAGTTTTTTCTACTCCAAACTCAACAATCACAAATTGCTGCAAAACATTTTGGCCATCTTCAAAAGTAAACAGAGGAAGTGCAGGCGAGTGCTTGGAGTATCCCTTTCTATTCGCATAAACGGCTTCTTCTTCCTGAAGCTTTCCAGCATCCGGAAGTAGAATAGAACATAAGTCACGAGTGCCAGAAGTTGAAAAAACTGGCCCCTTAAATCCACGATTCATCAGAATTGGTAAATAACCCGAATGGTCAATATGAGCGTGAGTCAAAATCACCGCATTTATCTCTGAAGCATCGAGTGGAAACTTATCCCAATTTCGCAATCTAAGTTCTTTAAGACCTTGGAAAAGACCACAATCAACAAGAACTCTATATTCATGATACTCAATTAAATATTTTGAGCCTGTTACCGTTCCAGCTGCACCTAAAAAAGTAATTTTCATTTAGCGAATTCTTTGCTTCGACCGATTGTAAACCCACACAGGCAAGTCAGATTTTCGAATCAATCTTTGAGTGACCGTTCCAAAAGTATGGGCAAAACGTGAATTGCTTTTTGCTGCTAAAGCAATCATATCGGCATCAACTTTATGCGCATATCGCATGACAGCACGAGGAACACTGATATTATTTTCTTCACAAAAAAATCGAGCCTTAACCCCTGTTCTCTTTGCTCTATTTAAATAAACATTTGCAAGATTTTGAATTCGTTTTTTTTCGAAATCAATCCAATTAAAGCCATCCACGGTGGTGGCCACATTAAAAGAGGAAATATCATCCAAGTACAAATACTGCCTTAAAACAGAAAAAAGAATAATTTCAGCATTAAGCTTTTTAGCAGTTTCGCAAATCTTTGCAAAAGCTCTTGAAGACTCTGCGCTGAAATCACTTGTGAAAACAATTTTTTTTATTTTATTTGGAATTTTAGTAAATGAATTAACAGTCACGACAGGAATGTTAGCCTGAGTGACAAGATTTTCTGTAAAACTCTCATCAAAAATACTTTTAATTCCCGTCTGAGCACCTGTTGCCGCAACAATCATTAAATCCCCATGATTTTTTCCAAAAGTTGCCACAATTCGTGCATCTTTTTGGCGATTTCTTTCATCATCAAATAGAATTTCAGCTTTTTGAATTCCACTTTTTTTTGAAGACTTGAGAATTTTTTTAATTTTCTCTCTTGTTCGTGATTCGAAATCTCCTGAATCACGACTGATGGCTTTCTTAAGACGACTAAGTCTTGTTTTTTCTGCGACATAAACAGGCTGGACACTTGCACTCATGCCCCTTCCAAGCGTTTTGATCAACCCTATAGAACGATTCATTAACTTTCGTCCCTTTTGATACGGATCAATTGATAAAAGAATTGAAGAACTCGGTGATTGGTTATTTTTCATCGTACCCCTCCTATAGTATTTTTATTGAATAAGAGTGGGAGCCCAGATGAAACCCCCACTCTTCGTTTTAGAAAATCATCACGAATGTGTTCTTTTTTCAGTTTTCGCAGCAATCTCTTTAGGCCTGCGATCACTAAAAAGCTTCGCTAAAAGTCCACCTGACTTTGCTTCCGCAATAGGCACTCTTTTAATGTTTGCACTTTTCACTTTGGGTACAGCAACCCTCAACACTCCATCCATGTATTCTGCTTCCACCGCATCAGCTGTGACTTCGCTTGGAAGAGTGATGTTTCTATAAAACTCTCCATACTTTCTCTCTGATCGATAAATTTCTTCGCTCTTAGCTTCGATCTCTTCATTCCTTCTGCCTGTAACCGTCAATACGTTACCGCGAAGCTCGACTTTGATCTCATCTTTTTTCATGCCTGGCATGTCAAAGCTTAAAAGATAATGCGTACTGCTTTCATGCATATCGCATGTCAAACCGTATGCAAGATCATCACTTTCCCAACCCAAATCTTCGTCAGCGAAGAATGGAAAGCTTGTGGGAAAGCTTGACCAAAATTTTCTTTGTAATTGGGGGATTAATAAATTTCTCATATAGGGGCCTCCTTCTAAACAAGGCCATTATATGCACGTATAATCAGAGCTACATGAAACCATGATGAAGCAAAAATAAAAAAAAATTAATAAAGTTCAAAAAAAAATAAAACTTCAAAGTTAAGTATCCTTTAAAAATGCAAAGCTCCCACTCCTCGAAAATTGTTATTATTTCTATCTTGGGATTATCTCTTCACCTTATTTTAAAATATTTTTTAATCGAGCAAAAACTGTCCGACATTCCCCTACTGATTGTTCTTCTTTTGGGAGGAATTCCTCTTGTTTGGATTCTCATAAAAAAAATAATCCATAAAGAGTTTGGTTCCGATTTATTAGCTGGCATTTCAATTTTGACGTCAATTGTTTTAGGAGAGCATCTCGCTGGCAGTATTGTCGTGCTTATGCTTTCGAGTGGTGAAGCTCTAGAATTTTATGCCATGAGAAATGCTTCATCTATTCTTAAAGCTCTCGCGAAAAGAATTCCCTCAATTGCTCACAAAAAAATAAATTCAGAAATTTTAGACATCAACATAAATGACATAAAAGCCGGAGACGAACTTTTACTCTATCCCCATGAAATCTGCCCAGTTGACGGTAAGGTTATCGAGGGCCGAGGTGCAATGGATGAATCTTATCTCACAGGCGAACCCTTTAGAATGTCGAAAACCATTGGATCACTCGTCATTTCAGGCTCGATTAACGGAAATTCTCTTCTAACAATTCGAGCTACAAAAGTTGCCTCTGATTCACGTTATGCACGCATCATAAAGGTTGTGGAAGCTTCTGAAAAAGACAAACCTAAACTGAGAAGACTTGGAGATAAACTTGGCGCCTTTTACACTCCGCTTGCCATTCTTGTCGCTTTTTTAGCTTGGTTTTTGAGTCATAACCCTCAACGTTTTTTAGCCGTTCTTGTTGTGGCGACTCCCTGCCCACTTATTATTGCTATTCCGATTGCAATTATTGGATCTATTTCTCTTGCTGCCAAAAGAGCTATCATCATTAAAAAACCCATTGTCCTCGAACAAATCAGCCTCTGCGAAACCGCAATTTTCGATAAAACAGGAACACTCACATACGGTAAACCCCATCTAGTTGATATGAATGTAGATGCAAGATTTTCTCGTTGGGAAATATTAAAATTTGCAGCGAGTCTCGAGCAATACTCAAAACATCCTCTTGCCATTGCCATCCTAGAAAAAGCACATGAAGAAAAAATAGTACTTTCAGAAGCTTCAGAAGTAAGTGAACCCCCTGGGTCAGGACTCGTTGGCTTTGTTAGCGGTTTTTCTGTCAAAATCACTGGAAGATCTAAACTTTGCCGAGAAAATTTCAATGAACTTAAAAGAATTCCCGTTTCAAAAAGTGGTTTAGAGTGCATCGTTTTGATCAATCAAAAATATGCGGGCACTTTAACATTTAGAGATTCACCAAGAGAAGATAGCAAAAGCTTTATCACTCACCTTGGACCCAAGCACCAGTTTAAGAAAAGCATGATTATTTCGGGCGATAGAGAAAATGAAGTTCGATTTTTAGCTGAAAATGTAGGAATTAAGGAAATTTACTTTTCAAAAAGTCCCGAAGAAAAATTAGACCTTGTCAAAAAAGAAACCTCTCAAGCAAACACTCTTTATGTTGGTGACGGAATCAACGACGCACCCGCAATGATGGCTTCAACAGTAGGAATTGCAATGGGACAAAATAGCGAGGTGACAACGGAAGCTGCGGGAGTCGTCATACTTGAAAGCTCTCTTACCAAAGTGGATGAATTCATTCACATAAGCCATAGAATGAGAAAAATTGCTCTGCAAAGTGCAATAGCAGGCATGTTTCTGAGTATTTTAGGAATGACTGCCGCTGCATTTGGCTACTTGACCCCAATCAACGGAGCCATCTGCCAAGAAGTCATTGATATATTGGCGATATTAAATGCACTTAGAGCCGCCGTTCCACCTCGAAACTTATCAGATCTTCAATGCTCTTAGTTTCAAATGTTTTTTGAAAAAGCACTTTTTATGATGTGATAAGACATGAAGAGAAATGAAATACTAAAAGACATGCCCGTGAGCATAGACAAATACTCAAAGTGAGAAGAAAGCGTCTTGATTCCCCACCACGAAATAACATCAAAAATACCTGCCCACAGAGCAAGCAGAGGAGCAACAACTAGTGAAAAAAAGCAGCCCTCTGTCATTTGTACCAAAATAGCCATTATAAAGTACATTGTGGCATGTGCAAAAAAATGCGCATGACTCAAAGAAGAAAGACGACCAACCCCCATAACCTGAAAATAAATTTCGGTTGAGGGATGAATGACTTTTGTATTGTAGTAAACAGAGATAGCTGAAAAAATATGAGTCAATGCAAAAGCTAAAAGCATTGGTAGCAAACATGCCTTTAAGAGTGCCGGAGCGTCTTTGATTTTAAAAAATTCATTCGACCTGTTTTTAGTGTGTAATTTTTGGGATTGAGATTTTTTCTTTGCCCAAGCAACAGAAAGCCAAACTGAAAAAATAAACAAAAAAACAGAAAGACCTGGCAAAAAAGCATCCTTAAAAACATGAAACTCGCGTACGACTTCTATGCTAGAATTTTGAAGTTGGGCAGAATTAAAATTAAGCGTGGAATCAGCCAATTTACTTTCCTCCGCCAAAAACAATATTCATGAGCAGCAAACTTCTTTCAACCAGAGAGTAAATTGTTTTTTCAGATTCCTGGACAGGCTTAATGTTTTTTAAAGAAACCAAATCAGCTTCATTTAATTTTTTAATAAAAGATTCAGCTTCCTTTAGGCTTTTGTCAGCATCATAGAGTTTTATTGATGTTACTTTTCCAGAAGTCGCTACGGCTACTCCGGCAACAAGACTATGACCCGACACCTTTTCAGTCATTAGCTGAGCTACAGCCTCTTTTTTTCCGTCTACTTCGGCAAAATAAAATGTGGGGACTCGATCGTCATCAGATACCTCTCTCGCGAGTTTGCTTTTCATCAAGTTTATCTGATCTGCGCTGAGCGCTCCTTCAATTGCACTGTATTTGACACTTTTTGAAAATGCTTTTGCAAATAACTCATCAAGCTGTTTTTCAGGAATAAAGATTGAACCGGCTTTTGCAAGCCAATCTCCTTTTATTTCAAGAGTACTTTTTTTATCGCCTGGATTGGATCGAGCTAAAATTTCTGCAAGATTCTTGATACTATCTCCATCAGAATCGCGATCCTCAATTTTTTTAAAAGATGACATGTTGGCACCTGATTTGAGAAATTCTTTACCGTAAGGAGTTAAACTTGTTCCCCCACCCTCCGTGTGGCAGAGAAGACAACTCGTCTTATAACCGTAAACAGTCTGAAACAATCGAGCACTTGAGGGAAGACAAAAAGAAACAATAGGAATAAACGCCATTAGAAAACTAAAATATTTCATATTATTTATGATCCCCTTCATGAACGGAATGCTCTTTCATAGCATCTTTAACATCAACAAATGGAATAAGTGAAAGCCTTGTCACTCTCGTTACAGAATTACCTTTTTTTCTTTTTAAAAGAATGCTCAAAACAGCATCCTCTAAAACTTTATCTGGGAGAGACACCATCAACATCTCCATCGTTCCGTGTTTCATCTTTTCAGATTTCAAAGAAATTGATTTTTTTTTAGAAAACAGTGTAAAGTTTATTTTCTCAAAGAGGTCCAACGCAAGACCTTGCCTTTTCTTGTCACTAACATATGCAAAAATTTGATTTTGCGATGACCTTGAAATTTCAACATGATCGTCAATGAACATCAAAACCATTCCACCATGCAAAGAAGAATGATCATGTTCTCTCAGCGCTTGAGGAGTAAGGCGAGAAAGCATCTCATCATTTATTTTTTTTAAAAAAGGATAATCCTTAAAATCGCTTTCTGAAACTAAGTTTTTTCCGATTAGAAAAGCTTTTATTTTTTTTTCAACTCTCGAAAAAGAAACAAGGTGAGGCGTTTCTTCTTGTTCAAAAAGAAAAACCCATCCCGCATTCTCTTTTTGAAAATTCTCTTTAAAGCGAACCTCGAAAAGCTCACCCTTCATTGATCCAAACACCTCTTTTACTTGCGAGCTAATTTTTGAAGGAGACTCAACGTCAGACCCCAATGAGCTATAAGATTTAGCTAAAGCTTGCTTTAACTCTGCAACATTATAATTATGCGCTCGAGAAGAAATAGAAAAAAAACAAAACGAAATAAAAGTTATGAAATTCCTCAAATTCTGCCCCTCACCTTCAAAAATTACAGCTAGGTAGAGTATATTGTCAAAAATGAGCTTCGACTACATTTTGAAAAAATTCTTAACGCAAACTTTTTTAGTTTTTATTTTTTTCTTTAATCTTAACGCATTTGCACAAGCTCCAAAGGCCCTTAATTTTGAAAAAGCTAAACTTGAACCTACCACTCAAAACACCTCGCTGAGCATTGGTCCCTTTAATAATATTAATTTTGGAGGAGCTGTTGATATGAGATTTTACGCTCCCCAATCTCACGGACCTACTTATGCTCACCTAGGAGCAGCAAGCTTTGATCTTCATGTTGCAGAATTGTTTTTAAGTACAAATATAGGCGATCACATTTCGCTGCTTCTCGAACAGCTTCTAATGACAAGCAAAATGGATGATCCCGTAGGTCAAGACCATGGATTTGTGTATGCTGTTTTTTCCGAAATTCCATGGCTTCCTCAAAACTGGTCATTCAAAATTGGTCGCTTCCGAAGTCACTTTGGGATCGACACTCACCTTGACTCTGCTAACCATATTCTTAGAAATCCTGTTTATAAAAACATCGGTATTTTTACAGATAAAGGCATTGAAGTTTCTGGCTTTTGGAAATCTTTTGATTGGAGTGTGAGTCTCATGAATGGGATTGATTCCGTTCTAGATACCGTAAACACAGGCTCTGGTCATATGGCAGACATTAGACGCTCTCAATCAACAAGTTCCAAACCCGTCTTGTCACGCTTAGGCTTCGATCTGACAAATGACTTAAACCTGGGGCTTTCTGCCTTCAGCGGAGCCACACACCCCGTTCTTTCAGACTATGGTTTTTTTATGAACGATATGATTTTCAATGCTCGAATGAGTGAAAGTAAAATTGTTTACAAAAACCGATATGCAGCCGATGCCACATTCAAACTTTCTTCCAGATTCAAAATTTCTGCTGAATACTGCACGGGAATTGATCGCGACGAAGGCCATTCCTACAATGTCTGGTCTGCCTATACCCGAATGGATTACAAAATTATTCCTCAAAAATTAACACTTGCTCTTCAATACGAATACTTCAACGACGGACGTCGCAATGAGATCTTAGACACAGGAACCCTTGGCGCTGCTTTATCCTACAACATAAACGAACAAGCTTGGTTTAGAGTAGGTTGGCTACAAGACGATCGTGGAGCTTTTAGGTCTAAAGGAACGGGTCCCGAGTACATGGCTATTGCCCAAACTCTTTTAACTTTTTGAAAAAACTCCAGCCTTTATTTTTATAAATTCCTTTTTGACCTGAAAATAAATAACTAGAGTAGCACGCAGCAAGAACATAGGGAGCCACACTCCAACCAAAAAATTCTATTGCCATAACCGAGCACGTCAAGGGAGCATTCGATACTCCAGCAAAGAGAGCCGCAAAACCCGCGATTCCAAGTAATCTAAAAGAAACAGGAATAACTACACTCATCGCACTACCAAGCGCAGTTCCCATATAAACAAGGGGAATAAACTCTCCGCCTTTAAATCCAAAAGAAAGCGAAAGAATCGTAAAAAAGCTTTTGTATAAAAATTCATTAAAAGAACTTGGTGCTTCGAAAGCTGCTTGAATATAAGAAAGACCCAATCCTGAGTATCGACCACTTCCCTCAAAATAAAATAAAAACGAAAGGAGTAAACCGGTGAAGAAAATTTGATAATATGAATTTTTAAAAATTAATGTAAGGTTTTTTTCAAAGAAATGGATTATTTTTGAAAAAAATAAAGCCACAAAACCAAAAACGATTCCAGTAATTGTGACCCAAAACAAATAACGGACATCAAAAGAAAAAACTTCACTTATGAAAAAGTGAGTCTGGTTAATGCCCAATAACCGAAGAGAGTAATAACCCACAAAAGCTGCGATAAAGGATTGAATCAAAACCAGTGCTTTGATCTTTCCTCCATGAATAACCTCCACTCCAAATAAACACCCTGCCCAAGGGGCTCCAAGGGCTGTTGCAAAACCCCCACTCATTCCCGCAATCAAAATTTTTTGCCGATGAGTTTTATTCAGACAGAAAAGTTTTGAAAGTTGATCCGACAAAGCTGTGCTCATTTGAACAGCAACCCCCTCACGACCCACAGAAGCTCCACAAAGATGACTTATAAGTGTTGAAACAAAAATCAAAGGCGCCATTTTAAAAGGTAAAACGTTTTGAGGTTTATGGATTTCCTCAAGAATTAAAGAAGTTCCTTTGGATAAACGAGAATCCACCCTAGAATAAAGAAAAACAATCACCAAGCCAGCAAAGGGTAAAAAGAAAATCATCTTTGGATTAAGAATTCTAAACTCTGTTACAAGATTTAAAGAAACTAAAAAAGCTCCAACTACCAAAGCAGAAAGAAAGCCACTTAAAGCTGCAAGAAAAACACCCAAAAAACCTTCTTTTAATCGAGTAAGAAAAAAATAAGAACTCAATCCCGATTGGCTTTTTTCCTTTTTTTGAATCATTTGGCTTTACAGTACGGAACTCACTTTTTAGAAGACTTACCTGACTCAAAACGACCACACTCAAGCATGGAAGCGCCATAGTAGGGATTTTTGATTGTTTCGCCTAGTTGTAGCCACTGTGCTTGTGCCATGGGGCAATAAGCTATCTTTGCACCTTTTCTATCTTTTTCATGCGTTGAAATAATCAAAAGATTTGAAACTTTTTTAAAACTCTCTCGAGCCTCTTCTATGTTTTTACTTTTAGAAAGATGCAAACTTTCTTTGGAAAGATCACCCTTCTCGTCTTTATAGATTTGATCAGCTGCGCTTGAAACTCCCTCAAGAGAATCTGCTGCAAGTTGTTTTTGAATGAATAAATAACTATCGACGCTTTTGGGCGTCACCGTCTTGACGTTTGGCGCTTTAATTTTATTTAAACTTGTATTGGCAAAAGAAACAAATACCAGCCCAGAGAGAGTTGATAAAATAATTTTTTTGATTTTCATAGATATAGATTTCCTCTGTTTTTTAAATTCAAAATACCATATCCTGAAAACTAGTAAGATATGAAAAAAAATTTATCTATCATCGCACTTTCTCTTTTATTTGGTAGCTTATCTCAATCCAAAGTTTTAGACATTACCTTGGAAGATATTGATCCGAAAAGCTTTCAAGACTTTACAAAACCACAACCACCACCCAAAGTTCTTTCGGTGCCACCGAAAGCTGTTCCGGCTCCACAAAAGGTTCTTTCGATGCCACCCAAAGCTCTTCCGGCTCCACAAAAAGTTGTTCCCGCAACACAAAAAGTAAGTGCTGTTCCTTCCGCTCCTCATGAAAGCAAAACGCCAAAATTGCCTACTGAAAAACCCGCTGCTCAAGCTTCGAAAGCACAAGCTAAAACCTCAACACCTACTCAATCAAACGAAAACAAAACACTTGTGATAGGCGACTCTCTCTCTTCTTCCTATGGAAAATTTGGACCTGGAGTTGCAGAAGCTCTGAGCAAAAACGGTAACGAAGCCTGTCTTTATTCTGTATCAGGATCTAGATTTGATCATTGGTCAGGCAATAGTCCTATGAAAAACCCTGTCGGCTCGAGCGAAACTTATTTTAAAGATGGTAAAGGTGGTTCTAAAAACTACCAAAGAAACGATATTGCTCCTACTAATTGGAATTTAGAAAAACTTCTTTTGTCTCATTCATGTGGAAATCCTGAAAAAAAATTCACACATCTCGTTATTCAACTTGGAAGCAATCACGACGAAGGATACAGTCCCGTAAAGGATTTAGACAAAATCTTTGCCCTTGCAAAAGCAAATGGCATTCAAGACATCAAGTTCATTCTTCCTCCAGATGCTAGTAAGCAAAAGCATCAAGAACTCAGCAATAAAATAAAGTTTTACCTTTCTGAAAAGAGCACAATCAAAAGTAGCTATTTTGACACCACCAAAAGGGTTGCCATTTCAAACAAGGATTTAAAAGACGGTCTTCATTTTTACAATACTCAAAGTGAAGCAAATTGGACGTCTGCTGTTCAAAACTGGATTGATGATTCGAATCGCTTCATCGCTGAAGATGCAATCAAATCAAATTCTCATAACACAACTGTGAGCAAGTAATTAAACCTTTACTTTTTTAACTTCAAACTTTGAAAGCACACTGTACACACATGGAACAACAAAAAGAGTTAAGACGGTAGAGACCAACACTCCACCCACAACAGATACAGCCATAGGGATGCGACTCTCAGCTCCTGGCCCAATTGCAAAGGCTGCTGGTAAAGCCCCTGCAATCGTAGAAAAAGATGTCATAAGAATAGGCCGCAAACGCACTGGACAGGCTTTCATTAAAGCCTCTTCCGTGCCTAGCCCCTCATCTCGAAGTTGATTTGTAAAATCTACCAAAAGGATTGAGTTCTTTTTAACAATTCCCATCAAAAGAATCAGACCAATCATTGAAAATATATTTAAAGATTGACCGGCAATCCAAAGAGCTAAAAAAGCTCCCGAAATACTAAATGGTAAAGCTACGAGAACTGTAAAAGGATGAAGAAAACTATTAAACTGAGAAGCGAGAACCATATAAGATATCAGAATTCCTAAAACAAGAGCCGCGACTAAACTCGACATCGACTCTTGAAATGTTTTTGCACTTCCGCTGACTTGAATAAAGTATCCAGATGGTAAAATGTTTTTGGAAAGACGTTGAATCTCTTCAATTGCTTTTGACTGAGAAGCACCGGGAGCGACGTTGGCAAAAACAGTAATTGCTCGCTGACGATTTTGTCTTGATATACCCTGCAAACTCATTCTTTCTTCGAGTTTGACAACAGAACTAATTGGAACAAGTTCTCCACGATTATTTCGAACATATAATTTTTTGATATCGTCAGGCTTTTTTCGTTCATCTTCTTCAAGACGAACTCGAACATCATATCGATGACCTCCTTTTGAAAACTTCCCTGCTACTCTTCCACCCATTAAGGCATCAATTGTTGCACTCACATCTGCAATGCTGACACCAAAGGCGCGGGTTTTATCTCGATCGGGCACTACTCTGAGCTCGGGCATTCCCTCACGATAATCTGTATCAATATCTCGCATCATTTTTGTTTGAGTCATCTCTTGAGTAATTTTTGAAACAGAATCGGTTAAGACAGACCACTCCGGACCCTGAACAGTAAATTCTATGGGATATCCTCTTTTGGCACTAAATCCACTGAGAGATAAATCCTGAAGGGTTATCTTTGCACCTTTTACAAGTTTCATCTCTTTTCGTAAAACTTCCATCAACTCTTGCTGAGTGAGTTTTTTGTTGCTTATTTTGTCATAGGGACGATCTTTAAAATCTTTAAGAGTAATAAATATATTTGCAGCATTTACTTCGGAGCCCTGACCAATTGTTGAAAAATATTGCACGACCTCAGGCCTTTGAGAAAGAATTTTTTCTACTTCCGCAACTTTTGCGTCAGTGACATGAATAGAGGCACCGATATCTGTTCTGACTCTCATAAAAAGACGTCCCTGATCTTGAGAAGGAACAAATTCTTTTCTTAAAAAAGACACACTTGCGTAGCTTAGTAAGAAAAATAAAACTGAGCCGATGATCACCTTGATGCGATGATTTAAAGATACTTTTATAAACCGCGTATAAATCAATGCACTTTTTTCAAAAAAAATTTCAATAGCTTTACCGATTTTTGATTTTCTTTCAGAAACATCCAAAAACTGTGAGCATCTCATGGGCGTAAGAGTTAGAGCTTCAAGTAAAGAAAGAGCAACTGCGACAGAAAGCGTGACTCCAAACTGATAAAAGAACTTTCCAATGATTCCCTTCATAAAAGCAACGGGAAGAAAAATTGCGATAATGGCAACAGTTGCTGCTAGCGCTGCGAATGTTATCTCTCGTGATCCGTCGAGAGCAGCTTGAAAGCTATCCTTTCTCATCTCTTTATGACGAACAATATTCTCAAGAACCATGATGGCATCATCCACAACTATTCCAATAGCAAGAGACAACGCTAACAAAGTAAAAGTATTCAAGGTAAAGCCAAGCGCCAGTAAAACCATAAACGTACCTACAACGGAAGTAGGAATTGCCAAAACAACGTTCATCGTGGCAGACCATGATCCTAAAAATGCCCAGCAAACAAGTGCCGTCAAAATTGCAGACAAAATAAGGGTAAAGTTCAATTCATGAACGGAATCTTCAATGAATTTTGTAGAGTCAAAGCGCACCGCTATCTCAACATCTTTAGGCAAAATCTTTTTAACTTCTTCAAGTCTTTGCTTTACTGCTTTTGCAACAGCCACAGCATTGGTTCCTCTTTGTTTTCTAATTCCAAGACCAACCGCAGAGACACCCATTACCCGACTCTTTGAACGCACATCATTTAAACCGTCTTCAATTCGGGCAACCTGATTAAGACGAATAGGATTGTAATTAGGTGCTCCTCCTCTTTTGCTAATAACAAGATTTCCAAACTCTTCAGCAGTGGGAGCTTCTCCCATTGTGCGAATATTTATTTCTTTTTCTTGGTTTTCAATTCTTCCAGAAGGAAGCTCTGAATGCTCAAGCTGAATTGTGTTAAAGATATCACTCACTGTTAAATAATATTGCTTTAACTTTTCTGACGAGAGCCATACTCGTAGGCTTGGATCAACATACCCCCCCATCATGACCTCTCCAACACCTGTTGCAGATGAAAATTTATCTTTAATCTGATCGCGGACTAAAGACATTAGCGCAGGACGAGGCATTGTTGCTGATGATACAGAAAGCCAAACAATTGGATTGTCCTCGGGATTACTTTTGCTGACGACAGGAGGGTCTAAGTCTTTTGGCAAACGCTGAAGTGTTCGCGAGATAACATTCTGAATTTCCTGAACAGCTGTATCAATATTTTTATCAAGATCAAATTCAACAGAGATCGATGCAGAGCCCATCTTCGAAGAGGAGGTTAAATTTGTAATACCTTGAACACCCATCAAAGCATCCTCGAGAGGATCAACAACATCTACTTCCATAATTTCGGGAGCAGCTCCCTCAAGGCTTAAAGAAACAGAGACAACTGGAAAATCTATATCTGGTAGCTGACTCACTCCCATTCTTTTAAAAGAAATCCAGCCAAAAATAATGAGGGCAGCCATAAGCATCCACGCAAACACCGGACGTTTTATTGAAATTTCAGATAGACTCATGAGCTACTCCTTATTGATCAATTCTTGAAAAATCACCGACTGCATTATCCAAAGAAATTTTTGCAATTTCTAAGGCATAACGATTTTTATCGTAAGATCTTTTTGCATCTAGTTGTTTTGTCATTGCTGTAAGAACATCGATATTCGTTGCTAGGCCGTGACGGTAATCTTTACTGAGACCTTGATAGGCTGCCGTTGCCGCCTCTACTGCTTCTTTTAACAATCGAACTTGATTCGTAGATTTTAGTAACTCCGTATAAGCCACTTTAATCTCTGTCTCTGCATTTCTTCGGGCCTGAGTAAGTGACAATTCCTCCTCATGAAGCCTTGCAATTGCTTCACCTACTTGGGCGTTCGTTAATCCTCCCTCAAAAATGGGAAAGCTTAAATTAACTCCAATATCCCATTTTGAATTTTTTAAATTTGTTCCCGAACGATCAAGATAATAATTACCTACAAAATCTACAGCGGGATAATAAAAAGCACGATTGTATTTTTTATTATATCGAGCAGCTTGAACTTGAGATTGAAGAGCCTGAATGTCGGGACGCTTATCGACCATCTCCAAATATTCACCCAAAGATTTTAAATTCCCCAAGGATTCATTTGACTGAAAATCTTTTAAAAGAGAATTTTTATCAAGCTTCGTAAGCGCAAAAAACTTATCGCGTGTTTGATCTAAAAAACTTAAAGCCGCATCCCATTGAGCCGCTAAAATTGCTTCTTGAGAACGAGCACTCAGTAAATCTGTGTTTCTCGACCGACCAGACTTAACCCATAACTCCAATTCTTTGGTGCGCTTTTGCGAAAACTTTAAAACATCCTTTAAATTTCTCACATCTTGCTCAGCTGCTAAAATCTCAAAAAAACTTTGGGCAACTTGAAAGTACAAAGTGCCTTTCGCTCTTTGTGTTAAAGATCTCTGACCTTTCAAAGAATGTTTTGCAATATTAAGAGCATCAAATTCTTTGAAGCCATGAAACAAAGGTTGAGTAGCAGTCAACTTTGCCGAATGCTGATTAAGATCTGCAACAAAAGCACCTGTCTGCCCTGGATCATCAATTCGAGTATAACTCCCCACGACACTCAAGCGGGGAAAGACACCCGATAAAGCTTGAGACACACGCTCTTCCACTTGCTTTTCTTTTGCTTCCTGGAGGGGAATAGCTTCAGTATTCGAGAGAGCAGCTTCAAAAGCTTTTTTTAAATCTATTTCTTGGGCATATGAGAGACTTACGATTGTATAGATTAATAAAAATATTCTCATAACCAACTAAATATAAGATTAATCGCTTTAAAGCGAAGAACAATGAAGGTTTAAGAAGTATTAGCAGCGCATCAAATACAAGTGTCTGCACTTTTTAAAGATCAGCCCACCATGTTTCTTGCCATGTTACTTCAGAAATCATTTTCTGACCTCTTTTATTGGGATGAAAACAATCAAAACTGATGTCGGTGTTTTTAAATTCAAAAGTGCTCAATTGACTTGCGACTCTAACGGTATCATGCCCCCACACTCCATTTATGTCTTCTTGAACATTTTCAAGCTCATGCAAATATTGACCATAGCGAACTTGAGCCTCTTTATATTCGCGAGATGAATTGTCTACTTCTAAGACATTTCTACAAAACCCGTGAAAAGACCACATATCGCTACATCGATTGAGACCGGGAATTAAAGATAAAAAAGAATCTTCTGCTACTTTTTTTAGATGAAACACATCAGGAATTCCAACTAGCAATATTTTTGCACGAGGATTTTTTTCTAAAATGCGCTCTATACTTAATCGAATATTATCAGAGTAATCCGAAGGATTCGTCATTGACTCCTTGCCATGTAAACAAAGATCATTTGCCCCAATCTCAATAGCAACATAATCGGGAGCTTTTGTTTTTAATTTTTTTTGACTCCACTTCAAAACATTATCGACTTGGGACTTTAGGCTAAAACTTGTAGATCCTGAAACAGCTGCATTTATATTTTTTATGGGTCGATCGCTTAAATCATTTAATCGATAAAGATGTGAATCAACCGACTCTCTCCATCCTGTTGCCCAGCTATATTGCTTGTACTCAATACCTTTGACAGATCTTTTTATACTCAAGCGAAGGATGATATCTAAAAATTTGCCGAGCAAAAGGGGGTTAAGCCCATCTGTGCGATTAAAAATAGCTAGCGCCGCTGCACTGATACTGTCTCCTAAAACAGCCATACTCTTAGGGACTTCTATTTTAGTCTCATCTTGAGATTGCAATGGTTGAGCATCAGAAGAAATTGCATAAGATGTAAAACTGATCTGAGAAAAAAATGTGATTGAAAGTATGTATTTTTTGCCAATCCCCATGAAATTTGATTCGGCAAAAATTTAGTAACTAAAGTTTTTTTTTAAGCCACAAAATTGGCTTTACATAAAAAAATGGCAAATACTTCTGAATCGTCTTAACGATTGGTCAAAGTGAATAGCTTAAATGAGCAGACTACTGACTTATGCAATATAAACGCGCTGCAACTGAACAGTCGCCAGCCGTATCATCAATCCACTTTCCATCCACTTGTGAGGCATCCCCCACTCTGACAGTGTGAGCACTCGAACTTTTCCAGTTATTGCAAAAATCCGCAGCGACCGACCCAGACTTAGATCCATCTGCAGTTGTACCTGTAAAAACGCTCGTAGATCCCGTAATACTTTTTCCATATTCATCTAGGCTAATGGGAGTAGACAAGTTTACTGAAGAAGACCTATCCCATAAACCGTTTGTATCGATAAGGCCTTTTGCAACAATAAAAGCAGAACCTGCATCATCAATGACGTAGATATATCCACCATTATTATCACCCAGACGAATTCTAGCATCGTCCGAACTTGTGCTATAACTTAAAATTGCCGAATAAACACGCTCAAGCCCTGCAGCCTTCGCAGCCTCTTGGCATACAGTGTCGGGCGAAGATCCTCCGAAATTACCAAAAAAAGTATTTTTTGTTACAAAAACTCTTCGATCAGCACCTGTAACCCCGTCTCTTGTATCTTGGAGATCAAAACAAGACGTTAAAAACAAAGAAAGAAATCCCAATAAACCAAAACAACAAAAAGACTTAACCATAGATCTATTCTCAAGTGAGATTTTTTTAAAAACAACTTAATTATGCTGATTGTTAGAAATGACTTAATGCTCTAAATCCAAGAGTGTGAAAAAAAGTAAAAAATTATTCATTTTTTTTGTTTTTTTATTATTCCATCCCTTTTGTTTTGGACGCAATCCGCTTCTACTGATTTCTATAGATGGATTTCGGCCTGATTATTTATCAAAAGCTAACAGCCCGACTCTTTATGAATTTGCCAAACAAGGGGTGAGAGCTAAAAGCCTGAGGCCAATTTTTCCTTCACAAACCTTTCCCAATCACTACACAATCGTAACGGGACTCTACGCTGAAAACCATGGAATTGTAGGAAACGAAATAAGAGACCCGCAAGACCCAAAAAACCACTTTTCCTTGGGAGCTCCTCGGGAATTTCTTAACAACCCTAAATGGTGGCTTGGTGAACCCATTTGGATCACAGCTCAAAAGCAAGGACTTAAATCCGGTATACTTTTTTGGCCAGGATCAGAAGCAGCCCACCAGGGTATACTTCCCACAAATTTTTTGGCCTATGACAAAAACATCACCAGCAAAGAAAGAGTCGAACATCTTCTTAAATGGTTTGACCTGGCAGATGAAAAAAGACCTGAATTTTTTACTCTTTACTTTGACGTTGTTGATACAAACGGACACCGCTTTGGACCTCAATCTGAAGAAGTTAAAAATGCTATCAAAGAAGTTGATGACTCAATTGCTTTTTTGATGAGTGAACTTGAAAAAAAAGAAAAGATCAAAGATCTGAATATTATGATCGTTTCGGATCATGGCATGGTTTTGATGGATCCCAAAAAAACTATCGACATCTCAGATATTCTTAAAAATTTTCCCAATGTTGATAGAACAGGAAACAGTGCCGTTGTTGGGTTATTCTCTTCTAACAATCAAGAACTTCATCAACTTGAAAAAAAGTTGAAAGAAAAGTCACGAAGCTATCGAATTTATAAAAAAGAAAACATTCCTACTCGCTATCATTATCAAAAAAGCGATCGAATCCCTGACCTCCTTCTTGTTGCTAAAGAAAAAGTAAATATCAAAACAAAAGCTGACTTTTCGCC
>CAYOWH010000042.1:0-20144 GCA_964407615.1 uncultured Bacteriovoracaceae bacterium | reverse complement strand
AAAAAAAGCCCTGAACTTTTTTTTGAAGATTTTTCACGGCTGCAGAAATTTCTTGAGAATCGTAAACGCGCTCTTCCCAAACTTCTTGGTGAGGACAAAGGGTTCCATCGTAATCAACAAACCAAGCTGTTTGAGATAAATTTTTAATAATTGAGCGCATAATCCTCTTTCATCGTACGTTGAAAGCCTGTTTATTTTTCGTTGACCCTCACACCATAAAGTTTCATGATGCGTGCCTATGATTCATTCTAAACCGATTGTTATTTTTGTGCGACCTCGCGCAAAAGGAAACATCGGAGCTCTTGCGCGAGTCATGTCAAACTTTGGTTTAGAGGAATTACGATTTGTAAAAAATCCCCTTGGAGCCGATGCCTTCACCCGAGAACAAAGCCCTGTGGATTGGGCCATGGCTTGCCGAGGAGAAAAAGTTCTTCAAAAATCACTTACCTACACAAGCCTTGCTGACGCAATGGAGGGAATTCACTGGGCGCTGGGAACGACCGCACGTATCCGAGAAAAAGACTCCGGATACTCTCGACCCTTTTACGAGTACCCAACTTTACTCAAAGAAAAAAAACTTGAAGGAAAAAGATGGGCTCTTGTTTTAGGTACCGAAGATGATGGCTTAAGCGATGAAGAACTTTCTCTTTGTCATGCCCTGACAACGATCGACACCCATCCTGAGAGCCCCTCGATGAACGTTGCCATGGCAGCAGGATGTTTGCTCTATGCATGGAGTGAAGCCGCGCATGAGTTTCAAAAGCTAAATCCAAACTTTCCGCAACAAAGAGCCCCTCAAGATCTGACAAGCCTTAAGGAAATTGAAAAACTTGCTCACTACATTCTTGAAACTCTCAAACTCAGCGAATTTTTTAAATATCCCGATTCCGAGGCTGTTCTTGCTCGGATCCAAAGAATTTTTCAAAAAGAGAATGAACTCTCACGCGGCGATATACTTTTTGTCTTTGAAATTTTTTATCAGTTGAGAGCAAAAATCACGGGTCGTCATGACGACCGAAATTTTCTTTCTTAATTAATTTTTGATTTATTTATTATTTCTTTAATTCTGTGGGAGAACTTGGGCGCTTGTTTCTTCTAAAGAGAATAATTCCGTGATTCAAATCATACATAGAGATTCCCACCGTAACGAGATCTCCCACAATGCAGCGGATTTTATTTTGCTTCATTTTTCCTGCAAGCTTTGCAGTGACTGTTTTTCCGGAATCAAGCTGGACCAAATAATGGCCTCCACCAGGAGTTGCTATAATCACACCATCAAATTTGGCGAGTTCTTCTTTCGACATTCGTCAGGAGAGCCTATCAAAAATAACGAACAAGTCCAAGAGAACCTAACACAGCCCCTTGTTCCATATCGAAACTCCAAGTGTATTGCGCTCCTACCTCGAGTCCAAATCCGTCTTTTCCAATATAAGCCATTCCCAATCCAGGACTTACAAGATGTGCAGTCTGTTTATCGAAAGGATTCGAGAAAAAGCTTTTCGTTGCATACTGAGGATAAGGAAAATCAGCTCTTTGGCTATTGGCTTTTTTCAAAAGCCACTCAGAATACCTAAAATCTACGAAGGGTAGAACCGCTAAACGAGGAAAAAGGTACTTTCGAATGCCCAAACCCCAAGAAGAATAATCAAGACCCGAACCGACACTTGCACTGACCCAAAAAGGAGGTAGCGAAAAATCGATGCGACCACCAACTAAACCACTTGAACCACCGCTTAAAACCCCAATAGAGACGCTTTTATCAGCAATTTTACGATTTGTGCCTAATAAGACTTGGTAACGAGAATTGAGGGACTCTTCATCAGACCCATCTCTTGTAACCGCAACAGCTGTTTCACTTCGCTGAAGGGCAACCTCAAAGCGTTCACTGGGATCAAAACGATCTGACTTGATATTACGAGGAGGAGGCTCAAGTTTTCGATTCTTGTGGCTTAAAATCTCAGTTAAATTAGGAACTTCCGCTGATGGAAGCTGTCTTGAATAAAATACTAAGAGTACAAATGGGAGCATTTTTTTTAAGCTATTTTTTGAGCCAATAAATGCGTTTAAACCCATCCTACATCCAACTCCAAACACTATGATGCCAAAGATGAGCTAGTCTTTCAACCTTTTTAGTTCCAGGCTACGCATCAAAAAACCGACGATAAACCCCACAAGAGCTACGAGATAAATGTCTTTTCCAGGCATTCCAAAAGCCGGACGTATAAGTTGAGCAATAAAAAGATAAAACAAAAAGAAAAAAACATGAACATAACTGGGTACGGCAAAAACAGAAAAAAGCTTAGGCCCAATGACCAAGGTCTCTAAATCTTGCCAAATCAAGTCTCTCATCACAAAACCCAAAAGCATCAAAAAACCCAAATAAGAAAAAGCCACATAAATTTGAAATTGATAAAAAATAATCGCAACCCAAAGACAAACTGCAACAAGCCCACCCTCAAATACTGGCTTTCTTTGGGAACGTAAAAGAAAACAAGGAAAAAATATCCATAAATACCAACAGCATAAAAGCCCTAAGGGGAAAGAGGGGAAAATCAGAATCGAAACTAAAAAACGAAATAACAAATGATCCGATGAAGAATAAAAATTCCCAAAAAGAGCTGTGAGAATAAGAGAAAGAATCAAAAAAATCATCAATTCAAAAGGAAACTTTTTGATATCCGCAGGCGTTCTAAGAGGAATCACGTCACTTCCACAATCACAGCAGTTACGTTATCTTCTCCTCCTTGCGCGTTTGCAAGTTGTATCAAACGAGAAGCCGCATCTTGAATTTCAAAATTACTAAGAATTTGTGCTATTTGGGGGTGAGTTGTCATACCCGAAAGGCCATCACTGCAAATCAAAAAGCGACAGTTTTTTTTAAGGTCAATCCCATAAATATCAGGAACAACCGAAGGCTCGTATCCTACGGAGCGAGTAATCACATTTTTTTGAAAATTATGAATATTTTCTTCATTCACAAAGCCTAACTTCATAAGCTCATAAATCTGAGAATGATCTTCAGTCAGTTGATAAAGCTGACCTTCATAAAAAAAATAACAACGAGAATCGCCAACCTGTGCAATGACAGCGTGTTCTTTATGAATAGCGAGTGCGGTGAGAGTTGTGCCCATACCAGTGAGCTCTGCTTTTTGAGCTGCTTGCTCAAAAATAATTTGGTTACTTTTTTCTACGCCAAAAGATAAAATTTCAACGAGATCTTTTTTACCTTTTCGTTCTTTAAAAACATGTTCAAGAGCTTTGACTGCAAGAGCAGAGGCAACCTCTCCGCCACTATGTCCACCCATTCCATCAGCAACAGCAAAGAGTCCTAATTTTTCATTAACCAAGAAAGAATCTTGATTATTCTGTCGCTTCATTCCCACATCAGTAAGGCCTACAGCACTAACAGAGAAACCCATAAAATTATTTTAGTGTCTTCCTCTAGGACGAGGAAAGCTCCTGGCGAACTCTTTTTACCATGTCCTCAGCCAGTTTTCTGGCAGACGTCATTTTCTGCCCACCAAGCATGCGAGCCAATTCTTCGAGCCTCTCTGACTTTGATAAAACCTTTAAAATACTTTTTGTACTCGTTTGTGAATCATCTGTTTTTTCAACTCGAACTTGATCGCTTGCAAAAGCAGCAATTTGCGCAAGATGAGTGACCACTAACACTTGTGAACTTGCAGCAAGTCGAGCAAGTTTTTTACCAACGATATGAGCAGTTTCTCCACCAATGCCTGTGTCTACTTCATCAAAAAGATAAACACCTACAGAAACTTTTGAAGCAACACATTCTTTTAGCGACAAAAGAATTCGAGAAAGCTCTCCTCCACTGGCCACTTTTGAAAGAGGCATCAACTCGTGTCCACGATTAGATGAAAAATAAAGCTCAATTTCATCTATTCCCTTAAAAGACAAATTTAAGCTTCGCTCAAAACGCAAAGAAAAAGTGGCATGTGGCATTCCTAACTCACGAACACTTTTTTCCCATCGAGAAAGTAATTTTTCAGAAACCTTCTTTCGCTCAAAAGATATTTTCTGAGCTTTATGCTCAAGCTCTGTTTTTAAGTTTTTAATTTTTTTTTCAAGATAATGTTTTTTGGAATCAACCTCTTCTAAACTTTTGAGCTCCAAAACTTTTTGATCGTAAATTTCTTTCAATTCAAGAGCATTTTGAACCTGGTATTTTCTTTTTGCTCGTCTTAATCGACTGAGTGTTTCGAGGATTTCTTCACTTTGCAAACTATCATCCGACCATTTAAGGTTTAGCGACTCAACCTCCTCTTCCATTTCACTTAAGAGATCATTGAGACTTTCTATTTTTTGAAGAAGATCGTCATTGCCGACAAGAGCGCAAAGTTTTCGAGATTCTTTATCAAGACTTCTCACAAGATCACTTAACCCAAATGAATTCTCGCCTGAACCTTGCAGCAAAGATAGACACGACTGAAGTTGCTCAAGAATTTTTTCACGAGACGAAAGGCGCTTTGCTTTTTTTTCTAAGTCATCTTCGAGTTCAATCAAATTTTTAAAACTTACCAAACCCTTTAATTCTTCAATTTGAAGCTTTAAGAAATCTATACTTTCTTCTGAAAACTTTAATTCGATTAATTTTTTTAAATCTTCTTGAAGGGCTTCGTACTTTTGAAAAACATCTTTAAAGAGCAAAAGCTCTTCTGGGTGATCACTCAAAGAATCTAAAATATCTAAAATATAAGAGCTTTTATTAAGGCGTAAAAACTCATGCTGACCCGAAACCTCAATCAAATCTCCAAGCGCTGCTTGAAGCTGCGATCGAGTAGCCGCCTTACCTTGAATCCAAATTCTACTAGCTACATTGTCAGAAGCTCCAAACTCACGACGAACCACTAAACAATCCGAGGGATCATCTAACTCAAAACCCATATCTGCAAGCTTTGCGATGCGTTCTGGTTCTGAATTCAAAACAAACTGGCCTTCAACTTCTGCTTTTAAAGCTCCCTTGCGAACCCAAGATGCAGAGGCTCTGTTTCCGAGAAGTAACAGAATGGCATTGAGGAGCAAACTTTTTCCCGCTCCCGTTTCTCCCGTAAAAACCGTAAGTCCTTGATCGAGTTGAAGCTCCGTATCTTCAACAAGAGCGAAATTTTTAACTCTTATCGATGCGAGCACCTTTTTCTCCCCCTAAACCAAGCTTTGTTCGCAATAATTCAAAGTAATCGCGAACACCTTCCATCTCTGGCTCGAGCCAGCAAATAGGCTTACTTGATTTTTGAATCACAAAAGATTGTCCAGATTTAATTTCTGTCGTCCGCTGACCATCTTCTGTTAAATAACAAGGTGGCCCTTCAAGGACTTCAATTTGAATCGAAGAGTTTGAAGAAATCACAAGCGGTCTTTGAGCAATTTCATGAGGGAGAATGGGCGTAATTAAAATTCCATCTAAGCCAGGAACAACAATCGGACCTCCTGCAGCAAGTGAATAAGCTGTTGATCCTGTGGGCGAGGCAATAATCAAACCATCTCCTCGTAGTTTGGCAAAAAGAAGCGATCCATCAACTTTCACTTTTAAGCAAACCATTCGAGACAAAGCACCTTTACTCATGACAAGGTCATTCATTCCCCAGCATAATTGATGCCGATTGAGTGAGGCTTCCACTCCCCAACGTTTTTGAAGCTGAAAACTTTCGCTTTTTAACATCTCAACAAAATTTTTAATCCAAACCTTAAAAGCTTGGGACGATTGAGCAGCTTTTGCAGGAAGTGCAAGGCGATGCAAAAATCCTAACCCCTCACTCGTATGAACCCCTAGCACAGGCACATCAAAACGCTTTTCTCCCATGTTTCGAATCATTGAAAGAAGCGAACCATCTCCTGCAAGAGAAATAGCCAGTGATGTTTTAGAACTTAATTTAGAATCAAGTTTGAAAGCTTTTTTGAGCTCTTGAATCAGGAGTTCTTTTTCTTTGGGAAATCTTTTGCCCGTTTTACCTTCAAATATCCAAATTCTTTCGATGGCCACGCACCTACCTTACGACCTCCTTGAGAATTATGGCAAGGATTTGCGTAGCGCGTTAATTTCTTGCTCCTTTCGCAAATCGAAGTCAGGGGTGCTAGCCTAATTTCACTATGTTTGCGGGCCTCGTTCTTAAGAAAATTATCGGAAGCAAAAACGACCGAGAACTCAAAAAAATTCTACCTGTTATTCAATCTATCAACCAAATAGAGCCCAAAATTCGCTTGCTCAGCGATCGACAGCTTCAAGCTAAAACTTCTGAGTTCAAAGAAAAACTTTCAAGAGGAGCTACGCTAGACGATATTTTAATTGAAGCATTTGCTGTCTGTCGCGAAGCAGCCACTCGTGTTTTGGGTCAAAGACACTATGACGTTCAGCTTATTGGTGGAATGACTCTTCACCGCGGAATGATTTCAGAAATGAAAACAGGCGAAGGAAAAACGCTTGTTTCAACACTCCCTTCTTACCTTAACGGACTCTCGGGTAAGGGTGTTCACGTTGTCACCGTAAACGACTATCTCGCAAAACGCGATGCCGAGTGGATGGGCCGAGTTCATAAATTTTTGGGACTCGAAGTAGGCTGCATTCTCAACAGCATGAATGATCGCGAGCGAAAAATTCAATACAACTGCGACATTACCTACGGAACCAATAATGAATTTGGTTTTGACTACTTAAGAGATAACATGAAGCCTTCTCTTGATCGCTACGTTCAAAGAGCGCACAATTTTGCAATTGTCGACGAAGTAGACTCTATCCTGATCGATGAAGCTCGAACGCCTCTCATCATCAGTGGACCCTCCGACGAAACGACCGATCTCTACTACGACGCTGATAGAGCGGTTCGTCTTGTCAAACGTGACGTAGATTACACGGTCGATGAAAAACATCGTTCGGTAACACTCACCGAAGATGGTGTCAGACGCATCGAGGAGATTCTCAAGCTTGAGAACCTTTACAGTCCCGACAATGCCTCTTATGTGCACCATGTACACGCTGCTCTCAAAGCACATGCACTCTTTAAAAAAGACACTGATTACGTTGTGCGAGACAAGGAAATTATTATTGTCGACGAATTCACAGGCCGATTGATGCCAGGCCGTCGATGGTCAGATGGTATCCACCAAGCAATTGAAGCAAAAGAAGGAGCAACAATTGAAGGTGAAAACCAAACTCTTGCAACCATTACACTTCAAAACTATTTTCGTCTTTATCAGAAACTTTCAGGAATGACGGGAACAGCAGACACAGAAGCTGCTGAGTTTAAAAAAATCTATAACCTGGAAGTTCTTGTCATTCCTACCAACAGACCAAACTTTCGAACTGATTTTCAAGACCTTGTTTATAGAAATGAAGCCGGAAAATATCGCGCCGTTATTGCTGACATCAAAGAAAAGCACACTGCTGGTCGCCCTTGTCTAGTCGGCACAGTGAGCGTTGCAAAATCCGAACGTGTTGCAAAGCTTTTGATGCGAGAAGGAATTCCCCACAACATCTTGAACGCAAAAAATCATGCTCGAGAAGCCGAAATCATCGCGGATGCTGGTCAAAAGGGTGCCGTTACGATTGCCACAAACATGGCAGGTCGTGGAACAGATATTATCCTGGGCGCTGGAGTCAAAGATTTTGGAGGTTTACACGTGATTGCAACCGAGCGCCATGAATCTCGGCGTATCGACAATCAGTTGCGCGGCCGAGCGGGCCGACAAGGCGATCCTGGATCGAGTCAGTTTTATCTTTCTCTCGAAGATGATCTCATGCGTATTTTTGCAAGCGATCGAATGGTTTCGATCATGGATAAGCTCGGCATGGAAGAGGATGTGCCCATTAGTGACAACTTAGTTTCTAAATCAATTGAAAATGCTCAAAAAAGAGTTGAGTTGCACCACTTTGATCAACGTGAACATTTGCTTAAATATGATGATGTCTTAAATAAACAACGCGAAGTCATCTACAACATGCGTCGACTTGTGTTGGAAGGAAAAGAGACAAGAGATCTGGTAAGAGACCTTACTCGCGAATTTGCGTACGACATTGCAGCGCAATTTGCTCCCGACAAAAGAGAGGGTGAAGACTGGAATCTCGATTCTTTGCTCGATGCTCTGAGAGCTTCATTTAATTTCGAAGATAAACAAAAATACTTAGCGGAACTTCAAACTAAGAGTTTAGACGTTGATTCACTTGCGGAGTGGATTCAATCGGAAGCGCAAAAAATTTACGAAGCTCGTGAGAAAAGTTATGGAACGGAAGCTCTCCGAGAACTTGAAAAATATTTCTTTTTACAAAGTATTGATCATCACTGGAAAGAACACCTTCTTGCATTGGATCACTTAAAAGAAGGAATTCACTTAAGAGGTTATGCTCAAAAAGATCCCCTTGTTGAATATCGTAAAGAAGGTTTTGCGCTTTTCAAAATGCTTGATCAAGCGATTCGCCAAAGCGCTCTTTCAAGACTTTATACGGCACGCCTTCTTTCTCAATCTGAACGTGAAGCTATGAGAAAGCGCGAAGAGGAACTGGCGCTTCAACAAATTGAAAATGCAGCGATGAGCGCTCCCTCTCTGGATGGAGACACTCAAGGTTCTGCAGGAATAGCAGACGCGCTAGCTAAAGCTGGAACCGCTCAAGAAACTCCAGATGGCATTGCAGAGGGGTCAACTCAACAGGCTGCAAACCCAGCTCTTCAAGCTGCTCTTTCATTCATGAAAAAATACGAATCCGATAAGATCAGACAGATGCAAGCTGCCAGTGCGGGAGCGCCTAACCCGGGAGCAAACTCAAGCCAAGCGACGGCACCGATTCGATCGTCTGAACCAAAAGTCGGACGAAACGACCCCTGCCCCTGTGGTTCAGGAAAAAAATTCAAACAGTGTCACGGAAAAAACGCATAGGAAATTAGTCCTGTGCTTTTATTCTTTAGGTAACGCTACCTACATTAATAACTTTCAAGTCTTTTCGGTTGGAATTTAATTTTGTCCCAATTTGAATACCTTTAAGACGCAGGTAAGGCCTGCGGAAGATAGCATAAAAAATTGAAAAGATAGTCAAGATCAATGGGAATCCTTGAAATCTCAAGCTGATTTTATGATAGAAAGTTTTTGGTAAAACACTTTTTTTTGACCAAACATTAACATAATCACTTTGCTGAACACGATCATGTCTAAAATTCTTATCTTCTAAAACAGAACGAACCATGACATATAAAGGATTTGACGAGGAAACATTGACTCTGGTTACGCCATGAGGATTGCAAACCTGAAACCATTTACTATTTATTTTTAAGTCTGCTATGAAAACTTCTGTCTCAGTATATCCATTTTCCTCGGAATAGAGTGAAAAAAATAACTCAGGAGAAAATTGATAAAAACCGTGACCACAATAGTTGTTGGCCGGCAAACAATGAATTATTTGGCCTCCAGGCTTTAGGAAACTTGAACAATTTTTTAAAGCCTGTGGAATATTATAAATATGCTCCAAAGTTCCACCATCAATTACAGTATCATAAACTTCATGCAAATGTTCTGGAATTGGAAGATTCATGTCATAAACAAATGTGGCTTTTTCGTAATCAGAGTTGTCGATTGAATCTACTTTGATTGATCCAAAATGATCAATTAGAAGATCCTCACAAAACTTAACTTCCTCCCATCGGTAAATCTTATCTAAACTGTAATTAGTTTTTACATTTAAAATTTTTGAGATGGTTTGATTTGAAATATGTAAACCTTGACGTCCTATAGTCAAAGTATTACCGAACATCTTTTTTTTCTTAGAAAATCTAAGAAAATTTAATCCATGAACATCAATTCCCATTCAATTCTTGCCCTGAAATAAACTCTATCAGTTGAAATCCAAAAGAAGATAGCCAAAAAACTGCTTTTGAACACTCATTCTTATGTTAAAGTTTAGAGTGTATGGCGCTTTTGAAAAAACTTAGGTGGGTCACCTTTTTGTGTTTTCTATCGATCAACAGCTCATTTGCTTTGGGCATTTTTTTTGACAAAAAAGAAACCGAAAGTATTCCAGAAGAAGAATCCCCAAGTTATCTTTCGTCGCCCTATGTACCTAGCGAAATGCGCGCATCACCTCAACAATCGCTTGAAAGCACTCCCCCCATTCAACAAAATCACGAAACACATACATCAACCCCAAAATCTGCTGAAACTCAAATTTCTAGTCAAAGCCCCGCACAAGAAAAAATGCCTTCCATGGTGGCACCATCTTCTTTTGACAAAAATTTAAAAAAACTCAACTACAAAGAGGCTTTAAATTACTCTAAAGGACTGCCCGAAAAAGTAGGAAATACAAGTCAAATGACTTTTTGTGCAAAGGGAGTTCGGTGGCTAGTAAACACACTCTTTGGAAGACCCAAAGATGCTCAATACACCCAATCCGCTGCTCTTGCTTGCGAGCTGGGTGAAACAGCTCTCAACTCTGGAGGCCTTGGAAGCAGTTCTGGAAAAGGCTACAGGTATAGAGCAGTTTCCGCTCAGTCCTTTCAAGGCTACATTCCTGAAGGAAGCATTATCACTTGTGCAAACAAACAAAATCCTGGATGTTTAAAAAAAGGTGGCGCCATCAACGCAGGTCATGCAGAAATGTTTCTGGGAGGACGATTTGTTTCGGGAGCCAATGATAGCGCAAGCGCTGCGTGCACATCTCGCAATTCGAGCGGCCAACCCTTATTTACAGACATAAAGATTTTTATCTTGGAGACAACTTAAAATGAAAAAAATTTCTGCCTTTTTGCTCTTCCTAAATTCCGTAGCTTTATGGGCTGCCAAAGAAACAAAAATAACCAACGATATACCTAGAAAATTTCAAGAAGCTTACAAGTTTGAAATCGAAAAAAAAACCGTCTCAGTTCTCAAAAGTGAGACAGGCCCCTATGAATATTTATATCTTTCCACAAATGGAAAAATCATCAAAGGTGCACAAGACAACAAAGAACCTGCTATGAACATCTTTGAACTTATTGAAAGAGACTCCAAGGATGCCCAACTCAACGACTTTGAAAAAAACAAACTTGCAGAAGAAATTGTGAAAATGCAGCTTAAAAACCTAAAAAGTCCTAAAGAAAAAGAAGAATTTGAAAAAGATCTTATTTTAAGGGGAAGAATCAACGGTTATTTTGATAGCGAAAAAAGAGCGTATATTTCTCAAGGTCTTAAAATTTTCCCGAAAGCGCGGATTATTGAACCTTATCAAGGATAACAGTCACTATATCTTCAGGTTGAGCATAAAAATTATAAGTTTTTAAATCAGAACTTTTCTGATCATTGATTTCTTTTTTAAATTTAAGTTTAAGAGAATAAGATTTTTGATCAAAAATTATTTCATCAAATCGAGGTTCTAACTCTTTTCCAAAATCAACAACGAGCTGATCTTGTGTTTTACGTTGTTTGATTAAAAAGCTTTTTATTTTTTTATTCTCTGACTCAAGTTTTTCGACAAGAAAAAGATTATTAAATTCTCCAAAAGAGGGTTTTTTTAAATCGAGAGCACTTGAAAACCTTCCCATCCACGCGTTCAAACTTCTTTTTGAAAGAGAATTATACTGCTCAACTCTTCGAAAATTTTCTCCCTCAATTTTACGAACAATCCAAGCTTGCACAGAATCACTCACAAACTCAAAAACATTATTTTTTTCAGTAAATGAAAATCGAATAAAAGAGGGACACAGCAGTAAAAGCTCAGCGTTTCCAGAAAGGTTTTTTGAAGTTAATCCATTTTTTTCTTCTATAAAAATCGAATACTCTGCATGCCATCCTTTTTCTCCTCGACAGCTTTCTTTAAAGTAAGAGAAAAAAGTCTCTGTAGGAGATGTCACCTCCGAAGCAAAACCCAAACATAAAAAAAGGAACCATCCTCCGATCAAAGACTTTGCTCTCATGACTCAATTTACTTTAGCATAATTTTTTATGTCCTTTTATGAATTAAGACGCTAGCTTTTTTCTGTAAAGCCTTCCCCGCTCACCATCAAGAGTACCATTGGTTCTTGTACGCGGATCGAATCGAGGCTCTCCAGCGCGGCCACCTTCAAAACGAAAGGCCTCATAAACTTCGTACAAATTTTTATACTGCAAAAAAATTTCTCCGCCCGCTCCTGCATTTTGCCCCCTATATCTGAGTATTGCTCGACCTTCATTAACCAATGGTCCCAATCCTCCATCTTGGCCCAAAAGCCAAATCCTACCTTGTAAATCAATTTCCTCTCCAATAAGTTTTACTTTTCCTGCATTCAAACCTGCCGCATCCTCTACTGCCGGATTTCTAAAAGAATAAATATTTCCAAGAATAGTAATGTAACGGCAATTGATTTCTAAAACTTTATCTTGAATATAAATTGTTGCATCTGATGGGACTAAACAGTTAAAACCCTCTATTTTTGCAGGCAGCGTTATCTTCGAATCTATAACAACTGTCTTCATAGGATCATACCAAGGTGTGACGATCTTACCTGCAAAGCGATACCTCACTTTTTTATCTATATCTCGATCTACAAAAACTCCCTGTTCATTTGTTAAGCCAATTTGTATCCAGTTAGCTTCCTCTTCTTCTTGTCGATCAACATAAACTTGTTCTGTATCTGCTCCGTGAAGAGTCAAAATTCTAAAAATTGGACCATCTACAAAACTTGGAGGCCGATAGCTTTCACTGACACTCCAAGGTGCTGAGTGATTTTTTTGTTTTACCAGAGGTAAGGAAAGAGGCTTTTGGCATCCTCCCAATAACAAAAAAAACAAAATAGATGACTTGTTGATGTCTTTAAAAGGTTTGAAAGTAGAAAAGCTCATTCCCTTGCCTAAGCAAGAGGTGGACCAGCTTCAAAAAACTTACCTTGAAAAGAATTTCTTTTTTCTAATTCATTTTCAAACCAAGCGAAAAATTGTGTTTTATGTTGCACCCAATCTGGAGCCATAAGTTGCTCTTTTTCTGTTTCTCCCGTGATTCGATGAATTTCAACTTTGGGATCAAGTCGCTCGACCAATTTCAAAACAACTTCACCATATTCATGCATCGAAAAAAGAGGAAAAGGGTTTTTCTGATACATCACCCCGAGCTTCGTTCCTCGAATGATATGTAACATTTGTAATTTAACTCCCGTACTGCCTTGGTGTTGAGCAAGATCTAAAGTATCAACCATGTCTTGAAGAGATTCTTCTGGAAATCCTAAAATAATATGCGAGATCACAGGAATGCCCGCTTCACGGAGTAATTTCATGGCTTGAATATACTCAGCAGTTCCCTCCTGACGATTAACCCATTCTAAAGTGTTTTGATGAGCGCTCTGTAAACCAAGTTCGACAGTAAAATAAGAACATTTTTTTTGAAATTCCTTTAAAACCTCAATGACTTCTAAATTTACACAATCAGGTCGAGTGGCAATACTAAGCCCCACGATACGATCATCAATCAAGGCGCTTTCGTATCTCTGACGAAGAACTTCAGGTTTGTCGTAAGTATTTGTGAAGCTTTGAAAATAAACAATAAATTTTTGAGCTCCATAGCGTCTTTGAACAAACGACATGCCTTTTTGAATTTGTTCTTTGATTCCTAGGTTAGGATCTTGGTTGGGAGAGAGCGATCCCAGCTGCGAGCAGTAAGCACATCCGCCATAGGCCTTTGTTCCATCACGGTTGGGACATGTAAAACCCGCATCTACTCCAATTTTGTAAACAATTCCGCCATAGCGCTCAATGAGACGGTCTTTAAAGTAATTCCATCTTGTGCGGACTTTTTTCATGGCCCCTATATAAAGCACAAGAAAAACGAAATGTAATCAAAAAGGCTTTGTTATTAGCGACCGCACTTCACTTTTTCAGTAGAACAATGAATACGAGATTTTACTTTCCCCATACAGGCCTTTACAGCCTCCACACGAGCTCGTGTCTCATTCACATCCGTAGCATCAAACAAACCATCAAATGGAGTTTCAATGAAGCAGGTAATTTTTGCTTCTGAGTTTTGAGAAGGAGTTGAGGGTGCAACAGGAGAAGAAGTCAACGTGGAAGGCGCCACTCCTGTTTTTTGCTCAGATTTATTTTCTAGTTTTTGCAATCGACTTTCAAGATCGATCACATTTTCTTGGAGAGCCCGAATCTTTTGCCTCATTTCAGCGTTACTTAATTCACGATCTTCAACCAATTCAATTTTAGATTTTGCAGCCCACGTAGGCGCAATCAAAAAGATTAAAAATAAAACCCCAAGCTTCAAACCCCGTCTCACCATATATATTTTAAGTCTACAGCGGACTTTTCAGCAAATCTCTTAATTTTCCTGGCATAACTTGATGAACACGCAGCGCCCAAGATTGACTCATACGCGACCAAAGCGAAGTTTCCCAAGCTTTTTGCCACGATAACAAACGCAAAAGCCCTTGTTTTTCTGCATGATACCAATCTTCAGCAACCCGCACATAATCCAATTTTGGATATTGCAGATATTGCTCCAAGTGCTCTTCCAAACGCTCAACCTGCTTAAAACCCTCTCGAACCCCCGAGTTCATAAGGACAGGCAAAACTCCAAATCCCTTTCCCAGCAAACAAAACTGCGGAAGGTAAAGACCCGAATCGCCAACTTCCGCCTTATAGTCTCTTCGAAAAACATGAGGATTCAAAGCAAACAAAGCTCGCAAATTTCCCATTTCTTTTTCGCTTAATCGGGTACGAAGATCTTCGATGACCTTATTGATAAGAATATGAGATCGAGAAACCAAAGTGAGAACACTCTTTTGGCGATTGAGGTTTTCAAGAACACCTTTGACTCCCTCAAAATCAAAAAAGAGAATTTTCTGCAAAGCCGATTCCATTCCGCGCGGAAATTGAATTTCACTCATTTCAAAAGATTCTCGACCCACGACGTGAGACAAAAAAGCTCGTGACCAATGTGCCGCTTCTTTTGAATCGGCTTCGTAAATTCCTAAATAATTAAAATTTCCCCAATCAGGACAAGGAAAACTATCTACTTCTGAGTAGACAACTCCCTCAAGCTCACAGGCACGAATCAAACCCTCTCGAAGCCGCAAAGAATCAATCCAACGCTCTTCGTGCAATCCTTCCTCTGCCCAAATTCTCTTGAAAGATTCTCCCCCCGTGCTGACCCAACCTTTTAAGATTGGTGCCTCTAAAATATGAGCGACAGGAATTCCTAATCGCGAAAGTTGCCGAATCATGGGTGATAATAAACTTCGCGAAATACGAACAGGACGCAAAGCTTCCGTATCTTTTTTAAGATGGAGCAACTCCACGTGATGACCCAAATTTTTAAATCTAAGAGCTGCCCAAACTCCTACAATTGATGACGCAAAGACGCGTATTTGCACTTTTTCTCCCCCGAACATTTTTCAGTGTAGCAGAACTTTTTAGAAAGGCCTAAGTTTACTCCCTATGAAGATTGCCGTTTTTGGATCAACAGGATTTATTGGAAAAAAACTCAAAAGCAAAGCCGAAGCAAAGGGCCACAGCGTTGTTCCACTTGATATTCGAAAAAATATTGACTGGAAAGAGCAACTCAAAGACTGTGACGCTGTCGTAAATTTGGCAGGACATCCCTTGTTTAAGGATCGATGGAACGATCGCATCAAAGCACTTATTTATGATTCACGAATTGAAGGAACTCATGCGATAGTGCAAGCACTTGCTGGATCGAAGGTAAAAGTTCTTGTGAACGCATCAGCGATTGGAATCTATGGATCAGGCACTGAAAACTGTCATGAAGAAAGTCCCCATGCTGATGATTTTCTTGCGCGCGTTTGCAAGGCATGGGAAGCAGAAGCTCTCGCAGCGCAAAGATTGCATAAAATTCGTACCGTATGTGCACGTTTTGGAATTGTTCTCGGAAAAGAAGGCGGAGCTTTGGGGCAAATGCTTTTGCCTTTCAAGTTAGGAATGGGTGGCCCCATAGGAAATGGCAAACAAGATATGAGTTGGGTTCACGTGGACGATGCTGTGGGACTCATCTTGCATGCAATTGATCATGAAAGAGTAAGTGGCGCCATGAATGTCACAGCACCTGGAATTGTCACAAACAAAGAATTCTCGAAGGTCTTGGGCAAGACTTTACATCGCCCCGCTTTTTTGCCTGTTCCAAAATTAGGTCTCTATGCAATGGTAGGTGAGGCTGCGAGTGTGATTGCTTCTGGACAAAAAGCGCTTCCCCAAAAAGCTCTAGAGACAGGCTATAAATTTCAATTTGAGAATATTTCTTCTGCGCTTGAAGCGATTGTTTGATTATTATTTATTCTTTTTTCAATTTTACAAATAAAAAAGCCCCCTCGGTCCGTAAACCGAGAGGGCTTTATAGCTTTTGGCTACGAACTAAATTCTAATGAGTTAGAAGTTAGCAACGATAGCAGCGTTAACAAGGCTAATAGGCTCTTTTTTAGCATCAGCACTAACTTTTTGGTAAGAATAGTCGAGTTTTCCAACAACAGAGCTGCTAAATTTCCATTGAGCACCAACAGTTCCCATCATAACGTTTTTAACGTCTGTAAGCTCATTACCAAGAGCATCAGCAAAGTTTTTGCTCTTTGTATTGAGGTACTCACCACGAACGTTAAGAGCGAGTTTGCTAGTAAGTTCATGACCAACGTTTACACCAAAACCAAAATCAGTTTTAGCGTCTTTAACGTCATCTTTATTGAACAAACCATAAACACCGAGGTCAAAGCCACTGAAAGATCCGTGAACATTTGCAGTTACTGTGTAACCGAGTGCAGAAACATCAGCAGAACCGCCATTACCAGTTGCAAAAAGAGCACCCACGTCAGCTTTTACTGCGTCGAGGTCTGCATTCACAACAACACCCAAATCAGGGTTACGAGTTCCTTCACTTGAATTAGCTTTTTCGTCGCTATTGTTAGCTACAAGAGCTGTCACTTTAAGCATATCGCTCAAAGAATAGCTTCCTGCCCAACCAGTGTGGCTAGCAGGAGTGTAACCTTGGAGCATACCTTTGTCTGTTAAACGGTAAGTCCATGAATCAACTGTTCCTGCATAAGCGCCAAACAATCCATCAAATCTTCCGAGTTTCCAAGAAAGACCGTTGTCCATGCTTGTAGAAACAAAAGCTTGAGAAACACTTAAAGTACCTTCATTATCAGCTCTTTCACCGAAAGCGAAGTCGCCGAAAACTTGCCATTCACCAAACTTCTTACCAACATAAACAGCACCTTCACGAACCAAAAATCCGCCTTGATCTTTAGTTCCTTTTTGGTGTGTCCAGCTGTAACCAGCGTCCGCATAACCACCGAGAGTCACTCCTTCGTCAGCTGCAAAAGCGCCGAGTGAGAGAAGTCCCCCTACTACTAACATTCCATATTTGTTCATTTAATCTATCCTCCTTAAAAACACTTTTTCTCCCTCAAGAAAAAGCACCCCTTTGGGGTACGTCTCACATTTGATTATGCCGGAGGCCTAAAAGAGAGCAATATGCTTAAGTTGCTGAATATATAAATAATTTACGCTTTGCGTCTAGGGCTTTGGAAGGTTTATGAATTTTTGGCTCTCAAATTCACACTCCACTCTGCTTGATCTTTCATTCTTTCAATTGACAGCTTATTGAGCTTTTTCTATTTAATCTTTGTGGCTAGAAAAAACGATCGTATTGTAGTGACTTTAGAATGTACCGAAGCTCGCAAATTAGGCGAGACTCCTAGTCGATATATCACTAAAAAGAACAAAAAAAATACAACTGAAAAGTTGGAACTTCGCAAGTACAACCCCTACCTCAAGCGCGTTACTGTTCATAAAGAAGTTAAATAAATAAGTTAAGCAAAGAATTTAGTAAATTAACTTAGCAAATTCGTATTCACAGTTTCCTATTATATTAGTTTCCTATTATAAAAAGAAAGCTCATGTCTCTTATCCAAGGCTTTCCTCAACATTCTCTCGCTGAACGCACCCATGCTTGGTCACAAATAGAAAAAAATCCTTTTGATATTTTAGTTATTGGGGGAGGCATCACGGGAGCGGGCATCGCACGCGACGCTGCTTCTCGAGGACTTAAAGTGTTACTCGTTGAAAAACACGATTACGCATGGGGCACAAGCTCTCGCTCCTCAAAACTTATTCACGGTGGAGTTCGCTATCTCGAAAACTTTGAGTTCAAACTTGTTCAAGAAAGCACACTTGAGCGAGCTCTTCTTTGGAAGCTTGCTCCACAACTCGCCAAACCACTTGCTTTTTTATTTCCCGCCTACAAAAACTCTCGAGTCGCTCTCTGGAAGCTCAACATCGGCTTGTGGGTTTACGACTTCTTAGCCCGCTTTCAAGTTCCAGAAATTCACAAGAAATTTTCTGCTCAGCAACTTCGCAGTGTTGAACCCGCTCTCAAACAAGAGGGACTCACGGGGGCCATTCATTATTTCGATGGAGCCACAGACGATGCACTCCTCACTCTTGCAAATATCTTAGACGCCCAAACTCTTGGGGCTCAAACACTCTCACGCGCAGAGTGCACAGCAATGACATGGAATGAAAAAGCTTCAAAATCATTTAAAGAATTTCACTCCATTGAAATCGAAGACAAACTAAGCGGCGAAAAGAAAAATGTACGAGCTCGCGTGGTGGTCTCTGCCGCAGGTCCTTGGACAGATGCTCTTCTTGCAAAACTTATTAGTGATTCTAAAAAAGCTCCCCCAAAACTTTTGCGCCCCACTCGAGGATCTCATTTGGTTGTGAGCCAAGAAAAGCTCCCGCTGAAACATGCTGTGGTCATGACTCATCCCCAAGATGGCCGTGTTTTGTTTGGAATCCCCTGGGGAGATTTCACTGTTGTGGGTACAACCGATTTAGATGATGCGGGAAACCCAGAACAAACACAAATGACTGGCCAAGAAGTAGATTACCTACTGAAGTCTGCACTCGATTATTTTCCTGCGCATCCGCTCACTCGAAGCGATGTGATCAGCACGTGGACCGGGCTTCGGCCTTTGATGGCTCCCGCATCAGACATGTCGGAGTCGAATGTTTCTCGAGAGCATTACATTAATTTTATTGATCCAGGACTTTTAATCGTAGCAGGCGGAAAGCTCACTACCTTTCGTCAAATGGCAGAAGAGTGCGTGGACCGGATTGTAAGCGAAACACAGAAGTGGCCAACTCCTCTCACAAGCGTTCTCAAAAAAACCCTTACTAAAGATCGTCCTCTGCCATACATTTATGCGCCTTCCTCTTCCATAACCCACTCTCAAAACAATCCCTCAAATTTCATCGGCTCATCAGAAGCTGCACGAATGAATTTAGAAGATGTCGAAGTGATTCTAAAAACTCAATGTGTTTTCACACTTGAAGACTTCATGGTTCGTCGTACCTCGATTTATTACAAAGAAAATCAAAACGGATTAAAACTTCTTCCACAACTCAAAGCGGTTTTTCAAAAAGTTTTATCTTGGAACGATGAAAAGTGGCAAAACGAAGTCAAAGCCTACACAAGCTACGTTGATCATCATGTGACAAACGTGCTGAAATAAAATTGAAATTAAAAAATTGAAAAACTTAAATTCGGCGAAAATAAATCGAAAGTTCTAACTTGTGCATTCCACTAGGCAAAAAACGAGTAAGTAAAATTCGTCCCTTGAGACTTGCTGTGAATTTTTCCCACTCTTGCGGTAAATACTCTTCTACACCCAAACTCAAGCGAGTTACTTCTACTTGTGAATCACCCGAGTAATAATCTTTTAATCGCTCAGCAGCTTCTTCCCAAACATCACTTAATTTTCCGTGATCATAACCCAGCACGTGAGTCGCTTTTAAAAAATGAACCAGTTTGCTCATAAAAAAAGGAGAAAGTTTTTCTGCGTCGGGAGCCTCAAAATATTTTTGAATCATCGCAAATTTTGAATTCACCTTCATTTCATCGTGTACGTCTTTGATCTCACGATGATCCAACCACAAACTTCTTCGTAATTCAGGAAAGTGGATGTGTGAACGCTTTGATCCCTCTTCCACCACCACGCCTAATGCAAGTGGGCCTAGTTCTTTTACATCAAAACCCAAATCCGCAAGCAAGCCATCAGTCGCAGGTAACACAACAGCACCTAAACAAAAATCAGATTTTTCAGCGCTCACGGTAGCAAAACTTTCAAGCATTCCACTGCTGAATGCAAGGTGATTTTTGCGTCTTCTTTGGAACCAATTCGAGGAGC
>CAYOWH010000041.1:0-21264 GCA_964407615.1 uncultured Bacteriovoracaceae bacterium | reverse complement strand
CTCACGCGACACTCCCTTCAGAAATACGTTTTTCATATTCGGGGTAAGCATTTTTATCTTTTAACAAATCATCCAAAATACGATCGACTTTCTCAATCGTTAGTTCTTCATGATAATCCCAGCCGTTTACCTGAAGCACAGGAGCTGTTCCGCATGAAGCTAAACACTCAACACGTTCAAGACTAAATTTACCATCAGGAGTTATTTCGTTTTCTTTGATGTTTAAGCGCTTTTTAATATGCTCAATCACGCCATCGCTTCCACGCAAGTAGCAGCTAATGTTGTGACAAACTTGCAGTACATATTGCCCCTTTTGATTAAGGCGAAACATTGTATAGAAACTTGCAACTTCACGAATTCGCGCAGGACTGAGGTCCATGCGTTTCGCAACGTATTCAATTGAATCAGGAGTGAGCCATTTGTTTTCGTCTTGTACAAGGTGCAAAATCGGCAACAAAACCGCATCTTTTGTTGGGTAACGAGTGAGTAACCACTGAAATTTTTTTTCAACTTCAGGAGAGAATTCATATTTTTTTTCGGAGGCCATTAAGAATTTGCTCCTTGTCCGCGCACAACAGTTGTTCCAAAAGGATCAAACATCCCTTCATCAACAACTTTCTTTTCAAAATCTTGTCGATAATCGACTATAAAATCTTTTCTCAAAGGGTGTCCCTTGAACGAAGGAGGAAGAAGAATGCGTCTCATATCGGAATGCCCTTCAAAAACAATTCCATACATGTCGTAAACTTCTCGCTCTAACCAACCAGCACCTTTCCAGATGTCGGTAACCGTAGCAATCTTAGGTTCTTCGTCAGAGACAGGAACCACAACGGAGCAACGTTTTTTACTTTCCATGGAAATCAATTCATAAACAACATGAAAACGCGGAGAAGCAGGAAATTCATCATAAGCTGTTAAATCAGCCATGTGAACGTATCCACGAGATTGAAGATCCTTCAAAAGTTCTTTGAAATTTTGAACACTTGCTTTGAGCTCAGGCTCAGAAGGAGCCGATTCTCTGATTGTAAGATTATATTTACTTTTTAATTCTTCAAAAAAACTTTCAAATTGCGTTGCCATTATGAAGGCTCCCATTCCACAGCACCGGCACGATACTCATACCAAATGCTTAAAACAAAAAAGACAAGAAAGAATAAAGTTGTGAGCATACCCACTATTCCCACAGCTTTAAGCTGAGGCCAAGCAAGTGCAACCGGAAGCAAGAAGGCTGCCTCTAGGTCGAACAACAAAAATAAAATAGCAACGAGATAGTATTTTACACTCAAACGATCTCGGGCCTCACCCGTGGGGGTAATTCCACATTCGTAAGACATAATTTTAGGGCCAAATAATCTCCGCGGACCCAAAAATCGTCCCACAAAAAAAGCTCCGCCCACAACAACAGAGGCAAAGGCAAACATGACAAAAATTCCTAAGAGGTTTGTATCAGGTGTAGTCATCAAAATGGGCAAAAGCCCACCTTAATTCATAGCTCCAAGCCCCTAGAGTGGCAATTATCAAATAGGAAAGCTTCAAGGAAGGCCCCCCTAAGATTCTTAATTTGTTACCCCTTCATCAATAAAGACAATAAGAACGACTTTCTGCACAAGATTTATAATACGAGTCTTTGAGTAGACTTGTGAGAAGCTTTTACGGAACTTAATCTTGAATCAATGAAAAGTAGATTATTTCTTTTCTTTCTTCTTTTAAACAATACTCTTATGCAAATGGGTAAAGCTGCTACCAAAATAGGAATTCTTGAAGATTCTAGAAATATTCAAAAAGGCACTCGGATTGTAGAGTTTGCTTTTGAAAAAACAAACGCTTCCTCATGGAAACCAACTTCTCCAAATTCAACTGAAAATTGGATAATTGCCTGGAACGGCCAAAATAAGGGAAACATACAAACAAAGCTTGAAGGAGGTTTATACGTACTTAAAACCCCGTCTGCTTTTGAATCTTATCAAGACTATTTAGAATTCTCAGGTTGGCTTAGTCCAGAAAAGTTACGAAGGCCCTTGGTTGTTGTCCATGAAGGAAACTACAAAGATCCAGACAATTGGAAAAAGATTAAACCATCTCCTGAAAAAAAATCACTTATTCTTAAAGAATTTAAAAAAGATTTTCCGCATTATTCGCTCTGCAAAGAAGAAAAAGTATTAAAACGTGTCTGGAATTATCCAGAAAAACTTATTGAAATGAGCACTTCATACGAAAATAAAAATGGAGATGGTCTCTATTTAGTTTCCTTGGCACATTATGAATGTGGGCTGGCAGAAGGACCAGTGTTAAGCCAACTTTATTTTTACAATTCTAAAAATAATTCAGCGAAAAGGATTGATCAGGAGCTTCGATTAGTAGACGCAGGGGACTATGATAACGATGGTAATTCTGAGCTTTTATTTCAAAATACTAAATACAACACACATGGCTATAAACTGTTTAACTCAGAGTTAAACCTGTTATCAGAAAAGAGCTGGAGCTATCATTGAACAAATTGTTTTTTCCAAGAAGATTTTAATAATTAGCGAGCAAAGACTAAAGAACTTGTAGCCCACGACATCAGAGGCTCCCAATAAAGACCAAAAACCAAATTTGGGACAGCCAAGATAAAGAGCATCACAAGAATGAGCTTTGGAATTTGAGACTGAACACTGAGCGTTCCCTCTGATACTTTTTCAAGAAACATCGCTTTTAAAATTTTTGCATAGTAATAAAGCGAAATCACTGAATTCACAGCGGCAAGCATGGCAAGTCCGTACATTTTTTGGCCCAAAATTGCGATGAACAAATAAAGCTTTCCAATGAAACCAACAAACGGAGGCAATCCCACAAGAGAAAATAAAAACACGGACATGAGAATAGCCAAGAGAGGTGCTTTTTTAGCAAGTCCTTTAAATTCCCTAAGGGAATCTCCACCCATACGATCTTCAACAAGTGAGGCTACCCAAAAAGCTCCTAGATTCATTGTGCAGTAAACGACAACATAAAACATGATTGCCGAAAGACCTTCTTTGTTTTGAGAAGTAAGACCGAGCAACATATATCCCGCATGCGCAATACTTGAATAAGCAAGGATCCGCTTTACAGAAGTCTGCCCAAGAGCTGCAAGGTTGCCCATGAACATCGTGAAGACAGAAGAGATGACTAAAAACTTTGACCAAGAAACCACACCCCCCGCTAGATAGGCAGGCTGAGTCGCATTTTTTGTAAGAGCTAAGACAAGATCTTGATCCACAACAGGTAAAGAAAGTCCCACAACAAAAAAACGAATTAATAACGCAAAACCTGCAGCTTTGGGGGCCACAGAAAAAAGCGCAGCAACAGGAGTGGGCGAACCTTCGTAAACGTCAGGCGTCCACATGTGCATGGGAGCAGCACTGATTTTGTAACCAAATCCTGCAAAAGAAAAAATAACTCCCGCCCAAAACAAATAAGATATTGAATCGGCAGGTAGGGAATGAACAAAATTTCTCATTCCAGAAATCGTAAGCTCTCCAGAAACGGCATACATCAAACTCATTCCAAAGATCATGATTCCTGTTGCGAGAGCCCCATACACAACATATTTCATAGATGCTTCAACGGAAGCTTGTCGTTCACGATGAAAACCAGCCAAGGCGTAACTCAACACCGAAACCATCTCTATTCCCAGATAGAGCATCAAAAAATGATTCGAAGAAGACATAAAAAGAAGACCGCAACCAAAAGCTAAAAGCAAACTCATATACTCTGCTTTTCTGTCTTCAAGAAGTTCTTTTGAATAATGTCCCATCACAACAGCAAACAAGATAATCATTGGAATGATGATTCCAAAAAAAGAACTAAAAGCATCATGATAAACCAATCCGCTAAAATATTGAGTCGAAGAAAGCCCCAATAGAGGAATGTTCAACGCTGCTGCTGTTACTAAAATAACTCCCGTAAGAATCGTCAAAACACAAGAAGAGCGAACCCAAAGACCAACCATCAATAAAACAAGGCTACCTATAGCCATTACTAAATTTGGTCCCAAATATTTCAGGCTATCCATTAAACTTGAAACAGCAGCTACAGAATTCATTAGCGGAGACTCTCCGTAATCACATTAGAAGAAACTTTAAAAATATTGATAAGCGGCTGAGGAACCAGTCCGATCCACAAACAAAGAACCGCAAGAGGAATCAAAACAACCCATTCATTCCAGCGAATAGGATCAATTTCTCCGGCAGGATGATAGTGTCCGCTTTCATCTTTATGAAGAGCTACATAAGGACCCAAAAAGACTCTTTGAACCATCCACAACAAATAAGCAGCTGTGAGCAAAATTCCAAGAGCTGCTATAGCGGTTAATGTTCGATAAACAGGAAAGGCCCCTAGGAAAACCATCGCTTCAGAGATAAATCCATTAAGTCCTGGAAGACCCAAGCTTGAAAAAACAGCCACCATCCAAACAGCGGTGATGATAGGAGACTTCTGTGCAATTCCTCCAAAGCCAGGTTTCCCATCTACCGTGACAATTGATCGGTGGTGTAGGCGATCGTAAAGAACCCCTACGAGCATGAACATCATGGCTGCTGAGAGTCCGTGATTAAACATTTGCAAAATAGCACCTTGCATTCCTGCTGCCGTAAAAACAGCCATACCCAACAAGCAATAACCCATGTGACTTACAGAAGAATAAGCAACGAGTTTTTTTAAATCCTTCTGCGCCATTGCACAGAGCGCTCCATAAACAATGTTCACGACCCCCATAACAGCTAAAGCGTAGGCAAAGTACTGAGTCGCCTGAGGCAAAAGCCAGTAATTAATTCTCAAAAATCCATAAATACCCATTTTCAAAAGAACACCCGCAAGAATAACGGAAACAGCCGTTGGAGCTTGTACGTGAGCCCAAGGGAGCCATGTATGAAAAGGAACAATCGGAACTTTTACAGCAAATCCCATAAACAACAAAACCCATACGGCTTTATCGAAAGGCATCGTTAATCCAAAAAAGTTCAACGTATATTGAGACCAATTAATTTTTGAAAGTTGAACAAGGTCGAAGGTTGCAGGTGCTGTTCCATCTGGTCCAGTACTATAAAAATAAAGTGCAAGTAACCCAACTAGCATCAAGACAGATCCAAAAAGTGTGTACAAAAAGAATTTAATCGCTGCATATTCTTTTCTCTCTCCACCCCAAATTCCCACAAGAAAATACATGGGTAAAAGCATCACTTCCCAAAAAACGTAGAACAAAAAGAAATCAAGGGCACAAAAAACACCCAACATCCCCACATGAAGAAGAAGGAACATACAAAAATACCCTTTAACTTGTTTCTTGATATTCCAACTTGCAAAAATGCATAGAAAACTCAAAAGAGTTGCCAGCAAAACCATCAAGAAACTCATTCCGTCTATTCCTAAATGAAACTCCACGTTCAAAGAGGGAATCCAAAGAGCTTTTTCAATAAATTGAAAACTACCCTCAGCATAATTGAAAAGAGTTGTAAGCTTTAAAGCTAGCAAGAGAGGAACAAGAGTCACTCCCGCTGAAATCCATTTGATGAGATTATCTTTTCCTTTAGGAACAAACAAAATTGAAAAAATTCCTAAAAGAGGAAAAAACGTTATCCAACTGAGAACATGATTCATACTAAAAACCTCTCCAAATAAGAACGACAACTAAAGCCGCCACTGCTACCAGTAAATATCTTTGAACTTTACCATTTTGTAAGGTCCGCAATGTAGATCCCAGAGCCGTTGGCATTGCGCCTCCAACTCCGTCCACCAAAAGTCCATCGATTAAAACATCATCAACGAGAATTCCAGCAACATCTTTTGTAACATGGGTTGCATCTTTCACCCCATCCACAGCTCCCTGATCAATTACCTTGTCATCAAAAGCTGCACAAAAAGAAGAAAAAGGCATAAACCCTTTTTGAATTAGAATTTTGATATAAAACCAATCGAAGAAATAAAGGTTATCAATTGCTTTATGTACAAAACGAGGCCAAAGACCTGCAAGTTTTTCGGCAGAAATTTTCTTTGTACAAAAGACAAGATAACTAAAAACAATTCCAATTGAAGCCACAATCAAAGAGAGGACCATGCCTGGCATGTGAGCGTGGTGTAGGTGCTCGTGCCAAGCTTCTCCATGTCCCGTCGAAAAAGAAGCATTTGTTACAAGATTTTCAAACCAGTTGTTAGCTCCTTTAAAAATAAAATCACCTTCGCCGAGCAACCCACCCGTGAGACTTCCTGTGAAAAGAACAGACAAAGAAAGTCCCGCTAACACAACAAGCGGAACAAACATATTAAAAGAAACTTCATGCGCCTCTTCGTAATGATGATGATCATGGGGCTCTCCAAAAAAAGTTTTGAAGATCAAACGAAACATGTAAAAAGCGGTTAACCCTGCTGTTAAAAAACCCGCAAAGGGAATAAAGAAATGTTGCGAGTGATCCAAAATTCCAAAAGCATAAGCTGCGACAAGAATTTTATCTTTTGAAACAAATCCGCTAAACAAAGGCACTCCAGAAATCGCAAGAGTCGCAATGAACATGCACGCAAAAGTAATAGGTATTTTTTTTCGCAATCCGCCCATATGACGAATGTCTTGTTCATGGTGCATGGCATAGATCACCGCACCTGAACTCATGAAAAGACACGCTTTAAAAAGAGCATGTGTGATCAAATGCATGAAAGAAGCTTGGTAAGCACCCAGTCCAACCGCCATAACCATGTAACCCAGTTGAGAGAGCGTCGAATAAGCGAGAATTTTTTTAATATCATTTTGTTTAATTGCAAGAATTGCGGCAAAAAGTGCCGTGAATGCTCCCACATAGGCAACAATTGTCAGCACTCCTCCTACTTGTAGAAGAGGAAACATTCTCAAAATTAAATAAACGCCTGCCGCAACCATTGTTGCCGCATGAATAAGAGCCGAAACAGGCGTGGGACCTTCCATTGCATCAGGCAACCAAACCTGAAGTGGAAACTGTGCAGATTTTCCAACAGTTCCACAAAAAATCAGCAACCCAATAACTGCTGCTGCCTGAAAGCCGCCAATTGTAAAATTAAATTGTCCAGCCTGAATAGCTGCGTAAATATCATCAAAGCGAAAAGATCCAAGAGCCTGACCATTTGCTAAAGGCAAAGTGAAAAGCATGAGCATTCCCGTAAACAACCCTAAATCACCTACCCGCGTGGTCATAAACGCTTTAAGGCTTGCGTTAGCAGCTGAAATTTTGTGTCTATAAAAACCAATTAAGAGATAAGAACAAAGACCCATCAACTCCCAGCACATAAAAAGGGTAAATAGGTTGTCAGAGATAATCAGCCCAAGCATTGCCGAAGTAAAAAGAGACAAATAGGCAAAAAAGCTTGCATATCGATAACCATCTTCGGGTTCACCATGATGATTGCGCATATAGCCCGTAGAAAAAAGATGAATCAACGTCGAACAAAGCGTAACCATAAACAACATGATTGAAGACATATTGTCGATGCGCACCCCTATCTCTAACTTGAAGGGTGTTTTGAGAGACGCAAGATCAAACCATGTGAAATGCCACGTTTCGACCCATGCAGGATCAAAGTGACTGAACATCGAAAAGAATATTCTAGTTGCGGCAACAAAAGATAAAAAAATTGCTCCTAAGCTGACCCAATCGCCCATTCGCGGAAGTCTCTTTCCTACGAAAACTTGTACAAAGTAAGCAAGAAGAGGAAACAACGGAATCAAAAGAGCTAAACTTATATTGGTAGTCATTTTATCCTCTAAGCCTCGCCATTCCATCCGGATCAATTGATCTTTTAACGCCAAAGACACGCAAAACGATTGCCAAGGCAACAGCCGCCTCTATCGCAGCCATCACGATAATAAAAAGAGAGAAAATTGCTCCGTCTTGAGTAGGAGAAGCAGCAGCTTTTGTCTGTAGAAGCTTAACAGCAACAAAATTTAATGCCGCCGCATTTAAAATAAGTTCAACTCCCATAAAAATACCAATTGTGTTTTTACGAGAGAGCGCCGCCACGATTCCAAAAACAAACATGATCGCACTCACAACTAAATAAAAAGATAAGTTATTTGCCAAGCCGCTCATTTGCTAGATCCTTCATCTTTGTATTGAATTTCTTTGTAATCAGGTCGAGCGACAATCACAGCTCCCACAAGTCCCACCAAAAGGAAAAGAGCAACATACTCAAAGGGAAGAGCGTAAAGAGTTGTGAGCGCTTGTCCAACAGAAGCCGATATTGGTTCTCTTACAGGTTCCGCAACCAAAGAAAATTTTGTTTTTGATATAAGTTTGAAGAGAGCCCAAAAAAGAGCCGTCGAAAAAATTATTGGAACAAAATACTTTCGTGCCTGATCCAAAAAACGAGCGCGATAAATGTTTTCAGACATCATGATGGCAAAAAGAATCACGACAATGATTCCGCCCACATAAATAATGAGCTGAACAGCTGCGAGAAAATCAGCACCAAGTACAACATAAAAACCCGCAACCGAAAGTAACGTAAAGGCTAACGAAATCGCTGCGTATAAAATGTTGGGATGAAAAGCAACAATCGACGAAGTCAACACGGCTCCAACGCCAAGGAGAAGAGTCATAAGGTCAATTAATTTCATACTTAATGCGCGCCTCCCGCCAAGCCCAATACCTCAATCATTCCCCGTCCGTGAAAAATAAGCATCCAGAGAGCCGCTCCCATCAAATTGAACAAACCTATGGGAATAAGGTATTTCCAACACAACGACATTAATTGATCGACTCGAAGCCGAGGTAAAGTCCATCTGAGCCACATCACCACAAACACAAGTACAGCAACTTTTGCCAAGAAAACTCCGATCATAAAGAGACTTTGAATAATGACGTCAACGTTGCCACCAAGTATTTTCCAGCCCAGATGAATATCTGCGAGATTGATAAACGGCAGGTTCCATCCACCTAAAAACAAAGCCGTTGCTATGCAACAAAACATAATCACGTCCGAAAACTCAGCAAGAGCATAAAGCCCAAAGCGCATTCCACTAAACTCTGTATTGAAACCCGAGACCAGCTCAGACTCAGCCTCCGCTAAATCAAAAGGAGTTCGGTTACACTCTGCAAGTGATGCAATGAAATAAATAAAAAAGTTTATAAAAATAAAGGGGTTGTGAAAAATGAACCAAAAATGTCCGCCTTCACCACTTGGCCAAGTTTGAAGCTCAACCATTTTTCCAATATTCATGGTGCCCGCAACCATCACGACTGTTAAAACAGCAATTCCCAAAGGAATTTCGTAAGAAACAATTTGAGCTGCAGCACGAACTCCGCCCAGAAGTGACCATTTATTTTCGGAAGACCAAGCTCCCAACAAAATTCCCAGAGAAACAAGAGAACTCACTGCCATCACATAAAAAACACCAATATCCAGATCTGCACCCATTACATGTTTTGCAAAAGGGATGACCGCAAAAGCTCCCAAGCTTCCCGCCATAACCAAAGTTGGGGCTATATTGTAAACAAACAAATCAGCATTTTTATTTGCAATATCTTCTTTCAAAAACATTTTGATGCCATCAGCAAAAAATTGAAGAAGGCCAATTGGACCCACGCGATTGGGACCAATGCGCTCTTGAAAATCGGCACTAATTTTTCGTTCAAGATACGTGCAAATACCTCCCACCGGCATTGCAAAAAGAAGAATCACTACAACTGCAGATAAAATTGAAAAAACAATATGAGGAGCGATATATCCTGTAAGAACAGTAAAACCATCGCTTAATAAGTCAGCTAATGTCATTGATAAGTCCTACTCTTGAAATGCTCTGTTTGTTTAAAAGCTTCCGTGCGATCTGCACTGTCTTTGATCCAATCAATATCTTTTTTCTTAAGCTCATAAATAAGACCCAAAAACAGTATTCCTATAAACAAAAAGGAAAGCGTAAAAATTTGAATTGCCATAGGAGAAGCTGCTTCGATTGAGGAGCGAAAAAGTTGTAATACTGGAAATAAAAGAGCGACTTCTACATCAAAGACTAAAAAAACAATCGCAACCAAATAAAAGCGATTGTTGAACATGACATAAGCACTTCCGATAGGTTGCTCTCCACATTCATAACTTTCGAGCTTTCCTGAATAAGGAAAACTTGGACGAAAAAAACTTGAAACCCACAAAATAAGTGGGGGGAGGGAAGCAGCTAAGGCAATAAAAGCAAAGGCGTTTCCAAATTCCTGGAGCATCTCTTGGGGTTTTATCACAAGACGGCATTCGGTAAAGCAATCTCGCGCATCATTGTGAATTTGCATCAAGTTTTTTTAAAGAAAGAAAAGTTTCGCTCTGCATTATTTTGAGGTTTTTGTAATTTGTCCCCTCGTAAAAGCCTGGCTATCCTGTGTGCCTATGTCACTTTCTCCAAAAAATGCAATTCTCACTGTTGGCTCGATGGCTTTTGATAGTATTCAAACGCCTGCTGGAAAAGTTGAATCCACACTTGGGGGCTCTGTAAACTATTTTTCGATTGCGGCTTCTTTTTTTGCTCCTATTCATGTTGTGGGTGTTGTGGGCGAAGATTTTCCCAAAAGCCACCTTCAATGGTTAGCAGAAAAAAATATCGACATTTCTGGCGTTCAAGTTGTTCCTGGAAAAACTTTTCACTGGGTAGGCTCTTACGATGGAAACATGAACGAAGCAAAAACGCTCAACACCTCCCTCAACGTTTTTGAACACTTTGATCCCAAACTCTCTCTACACCATAAAAATGCCCCTTATCTTTTTTTGGCTAACATTGACCCTATTCTTCAACAAAGTGTCTTAGATCAAGCCAGCAAGCCCAAGCTTATTGCTTGCGACAGTATGAATTTTTGGATCACGGGCAAACCTCATGAAGTTAAAAAAACCCTCTCTCGAGTAGATATTATTTCCATCAACGAAACCGAAGCCTATTTGCTCTCCGAAGAAACACAACTGGAGCGAGCTGCAAAAAAAATTCTTCTTATGGGACCTTCTGTTGTGATTATCAAAAGAGGCGAATACGGAGCTGCTTTATTTACTCAAAAAGAAACCTTCCTCGCCCCTGCCTTTTTGGTAGATAAAGTTGTAGATCCTACAGGTGCAGGAGATAGTTTTGCGGGAGCCTTCATGGGTTACTTAGCGAATTCGGAAATTTCGAGAGATCTTGCTTCAAAAAATCCTGAGCTGTGGGAAAATACGCTTCGGCAGGCGGTTTTAAGTGGCTGTGTGATGGCAAGCTTCACAGTTGAAGATTTTGGCATTCAGCGGCTCATGAGACTCAGCCAGAAAGAACTGAGCGAAAGACAAGCCAAACTCCTGAAAATGATTCGTGTTCAATAACTTTCATAGACCCGCTAGTATTTCATTACTAAACTAATCTGTTGTGAGTCTTCAGAGATTTAGTGCGGGTTCAATTCCAAACATATCCGCACTTGCATATGAAATTTTTTTACGTTTCCCCAAGGGCGCCTCACTCCTTTGCTTGAACCAAGAAATTGCTGAAGAACTGCGCAACGAATTGCTTTTTTTTCTCGAAACAAATGCCGAATCGCCTTCTAGTTCAACAAAATCGAATAAAGAAAAAACATTCATACTTCCTCCACTCGATATCGAAGCTCATACTCAAAGAAGGCCAGCTCTTTTTGAAAGAAAAGAACGTCTCAAGTTTTTTTATCACCTTAAAAAAAGTTCTGATTCTTTTTTCATTTGGACACTTCCCGCTCTTTTTGAAAAAGGCCTTCATAATCCCTTTGAAGAGTTAAAGACTGAAACTCTCGTCCTCCATCAAAAAATTCAGCGTGAAAATCTTATTGCTCAACTTATTTTACTTGGATACGAAGAGGCCGAGGTTGTTGAAATTCCAGGTCAGTATGCCTCTCGAGGAAGTGTTTTAGATGTTTATTCTTTTCTTGAAGAACTTCCCATAAGAATCGACTTGAACGATGATTGTGTTCAAAGCCTTTCTTTTTTTGATCCCCAAACCCAACTGAGAGAGCAAAACATCGATTCTTTTGAGCTTCTTCCAGCTAGAGATTTTTTACCAAAAGACATTGCTCATTTTAGAAGCAAACTTAGGTCTTATATGATGGAGCACGCTTATCCATCCGAACAAAAAGAAAGCGTTTCGGCTCTTCTCAGTGAGTCCTATACAAAAAATAAAGTATTTCCCTTAGGCTTTGAACTTTGGTCTTTTCTAGAAAAAAGCCAAACCCTTTCACTTAGCACTCTTGGGAGAAACCCTGTCATTCTTGATCTCCAAAGTTTTTTTCAAAAATGGAGGCTTTCCCTTCATCAAAGCGAAAAAAAACTTTCTCTTGCTCAGTCCGTAGGAGACATAGCTCCTCTTCCAAAAGATTTTTTTCAAGACTCTGAAGAGTCAACTCAATTTTTAAAGCTTCTTAAAGAGAAAGCCTCCATCCTTTCTTTGCAAACAACTGATGGAGGCCAAGAAAAATACAATGATCCGCTAACTGTCAGCGCAGACCTTTCTAGTTTGTCATCTCTCTGGAAGTCTCATCAAATTGAAAGCTTTGCAAAAAACCTTCTTTTAGAAGCACAAGAATGGTCTGTCCTTTTTATTTTTCACAGTGTCTCTCAAATGGAAAGATTAGAATTCCTTCTTTCTCCCTACGGTGTTCACTTCGACAAAAAAGAAAATTCAATCCCTCAACAAAAAGGCTTTCATTGGACCATTGGAAACACTCAAAGATCTTTTAGAGTTCCGTCTCAAAAACTTTATGTTCTAAGTGAAGCGGACATCATTGGAACCCATCGAAACTCAAAAAAAAGAACCTCTCAAAAAACTAAAAGTTCCAAAGAAATCTTTTTCCGAGACATTCGAGAAGGCGATATGGTTGTTCATTCTACACACGGAATTGGACAATACCTGGGTCTGAAGAGCCTTCATATTCAAGGAAGGTCAAACGATCTCATCGAACTTCTTTATAAAGACGGCAAGGTTTATGTGCCGGTACAACAACTCCGTCAAATTCATCGTTATTCGGGAGCTGAAGTTTCAGACGCCCAGATGGATAAACTCGGCGGAACAACATGGAAGACCAAAAAGGAAAAAGTTAAAAAAGAAATTCTTGCTTTTGCCGGAGAACTTCTTACACTTTATGCTCAAAGATCCCTGGCAACAGGACTTAAAATTTCTCCCTATCCAGAAAAAATTCAAGAATTTGCAGCGAGCTTTCCTTACGATGAAACACCCGATCAAGAGAAAGCTATTTCTTCTATTTTTCAAGATCTTGAATCGGGTCACCCTATGGACAGGCTTCTCTGCGGCGATGTTGGGTATGGAAAAACTGAAGTTGCACTTAGGGCCACTCATGCTGTTGTGTCTGCAGGGTATCAAGTTGCTGTTTTAAGCCCCACAACTCTCCTTACTGCTCAACATGAGCGACTTTTTAAAACTCGACTTGGTGAATTCGGTTTTAAAGTTGCTGCTCTTTCACGATTTAATACTGAAAAAGAATCTCGAGAAATCTTAGAAAAACTAAGTAAGGGGGAAGTAGACGTTGTTGTTGGAACTCATCGCCTGTTGAGCACAGACGTTTCTTTTAAGAAACTTGGCCTAATTGTGATTGATGAAGAACAGCGTTTTGGAGTGATTCACAAAGAAAAACTCAAACGAATGAGAACAAACGTACACGTTCTTTCAATGACCGCAACTCCCATTCCTCGTACGTTAAGTATGGCGATGTCTGGACTTCGTGAGTTTTCTGTCATGACAACTCCTCCGCAAGATCGCTTAAGCGTCAAAACTCATGTTCTTCGTAAAAATGCCTCCCTGATCAAGGAATCTATTGAATTCGAAACAAAACGCGGAGGACAAGTTTTTTATCTCTTTAACAGAGTTAAGGGGATAGAAAAAACATTTGAGGATTTAAGCAAGTTGCTTCCAGATATTAAAATTGATTTTGCTCATGGCCAAATGGAAGAAACAACTCTCGAAGATAAAATGATTAAGTTTTACAGAGGGGAAACACAAGTTTTAGTTACAACAACCATTATTGAAGCAGGTCTTGATGTTTCAAATGCTAATACTCTCATCGTAGAAAATGCTGCTAATTTTGGGCTTTCACAACTTTATCAACTTCGCGGAAGAGTGGGGCGAAGTGACCGCAAAGCCTATGCCTATCTCTTGTTACCTGAAACGGGTGCTGTAACACCCGAAGCCGAACAACGTCTAGGAATTCTAGAAGTTTATCAAGATTTAGGATCAGGGTTTACCATTGCCAGCCATGATTTAGATTTGAGAGGCGCAGGCGAAGTGCTGGGAGATTCTCAAAGTGGTCATATGTCTTTAATTGGAAGTGAATCTTATTTTGAACTTCTTCAAGAAACAATTGCTGAACTAAAGGGTGAAGCGCTTGAACGAGATTTCGAACCAGAAATCCAACTTTCTTTGGACACTGCTATTCCAGAAACTTACATTAAAGAGATTTCTCTTCGATTGAGTATTTACAGGCGTTTTTCATCTGCCGCAAACGAAGAAGCTGTTGATCAAATTCTTGCAGAACTCGAAGACCGCTTTGGACAGCCTCCCCTTAGTGTTTGTAACCTTTCAAAGGTGATGAAAATTGTTTGCGTACTAAGAAGACTTCGAATCCGAAGCTTCGCGAGTGGCAAAAGTGGAGTGACGGTCGTTTTTGATGCTTCCTCTCCACTTTCTCGTGAAAAACTTGTTGATCGAGCTCTTAAATATCCAAAACACTTTCAACTCTCACCAGACGGAAAGCTTCTGATTAAAAATCCAACCCAAGACCAACCCTCAGAAGAAAGTCTTTTAAAAAACGTCGATTCGGCACTTTCCCAATTTGAAACTCTTCTCTAGGAAACGAATAAAAGAGGCTCTGACTTTTGGCTCACTGCCAAAAGCATGACTTGCAGGCTTTACCCTGAAGATTAGAATGAAAATATGTTCAAGCGTATATCTTTATTAGCACTCTCTTTTTCAACTTTTCAGGCATTTGGTGCAAATTCAGTTGCGGTGATTGGCGAAAAAACAATTACCGTCGAAGAATTCAAACAACGTTACGAACAAAATAAAGCGCTCAGTCTTCCCGGACAGGCTCCAAGCAAAGAAGAAGTTCTCTCAAACATTGTTAATTTTGAACTGGCTCTCCAGGAAGCAAAAAACAAAGGCGTTGATAAAGATCCTATGCTCAAAGATCAATATGAAATTTTAATGTACAAAACACTCGTTCAAAAAGAAATCAAACCTAAAATAGACGCTCTTAATGTTCCCGATAGCGACATCAAAGAATATTATGAGAAAAGCCCCCTTCTGAGAACTCGACAAATTGTTTTTTTAACATCTCCTCAAATGAAAAATGACGATGTTCAAAAAGTAAAAACTCGAGCTCAAAATGCCTACAAACTCATCACAACTGGGAAAAAGAACTTCGTAGATATGGTGGGTGAATTTTCTGAAGGACCAGATGCAAAATACGGTGGTCTTGTTGAATGGTCAGGACGCAATAAACTCGTTCCTGAATACTATGAAGCAGCGTTAGCACTTAAAGAGCCAGGCAAAATCAGCAATGTGGTTGAGACGCCTTATGGGTTTCATATTATCCAACTTGAGGGCATCAAACCCTATAGCGGACTAGACACAGAATACAAAAACTTTATTGTCCGCTCTATAAAAGAGATCAAAGGTCGAGACGTTTACGAAGCTTATTTTAACAATTTAAAAAAGAAATATGCTGTCAAAACTGATTTAAACAATCTTTAATTTTTAATTTTTGGCTTTTTTTCAGCTTCTTGTTCTTTGCTTTCTTTTTCACGAGCATCAAGCCATTTCTGCCAAAGAACACTTGCGCCCGTGGGCGTGATAAACCACAAAAAAATAGATCCTATCCAAGCCCAAAGGCTTCCCTTTTCTTTTTTTGATTCATCTGTCGTCATCGATTAGCCTCTTTTTGTAAATGAAAGCCCTTAAAACTATATTCCTTTTTTCTCTTTTTGTATCTGTCTTTGTGAACGCTAAAGTTCTCGATAAAATTGTTGCCGTTGTTCAAGGAAAAGCTATTCTCCTCTCTGACATTCAAAGCCTTAGACTACAAATTCAGAAAAGCCCCTTGCTTAAAAACTTTTACCCAATTGAAGGCCAGCTTACAGATGAAAAACTTCTCAACCATCTTGTTGAGAATCAAGTGATACGAGCACGATTAAAGGAAATTGGCTCTGATATTTCTGCTGAAAGTGTAAACAGAGAAATTGATGGAATTGCCAAAAAAAATAAATTTTCCACAAATCAGCTCAAACAAATGTTAAAGCAACAAGGAGTCGATTTTGAAAATTACTTTAACGCTCTCAAAAGCTCTATAGAAAGACGCTCCTTGTTTCATCGCGAAATTCAAACTGGAGGATCTACTTTGAGCGAAGAAGAGCTTAAAAATATTTACAAAAATAAAGCTCCTGTGGAATTTAAACTTGGAATCATCATTGAAAAAAATTCTTCAGAAAATCTAAAACTTCTCGAAAACATCAAAAATCGTTTTAAAAGCGGTAAGGTTCCTCCTGAAAAACTCAAAGATTATCCCGGATATGTTGAATTGGGCTGGTTACCGATAGAAGAAGTTTCCGAAGCTTTTAAAAAGCAACTCTCCTCTGCCTCTCAATCGGGAGATGCTTTTGGACCTTTAAAAAAAGGAGATAAGCTTCAGCTTCTCCTTGTTGAAAACACTCGCAAAGGTAGCGACGAACAGTTTTTAGCTGTCAAAGAACGTTTTAAGGATTCGATTGAGGAAGAAGAACTCGATAAAAAGTTCAAAATTTGGATAGAGAAAAAAAAGAACGAACTCGAAGTTACAATCAATCCGCTATAGAATAATCTCTTATGAGCCTTGCTAAATTATTTAGGGAATACGACATTAGAGGAATCGCAGAAACAGAACTGACAAACAATTTCACATGGGCTCTTGGTAGAGCCGTAGCGGATCTTTTAAAAAGTAAAAACCAAAACACTATTTTTGTTGGTCAAGACGTTCGAGTTTCAAGTCCTAGGCTTGCAAAAACTCTTACTGCTGGTCTCGAGGCCGGTGGAATCAGCGTTCGTATGCTTAATCCTGGCCCTACTCCACTTCTTTATTTTGCTGCTCACGAAAAAAACAAAGACTTTCCCTGTTCGAGTGGAATCATGGTAACAGGAAGCCACAATCCTCCCGAATTTAATGGATTTAAAATGGTGATTTGCGATGCGGCGATTTATGGAGAAGAGATTCAAAAATTAAAAACTCCTGTTGAAAAATACATGTCTCAAGCCCCAAGCTCTTTTAGCCACAAAGCTTCCTCTGTCGATCGAAGTGAAGCTTATATTCGATTTAGTGTAGATAATTTAAAAATTAAGAACCCTTCAAAAATTCGAGTCGTTGTTGATGCTGGTAACGGAGCCGCTGGTCCTCTTGGAGTTGCAACCTATAAGGCACTTGGCCTAGATGTTGTTCCTCTTTTTTGTGACTTTGATGGAAATTTTCCAAATCACCATCCCGACCCTACAGTACCTAAAAACCTAGTGCACCTTCAAAAGAAGGTTCAAGAAGTAAATGCGGCTTTTGGAATTGCTTTTGATGGTGACGGTGATCGAATTGGCGTTGTTTCTTCAACAGGAGAAATTCTTTTTGGAGACCAAATTTTAATTTACCTTGCTCGCGACTTACTCAAAGAAAGTCCCAAAGCAAAAATTATTTCTGAGGTGAAAAGCAGCCAAATTCTTTATGATGAGCTTCAAAGAATGGGGGCAGAGCCTATTGTTTGGAAAACAGGCCATAGTCTCATCAAAGCAAAACTCAAAGAAACAGGTGCCGAATTAGCAGGTGAAATGTCTGGTCATATCTTTTTTAAAAATCGATTTTTTGGATATGATGACGCAATTTATGCAGGCGCTCGTTTTATCGAAGCGTACAGCAAAAATTCTACGGAAAGTGTTGATCAATTTCTTAAAGCGCTTCCTCAAGTGTATAACACTCCTGAACTTAGGGTGGATTGTCCTGACGAAGAAAAGTTTGCCCTTGTTGAAAAATTTGTTTCTTTAGCCAAAAAAACTTTTAAACAAGAAAACGTGCTCGATATAGACGGAGCACGCGTAAAATTTCCAGGACTCGGCTGGGCACTCATCAGAGCCTCAAACACCCAACCTATTGTGGTGATGCGTTTTGAGGGAAACAGCTCTGAGGCACTTTCACAGGTAAAGGGTCATTTTGAACAAATTCTTTCACAACTTTCTCCTCGCCTAGAAATACCTTCATAGATTATGGTGAAGCGATTATGTCGCTTCACGAATTTTCTCTAGATAACCTGACAGAGAAAATTGTCATTCGTGGTGCACGAGAACATAATCTCAAAAATATTTCTCTCGATCTTCCCCACGGAAAAATGATTGTCATAACTGGCCCATCTGGATCAGGAAAATCTAGTCTTGCTTTTGATACTTTATTTGCTGAAGGACAAAGGAGATTCTTAGAATCCCTCTCTCCTTATGCAAGACAATTTCTTGATCAACTTAGTAGACCTGACGTTGATCTCATTGACGGCCTTGCTCCTTGTATTTCAATTGATCAAAAAACTATTTCTGCTCATCCTCGTTCAACCGTAGGAACTGTCACAGGGATTTACGATTTTCTCCGACTTCTTTTTGCACGTGTGGGAGAAGTGAGAGACCCAAATACGGGTGAAACCCTAAAGCCTCATACAGACGACGATATTCAAACTCATATCGACTCACTCCCTAAGGGAACAAAATTCCAAATTTACGCAAGTGTTGTTCGGGGAAAAAAGGGAGAATTTCTTAGAGAATTCGAGGGATGGAGACGCACAGGTTTTTCTAAAGTTCGCGTTGACGGAGAAATGCGAGATCTTTTTGATCCTATTCTACTCTCGCGCTACCAAAGCCATGATATCGAATTACTTGTAGATACAATTGTTGCTGGATCTGAGGAAAGTGCCCAAAGAATTACAACCGCCTTCAAGCATATCGATCGAATCGCTGAGGGCTGGTTAAAAATTATTTCTCTGGCTGATAAAAGCGAAAAACTTTTTTCAAGAAAAATTGCAGCCTCCTCCTCTGAGAAAACTTTTCCCGATCTTGAACCTAGGCTCTTTTCTTTTAACTCTCCTTACGGAATGTGCGAAAAATGCAGAGGCGTAGGGCTGATAGTCGAAGATAAAAAGAAAATAAAAGAAGTCGACGAAGACGGCGAAGAAATAAACGAAGAAGAAGTAGCTCAAATCTGCTCTTCTTGTAAGGGAACCCGACTAAGACAAGAAGCTCTTTGGGTTTTGTTTCAAGGAAAAAATATTGCAGAGTGGGCAAATCTTTCTGCTTCTGATTTAAAAATTGAACTTAGTAAAATTTATGTCGATCAAAAAAACTTAGTCACTAAAAGAATTCTTGAAGAAATCTTACCTCGTTTAGATTTTATGAAAAACGTCGGAGTCTCTTATCTATCTCTTGATCGAAGAGTCAGCACTATATCAGGAGGAGAAGCTCAAAGACTCAGACTCGCAACTCAACTGGGCTCAGAGCTAAGTGGTGTGTTGTATATTTTAGACGAGCCAAGTATCGGCCTTCATCCCGCAGACCACGAACGTCTTCTCAAAAGTATCAAACGACTTCGCGATATGGGAAATACGGTTGTGATTGTTGAGCACGATGAAGAAACCATGCTCTCTTCTGATCTCTTAATTGATATTGGACCTGGCGCGGGTCGCTTTGGAGGAGATTTAATCTGGGCGGGATCTCCCAATGATTTAAAAAAATCTAAAAACTCACTCACGGCTAACTTTCTTTTAGGAAAAGAGCTTGTTTTTGAAAAAAGAAAACCTCGTAAAAAAGAAAGCAAAGCAATAAAAATTACAGGCTGCACAGGGCACAATCTAAAAAACGTAAGTGCTGAAATCCCGCTTGGTCTTTTTGTTGTCTTCACAGGTGTGAGCGGAAGCGGAAAATCATCTCTCGCTCGAGACACTCTGGAAGTTGCTCTTTCAAAAGAACTTAACGGAACAACAACGAAACAAGCCCTTAATTTTAAAAAAATTGAAGGGACCCAGCATTTACAAAAATCCATTCGTGTCGATCAACGCGCTATTGGCAGAACTCCGCGAAGTAATCCTGCAACCTACACAGGACTTTTTAGTCACTTGCGCACACTCTATGCTCAACTTCCCGATTCGCAAATCAGAGGATATTCAGCTGGAACCTTTTCTTTCAACACAAAAGGCGGGCGCTGTGAAACCTGTGAAGGTGCGGGCCAAAAAAGAATTGAGATGCATTTTCTTCCCGATGTTTTCGTTGAGTGCGAAAGCTGCGGTGGGGGGAGATACCGAAGAGAACTTAACGAAATTCTTTTTAAAGGAAAAAATATTTCCGAAGTCCTCAAGATGTCTATTGATGAAGCCTATGAGCACTTTAAAAATCAACCTGTCTTAGAACAAAAACTAAAAACACTTCTTGATGTAGGCTTAGGATACTTACAACTCGGCCAATCCAGCACAACTCTTTCTGGGGGAGAAGCTCAGCGTATTAAGCTTGCTCGAGAACTTTCAAAGCGATCTACAGGAAAAACAATTTACTTTTTAGACGAACCTACTACGGGTCTCCATTTTCAAGATGTTAAAAAACTTCTTGAACTTCTCCATCGTCTTGTCGACCAAGGAAACACTGTGTGTGTGATTGAACATAATTTAGATGTCATTGCCTCCGCAGATTGGCTAATAGATATGGGCCCTGGCCCTGGAAACGAAGGTGGTCAAATTGTTTTTCAAGGAGCACCGATGGATCTACCAAAAGCAAAAGAATCAGCAACAGCTGCTCCTTTAAAAACTTATTTTGAACGCAGAGGCTGGCTTAAGGGCAGCGCCTAAAACTTTTTCTAATTTTTAATTTGAAAGAGGAATAACCCGAGGAATATTTTGCTCGAGGTTTTCTAATTCAGAAACTAATTTTGAATCTAATTGATAATTATAAAGTTTTGAAAATTTTATTTTTTTTAAAAAATCTTGATCTCCAAAATCAGCATAAGGAAACTTTTTTAAAAGTTCAGTGACAGGGGCATAGAGTTTTTCAAAAAGCTCTTTACGATTGGTTCTTTGAGTAATGCTTTCAAAATCATGAAATTCAATTCTTACTTTTTGAGACATTTCCTCTAAGCCAATAGCTGTTCCATTTGCTAAATTCAAATATCCTTCTTGATTTGAATAATCTTCAAACCAATTATTCTCCCAAGACCGTCCACTCACAAAACGGTTCTGTCCACGATTAGGAATAAGATCAACCTTGTCCCATCCGTAAGG
>CAYOWH010000040.1:0-22047 GCA_964407615.1 uncultured Bacteriovoracaceae bacterium | reverse complement strand
CTAAACCTGAAACAACAGGGCAAGTGAAAGTTCCAAAAATAGATCTCGACACCAACGCCATCGAAGCCATCGCACGAGGAGCAAGCGAGGGGATGAAGCTTGCTATCAACGTAGCGGCCATGCTCATTGCCTTTATTGCAATTCTTGCGCTTTTTGATGCAGGAATCGGTAAGCTAGGGCTGTGGCTTGGGATCGAACAACCCCTGAGCTTTTCTTTGATCATGGGCTATGTGTGCAGACCGTTTGCATGGCTCTTGGGTGTGCCCTGGGCTGAATCCATGACTGTTGGAAAACTTTTGGGAGAAAAAACGGTTCTCAATGAATTTGTGGCGTACGTGCATCTTGCAAAAGATGGTTCGCTTTTATCAGATCGAACCATGATTATTTGCTCTTATGCTCTTTGCGGTTTTGCAAATTTTTCATCAATCGGAATTCAACTTGGTGGCATCGGCGTCATGGCCCCCAACCAACGCCCCCACCTTGCTAAGCTTGGTGTCAAAGCCGTCATCGGCGGCACTTTGGCTACCTTCATCTCCGCCTGTGTAGCAGGCTTGTTGTATTAAACTAATCACAAAGCGAGGTAGCCAATACCGCACAATTAGATTTTAGTATCGGAATTTTTCTCAAGGATGGGTAACACAACCCTGTTTCAAGTGAAAAATAAAAATCTTCTTTTTTTTGTAGGATTAAATTTGTTCCCGGCACAGAAAAAATAATATCATTATTATTTTGGGCAACCCCAGTAACAGACGATGGAGGCTTAATAACAAAACAAGCAGTCGGATTTAGAGAATTTATTGTGTTTTTGATTATAATTTTTTCCACAAGTTTTCCGCCTAGTTCAGTTACAACTTTTTCAAGGTTTTTGATATAACCAAGCCTATCCATCCTTTGCTTTCCTTCTTCGCTATTGATTTCGTAACAAGGTTCGAAGAGGACAAGCTTCTCAATCGTTATCCTAAAAAGCTCCTTCATAAGTTCATTTAACCTTCCTCCATTTGGTTCTAGAGCATGACTTGAAGTGGTTATCTTTATTGATTTGTCCAATAAAGGAATCTCACTAATATCACCAATAAATGGAGTCACACGCTGATAATCTTTCCCCATCTTATCTTTAGCAAAAGCGGTCCCCTTATATACGCGAGACCAGCTAATATCAAAAGCATAAATGGATTGTGGTTTGTTTTTAAGTGCAGAAAACATTAAACTCAATGTGGTTAGCTCGCCCGTTCCAATATCTAGAAGCGTTGATTCTGGTTTTATATGATTGTCGAGTATTTCAGCGAGCTCAGCCGCATATAAGCATGCTTGCTTAGAATTTTTCGTTATATGTTCAATATAAGTTCCAGCTTGTAAATCATAAGCAGTCTCGATGATTTCTGGTGTATTATGAGAAAGTTTTTTTTGATGACGAAGTAACTCTGTAATGTTTTTTCCTTCTCTATAAGCTTTTTTAGCTGCCAATATATCAAAATGACTTTTTGTATTATTCATTGCGATCTAGCTTCTAATAGAATACTTGTTTCAGTCAAACTCTCGAACTTTGATCTGATCAAATTCAAAAAATTTAAGCAACTTTTCTTCATAAACCTAGCCTGATTAGCCGCAAAACTAGTAGCAAAAAATCAACGAAGCACTACTAGTCAGCTAAGTACTTTCTATAGACTTCTTAACACTCCTGGCTTAAAGAGAAGCAACAATGAATGAAAAATCAAACACTTATCAAGAATTAAATCAATCTGAAGTTTTTCTAAAAAGTGAAGGTGATGCCTGGTTCAAGAGAAATCATGACTCTATTTCATCTAAAAAATATTTTTACGAAACCGATACTATCAAAAGAGTTTTGTGCGAACACAAAGACTCCATAAAAAAGATTCTGGAAATAGGATGTGGTAATGGTGCAAAACTAAACGATCTCTGTTCTTTTTTTGGAGCTGATGGATACGGTATAGATCCTTCGGCTTTGGCAGTAGATACAGGAACAAAGACATTTCCTAATCAAAAACTTACACAAAGCCTTGCTTCATCTCTTCCTTACGATGATGAGTTTTATGATTTAGTGTATTTTGGATTTTGTCTCTACTTGGTAGACCGAAATGATCTTTTCAAATCTCTAGCAGAGGCGGACAGGGTTCTCAAGCCAGGTGGTTTCCTAGCGATACTCGACTTTGATCCCAAACTTAGGCATCGACGAGCATACCTACACAAGCCAGGTTTATTTTCATACAAAAACTCTTACCCCGAATTTTTCACCTCTTGTGGTCATTACTACTTGGTGGCTAAAGAGAGCTTCTCTCATGAAGCAAATCATTTTTCGAAAGATAGCGACGAGCGAGTATCTGTATCAGTACTTTATAAAGAGTTGGATGCTTACTAGAAAGTTGAAACGCTTAAGAAGAAAAATCAAATTTTGAAATATAATTTGGCAAAATTTTTGGAAATAATAAATTACCCGTCTAGTCAGTTCAAACCTTACATTAAACACTCATAAAATCGGCTTTTTCAAAGATCGCATTCCCGATATTGCAGGACACTTACTCACGGCAAGTTTTTGTTCGTGCTTTGCAGGAATGATTGTTTCAAAAATCATGTGTCCCGAAACGTCTAAACCTGAAACAACAGGGCAAGTGAAAGTTCCAAAAATAGATCTCGACACCAACGCCATCGAAGCCATCGCACGAGGAGCAAGCGAGGGGATGAAACTTGAAGAAGATGTTTCCATTTTCAAAAGAGCCCTAAGCCCCAATGGTAACCCAAGCCTTGAAACAATTGCTAGAATTGTTCGGTCTCTTGCAACTTAAAACAGCAACCTTATAATAACCCTAGAATATTTCTCAGCTCTTCTTCATCAACTTTGCTTGAGCAGCTGCAAGGCGAGCTGCGGGCACGCGATAAGGTGAGCAAGAAACATAATCTAAACCCGCTTCTTCGAAGAAAAAGATAGAGCGAGGATCACCACCATGCTCACCGCACACACCTGTTTTGAAATGAGGCTTCACCTTGCGCGATTTTTCGACACTCATTCGTACAAGTTGCCCCACTCCCTCTACGTCGATGCTTGCAAAGGGATCGCGCGCAAAAATTCCGCGGTCAACATATTCAGGCAAAAAGCGACCACTATCATCACGCGATAATCCCAAAGTCATTTGAGTGAGGTCGTTTGTTCCGAACGAAAAGAAATCGGCAACTTCTGCAATTTGATCCGACAAAAGCGCTGCCCGTGGAATCTCAATCATCGTTCCACATTTAAACTTTTGATCAAGCTTGGCTTTGGCTAAGATTCCTTTAACTTCAGCCTGAATTTTATCGCTCAATATAGCGAGCTCTTTTTTCTCCATCGTCAAAGGAATCATGATCTCGGCTTCAACCGCTTCTTTCGTAAGAGCAGCCGCTTCAACAATCGCTTCGCCAATCGCTCGAGCTTGCATCAAGTAAATTTCTGGAAACGAAATTCCCAATCGACATCCGCGGTGACCCAGCATCGGATTTATTTCGTGCAAAGTTTCAGCTTTTTTCATTAGGCGATTTACAGAAGTTCCAAGTTTTGTCGCGAGATTTTCTATATCTTTAGAAGCGTGAGGCAAAAACTCATGCAAAGGCGGGTCAAGTAAACGAATCGTTACGGGCAAGCCCTTCATCTCGACAAAGATTTTAACAAAATCATTTTTTTGAAAAGGAAAAATGCTTTCAAGCGCACGTGCTCTTTCGTCTGCCGAATCAGACAAAATCATCGCCCTTACGGCATCAATTCTCTCTGGATCAAAGAACATATGCTCGGTACGACAAAGACCAATCCCCTCTGCACCAAAAGCTCTTGCAGTGCGTGCATCGTGAGGAGTGTCGGCATTTGTTCGAACTTTCATTCGACGAACGGAGTCTGACCATTGCATGAGTTGCCCAAAATCATCATCAAGAGTGGAGCTCAATGTCGCAATTTCACCTGCAAAAATTTCACCCGTATTCGCATCAAGAGTAATCACATCCCCTTCTTTAATCACAAGGTTTTCGCCTTTGTTTACAACAAACTGTTTTTGTTTGTAATCAATGTGCAGATCCGCACAACCCGCAATACAACTCTTACCCATTCCCCGCGCAACAACGGCTGCGTGTGAAGTCATCCCTCCAAGTGCGGTTAAAATTCCAACCGCTGCATCCATTCCATGAATATCTTCAGGCGAAGTTTCATGGCGCACTAAAATAACTTTTTTCCCTTGAGCCTTTTTCTTTTCCGCATCATTTGATTGGAAAACGACTTCGCCACTCACCGCACCAGGCGATGCGGGCAAGCCCTTCGCGATAGGCTTGCCTTTTTTACTTGGATCAAGACGTGGATGCAAAAGTTGATCGATCGAATAAGGATCAACTCGCATAATTCCTTCATTCTTATCAATGAGGCCCTCTTTGACCATGTCGATGGCGATCTTCACAGCCGCTTGAGCTGTGCGCTTACCTCTACGAGTTTGAAGCATAAAAAGCCTGCGGTTTTGGATCGTAAACTCTACGTCTTGCATATCTTTGTAGTGGGCTTCGAGCTTTTTACAAATGTCTGAAATCTGGGTGTAAACTTCGGGCATACTCTCTTCGAGTGAATATTCCCCACCGCTTTCTTGCTTTTGTTTTTTACTTATGGGGTGCGGATTGCGAATACCTGCAACCACATCTTCACCCTGAGCATTTTCAAGATACTCACCAAATACGCCCGACTTACCTGTAGCAGGATTGCGCGTAAAGAGCACTCCTGTTGCACAGTCGTTATTCATGTTTCCATAAACCATGGACTGAACGTTCACAGCGGTTCCCCAACTTTCAGGGATACTTTCCATTTTTCTGTAATGGACCGCACGAGGAGTCATCCACGAGCCAAACACCGCTCCAATAGCTCCATTGAGCTGCTCATTCACATCCTGAGGAAATTTCACATGTCCTTCTGAAAGAACAACTTCTTTGAATTTTTTAATGAGTCGCAAAAGATCTTCTTCTTTAAGCTCAGAGTCAATTGTCACTCCTGAGCGATCTTTTTGTTCTTCAATCAAACTTTCAAAATTTGAAACATGAACATTTAGTACAACGTCAGAATACATTTGAATAAATCGACGATAGCAATCTAGAGCAAAGCGAGTATTTTTGAACATTTTTGCTAAGCCTTCGGCTGTTTCATCGTTTAAGCCAAGATTCAAAACCGTATCCATCATTCCAGGCATACTTGCGCGCGCACCGGAGCGAACACTCACTAAAAGTGGGTTTTCTTTGCTGCCAAACTTAAGGCCCATACATTTTTCAAGGCGAGCCATGTTTTCTTTGATGTCTTTTTCTAGAGAAGAGGGATAGCTTTTATTGTTTGCATAAAAATAAGTACAAACATCAGTAGAAATCGTAAAACCCGGAGGCACCTCCAGGCCCAAACGAGCCATTTCGGCGAGATTTGCCCCCTTGCCGCCCAAGAGATCTTTCATCTCCCCCTTGCCCTCTGTCATATTTGTTTTGCCATCGCCACCGAAGAAGTAAATCCACTTGCTCATTGAGTTTAAATTAGCAAAAAATTAGGGGGAATTCGCTGTCAAATAAATCTAAAAATCATGTTCTTACGTTGCAGGTGAGTCATAGAAAACAGAAAAAAACTTATGACTATCTTACTAGATCCGTCTTTAATGGATATTGAAATCAATTATTAGACCAAAGAGATATTAAAAGCCTTTAATAAAACACAGAAAGCTTTCATTATTTTAAGCAGTAATTAATATGGTATAAAAGCTATCGATGTCGCGCCTTCTTCGCTTTTTTAAAAATGTAATTCAGTCGCTTTTATTTTTTTTAAGAAATACCTCTTCTATTTTTGTTGAAGTAACGAATGCAAAAGCAATCAAACTAGGCAAAGGCTCACGAATCGGCATGATGGGAAGAATTTACACAGCCGTAGATTCTAAAATATTTATTGGAAATAATGTTTGGATTGGAAGAAACACTGAATTACAAACCTGGAAGTCTCAAACAATATCTATTGACGACTACGTTACAATTCAAGATTTATCCAAAATACTCGGAAATGTAGAGATAGGCGCTTACTCAACAATTGCCTCCAACGTATTTATATCATCTGGGGAACATTATTTTAGAAAATCTCCTGAAATGTTAATAAAATTACAAGACATGAATTTTCCCACATCGAAATCCTCGGTTCTGGTAGGTGAAGATGTTTGGATAGGCAATAATGTTTTTATAAAGAATGGAATAGAAATAGGTAGAGGCTCAGTGATTGGAGCAAACGCTGTTATTACAAAAAACGTTGCCCCCTACACAATCGCAGCAGGTATTCCAGCTAAACCAATTGGTAAAAGGCTACACTTTAAACCACCTACTAAAATTAACTCACAAGATACTCAAAGCAGAATTTATTTTTATTCTGGTTTTGACCATATGAACAACTTCGAACAGGGCATGCGCATTCGAAAAAAAATCGCTAGCATTTACTTAAGTACTATATCGTGTGACTTTAAATTAACCTTAAGCGTTACAAATTCACGAAAAACAAAAGCATCTTTCGACATAAAAGTTATGGATTCTTCATATAGTGTAAAATTTCAGCCCGGAGTCTCAGAAGTTGTATTATTTGTCAAAAATTCAAAAAAAGAGGATCCAATTTATAGTACTTTTACCGAAGTCTTTCTGCTATGCTTGGACCCTAAGGTTGAAGATATTTATGTCAGAAGCGCAAATATTCAAGAGCTCACAACAAAACCTAACCTTGATAAAAGCTAAGACATTTAGCTTTAAAACACCAAAACCGCTGTACTCTCTGCACCGGTTTTTATTTAGACTTACAAATGGACTCTGGAATGACATTGTAAGTACAATTATAAGAATACTTAACGGTAAATATAACGAAATTGACATTAGGAATTCATTGTTTTCCACAGGGGCAAATGAACTCAAGAATTGTGTGCAACAAATGAGAGATGAGGGATATAGTTATCTACCTTTTTGTTTGCCAAAAAGCACCATCAAAGAATTACATGAATTTGGCGAAACAGCACTTTTGCAATGTGTTCTTCCAACAGACAACTATGCAAAACAGGGATCAGTTTTGGACAATAAAGACAGGCATCTAAATCATGTAAAAAATAAATTTGCTAGATGTGTTTACAAAAGCGAAGATCTTATGAGAAATCCAGCAATACATACAATAGCACTTGATCCAACTCTGCTCAAAATCGCTCAGGACTACTTGGGAGCAAAACCCATTTTATCCTCCGTGGTTATGTGGTGGAGCTTTCCAGTGGAAGATATAGAAAAACAAGCTTCTGCAGCAGCTCAAGAATACCATTTTGACATGGATCATTTAAAATTCCTTAAATTCTTTTTTTATCTGAATGATGTAGATGAAAACAACGGCCCTCATTGTTATGTAAAAAATTCTCATAAAAGACTTCCTTCAAAATTCTTAAAAAGGGGAAGGTTTTCTGATAAAGATATAGAAGATCATTACCGCAACAACGCCCTAGAATTAAAAGGTCCCGCTGGAACAGTACTCGCCGTTGACACCAGAGGGCTTCACAAAGGAAAACCTTTAAAAAGTGGATCTCGTCTTCTTCTACAGGTTCAATTCACAAATTCACTTTTTGGTCAGCCTTATGATAAGGTTTATTTTAAAAATTTAGATTACAAAAACACACAAGCATCTAAAAAGTATTACGAAAGTTATTTCAATTTTTTAGCTAGCTCTAAGTGAATTTTTATATTCAATAAGATACTTTGGGCCTAAAACAGGAGATGAAATAAGTCTCCAAAGTATTGTTCTTGATTTTTTATAAAACAATGGTGCAACTAGGCAAGCAAACACATTTGACATCAAGATTGCTAAAGAAGCACCAAAAGGGCCATACCTTGGAACAAATAAAATAAGCGCTACAATAACCAACACCAAAGACAACAGATTTCGTCCAAGAGAGTTTTTAGCTAATCCCTCATTTAATTCAACAGTAGAAAAAGCCATGTTAAAGGCCTGGAAGACTAAAGCAAAACACTGCAACTTAAGGATAGGGACAGAAGCTAGATATTTTTTACCGACGACTGTTTCTATAAGAAAATGACTTAAGAAAAACTCAGACAAAGCTACACTCATAAAAAAATAAAAGACAGCAGCAAAACAATAAGTCAAAGATTTCTTATATGACTCAGAAGAACTCTTAAAAGAATGCACTAATTTGGGCCAAAAAGAGACGCAAAGAGCAGAAGCTACAAATATCCATGGCTCAACGAGCTTTACTCCTGCACCAAAATATCCAATCTCTTGAGGACTAAGCCTTGCACCCATATAAACGTAAGGAATTCTTTCTTTCAAAACATCTACGCATGAAGATAAAAAAAAAGGAAAACTAACAAGCGCAAGATGATAGCATTCCTTGAACTTTAAGTTGAAACTTAATAAAGACTTTTTCTTATTTTTATGTTTTTTATATTGAAAAAAGTGAAAAATACAAGTGCTTAGATATTGTGTAACTAACGAGAAAGCTTGAAAAAAAGCTGTAGGAGATAAAAAACTGGCTGTAACCCTATACCCACAAGCCACAAGATTTCCGAGATTTAAAGAAATTTGATTTCTTTTCGTTTCAAGATCAGAATCAAAAAAATAACTTATGCCATTTGAAAATCTAAAAACAGAAGCGAACATAAAAACCGCTAAAAACCAAAAGTGAGTTGGAAGATCAAAAAGAATAACACTTAGCGAGACCAAGACAAAAAGTAAAAAACCTACAGAACTCGTCAGTACCCCCAGTGTCACTACTAAGTCGTGCCTTTTTTCCGGATGAGTCAAAAGCTCTTTTTTAAAAATATTATAATTAATGAGATTTTCATAATTTTGAAAAATGAGGAAATAAGCAAGCATCTCCTGCAATCGCCCGTACTCTGATGGCTCCAAGTTTCGCACGACAAATACAGAAGCGACTAAAGAAACTGCCGCCATAATTGCATTGCCTCCCGCACCCCAAAAAATATTTTTAGTTATTTTGTTTGAAAATAATGCCTTCATTTTAGAAAATAAAACATTCCATTAAGAAGCAAACCTTAACTTACTCTTAATTTTTTCTTTTAAGTGCCAAAAGCCATACTCACCTTTAAGAATTTTAAGAAAATCTCTAAAAAAAACAAAAAAGTAACTCATGAACATATATGCTCTGTTACCCGTAATGCTATGATTTTTAAACAATCCTGTCGTTAAACTTTTTGATTGATAATGTTTGAAGGGAATACCAAAAGTTGCTGCCCAGTAGCCATAAATAAGAGCGCCCGCTTTTGCTGCTGGCACCAAGTCACTCTCTCTTATAAAATGAATTATATCCTCTTTGTTTTTTGGCAAATATACAGTGTTAAAAAATTGATAAAATGCTTTTCCTAAAAGAAGCGAAGGCTTGCCCCAATAAGTCGCTTCGACACCCATAGTACTACCAAATGTTATAATTTTTTCTGAAAACTTAAGGAGACTATAAGTACTTACGGTACTATCGGCTTTAACCACTGTACAATTGTTGAATTTATTATCAAGAGCATTCAACTCTTTCACACTTTGATTTTTCAATCCTCTTAGATTTGGATGTATGCGAACATAAAAATGAAAATCCGTATTATGTAAAAAGTTCTGGCAGATAAAATCAATACCTCGGCTTTGATTTGGAAAGAACGTAAGCCCCCAACCAGGCACGGACTCCATTTCATCTTCTGATGAAATAAAAATTGAAATATTTCTTTTTTTAGTATTCCAATTTTCTGGCAACTCGGAGAGATCTTGATTGATCGTAAAAGAAGACCACCCAACCCCCAATCCTTTAGCTCTTTTCTCATACCATTCACTTGCGATATCAGCTTTTTTTTCGATTGAAACACTGGAATCGTTCCAACTAACGTCAATCATTTTATGGACAGTATTTAAATCGTGAGGCATTTCATTTTCAGTTAGAGAGTAAAACTCATTAGAATTACCTCTTTCGTGCACATAAAACTTTATGTTTTTAATCTGACAAATTCGGAGCAAAGGTCTGAAGAGGCAAAATCTCCCATTAAAAAAATAAACAATATCGGGCTTAGTTTCTTCTAAAATTTCATCAAAGCGATCATGTAACCCTGCCATTAAATGAAGCGCTTTTTGGGTTGCATTAATTCTTGTACTCAAATCTGGCCTAGGATCTCTTAGCTCACTGATTAGAGAGCTTGCATAGGCGCTACCAAGATCACTTCCCTTGTATTTTAATCCTTTCAGAATTTCAAGGTCTGACAGGTTTTGATCATTTGTCCATGAAACCGAATTTAAAGGACCAAGATCAAGCAAGTGTAACTTTCCGCTTTTACTTAAAAGCCTTATTCCTTCTTGATTACGGCTTTGGCAAAATTCACATCTAAAACAACCAAGACAAGCAGTAAATCTAAGCGGCTTTAGGTCTGAATTACAACGAATCATAAAGACCTCATTACCTTTGATTAGATGATCTTCAGCGATTTCCAGATCTGTTTCGAAGTGATGGCCCAAAACAGAAAGAGGAGCATAGATTAGAACTCGCATGTGAGATATTTAGCACAAAAATCAAATATTAAGGACTTTAAAACTTTGATATTAAGTAACCATACTTTATGACATCACCTCTCGTTTCAGTGATTATGCCAGCTTATAATTCAGCCCAATATATTGCCAAAAGTTTAGAATCTATACAAAAGCAAACACTGAAAGATTGGGAGTGCATCATTGCTGACGATCTTTCTACAGATGCAACTGTCAAAATTGTAAAAGAAATTTCAAATATCGACTCCAGAATTCACATCATTAATTGCCCTCAAAAAATGTTTACAGCACTTGCAAGAAACGAATCAATTGCAAAAGCCAAAGGTAGGTACCTATGCTTTTTGGACTCCGACGACCTTTGGCATCCAAAAAAGTTAGAAAAGCAAGTATCTTTTATGAAGGAAAAAGATATCGCATTTAGCTTTCACAGTTATCAATTTATAAATGAATCCAATAAAACTATTAAACAAATTGTAAAAGCGCCCGAAATTGTAAGCCACCGAGACTTACTAAAAGCAAATCCAATTGGCTGCCTTACAGTTATGTACGATACTAAAAAGTTAGGGAAAATTCTTATGTTAGATGGGTTTCATACCAGAGAGGACTACGTTTGCTGGCTAGAAATCCTTAAGAAAATTCCTTATGCATATGGCATACAAGAAAACTTAGCTTATTACAGAGTACATCCCAGCGGCTCCTCATCTTCAAAAATTAAAGCGGCAAAAAGCCAGTGGAATGTTTATAGAAAATACTTAAAGCTTCCCCTTACGAAATCCGTACTCAACATGTTTCAATATGCATACCGAGGCGTAAAAAAGCACGGCCATTTGTAGTTAAAAGAATATAAAATTTTAATGGTTACCAAGTACTCTGAATCATACGGGAAAGAGTTCTACTCATAATCCAGAGATCCAAGAAAATATTATAGTTTTTAATGTAATAAAGGTCATAAGATAGCTTTTGAGACATTTCATCGACCTCATCAGTAGTTTTACCTTGAGATATTTGGGCTAAACCCGTTAAGCCCGGACGAAGAATATGTCTTAATTTAAAAAGGGGAACAGATCCTGAAATATCCTCAACCATTTGAGTAGGTTGTGGTCTTGGACCAACAAGAGACATATCTCCTTTTAAAACATTCCAAAGCTGTGGAAGTTCATCAAAATGCAAGATTCTTAAGACACTTCCAATTCTTGTAATACGACTATCTTTACGCTCAGTTACATAAGAAACAGCTTCTGCATTAACACACATAGTTCTAAACTTAGCGAGTTTGAATTCTTTTCCAAATCGACTTATTCTTTTTTGGAAGTATAAAACCTCTCCTTTACTTTCAACTCTTATAAGAATTGCTGTTATCAAAAAAAATGGAAGTCCAAAAAAAAGTAGCGAAGCTGAAATAAAAACATCTAGGAAACGCTTTAACATTCCACCTATGGGGCTGTGGACATCAAATCCCATTTTCAGCACATAACTAGAAGGCAAAGCTTCAACAGGAATCCTTCGAGTCATCTGACAGTAATACTCAACATCCTCTACTACTCTTATTCCTCGACTTAAACATGCAAAAATAAAATCAGAATAATCGTTAGTAAACCTCTTCTCCCAACTTACAACAACTACTGAAATCCTGTTTTCACAAAGATTTTTAACAAATCGATCTAGCTCAGCATGAGAGGATTGAGAAACGATATCGAAGTCAATTTCGTCCATATGCTTGAAATGCACAAATTCTGGTTTTCTAATTTCAGCAAAAAGAATACTCGCAACTTGAGATCTTTCACCTAAATAAAAAAATCGATGGGGATATCTTTTGAGAAGTTTGGCTCCAAACCAATGAATAAGAAAATAAACAATAACTACAGAACCAAAACTACCCAGAGCTAAGCTCCACCTACCTACTTTTTCAAAGCTAATTAAATACAACAAAAAAAGAGATAGAGGCGTCGATAAAATCCAACTTAAAGATATAAGTTGCAAAGAATTTAGGCGACTAAATCGGTTTTCTCTTTCATAAAGACCCAATCCAAGACTTAAAATAGAAAAACAAGCACTAAAGATCATGGCCCCCTTTTTATTGAGTAACCGAATCTCCAACAAAGAATAGGCCTTACCAAAAGAAGCAAAATAATCAAAAAGAAAAAACACTAAACACACTTCAAGAATCATCCAAACAGCCGGTGAAGAATCCACGAGAAAGCGCCCAATATCACGATTAGACTTAAGAGCTTGTTTTGATCTAAATATCACATTACCTACTTAATTTCTTTTATCAAAGTTTTGAAGATGATAACAACTTTATTGTGAATTTGAATAAACTCAAACCTCATTTACAAAGTCCCAATAATTGGACACTCATGGCACTTTACCTTTGGGCTACCTTTTCATTCCTCTCAAATTCAGCACTAAGTCTTCAACATATAGCAATAAGCATTGGGATTATTCTATCCTTAAAAAAAACCTTCTCATTTAAAGTTTTTTCTTTTCAAAATGGAAAAAGTTTTTGGATGCTTTTTTTGCTTTTTGTCTTTTGTGTAATTTCTATACTTTCAAATTGGGGAGAACTCGTAAATCCTTTATGGAACCTAAAAAAATGCAAATATCCTCTCTTAGCATCGCTGCTATATGCTTTGTCATTTGAGTATCGTAAGGACATAAAAAAACACCTGTTTCAAATACTTGTAATTTTTCTTTTAAGCTTCAGCGTAGCGAATCTTTATGGAATCATTAAATATTTTATTGATCGATCAAACATAGAAGACGCATACGATCTACGATTAAGCGGTTTCTTCGGCATGATATTGAGTTATTCATATACCGCAGTCATCCCGCTTCTATTAGCGCTTCATTTATTAATCAATAAAAACTTAAGACAATTGGCTAAAGCTAATACACAAGGAACTTTATTTCATATTTTCTTCTCCCAAAAACTACTCATTGCAATGGCTGCAACGGGAACACTTGCCCTCTACTTGTCTTTTTCTAGAGGGCCTCTCGTCGGGCTATTTTTAACTTTACCACTTTTATTTTTGAAGCATGAACGGAATATGTTCCTTAAAATTATTACGATTACTGGTCTAATCGTAGTATCTATGTCTGTTTATACACTCTTGAGTGGAAGTCAAAAAAATCGACTTTTCCAAAGTGCTTACAATAACAGTAATGCTCAAAGAGTATCCCAAGCAAAAATGGCATTCGAAGCTTTTAAAGAAAAACCAATTTTCGGGCAAGGATACAGAAGCCTAGAGGAGAGAGATCTAAAAATTAAACAAAAACATGGAATAAACCATAAGGATTTCAACGGTCACGCGCACAACAATCACCTTGAGATCTTGGCAACTACAGGCACCTTGGGATTTATAGCCTATTTTATGTGGCTATTTTTTTGGTTAAAAGAGATTCTGAAAGCAAAATCAAGTCCTTGGTACCTTTTTTTGATATCTCTTTTGGTTTATTTCGTAATTTCAGGACTCGCTCAATCATCAATTATTGATTCAGAATTTAGTTTTACATTTTATACTTTTTTCGGGCTAACACCGCTTCTGTTGTAGAACCATTATTCTTGCTACCCCCAGACTTCCGAAAGCATCTATTTACTTTTCAAGCGTTCATGTTTCGCTTAGAACTTCACTAATGCTCAACGGAAAAAGTATATTGATAACGGGAGGAACGGGCTCTTTTGGAAAACGTTTTATTCAAAGAGTTTTAAAGGAATATCCTGGAGTCAAAAAGCTAATCGTCTACTCTCGAGATGAATACAAACAATTCCAAATGAGAAGTGATTTTACTTCCGAAGAGCTTGAAATCATTAGATTTTTTATTGGTGACGTGCGAGATAAAGCTAGGCTTATACGAGCTTTTGAGGGGGTCGATGTGGTTATTCATGCTGCGGCCCTCAAGCAAGTGGATGCAGCAGAATACAATCCTATGGAATGCATTAAAACAAATGTCGGAGGTGCTGAAAACGTCATCGATGCAGCTCTTGAACAAGGAGTTAAGAGTGTGGTTGCTCTTTCCACAGACAAAGCCGCAGCTCCCATTAACCTCTACGGAGCAACAAAACTTTGCTCCGACAAATTATTTGTCGCTGCAAACAATTTTAAAGGCGCTCGTGAAATGAGCTTTAGCGTTGTGAGATACGGTAATGTTATGGGATCTCGCGGTTCTGTTATTCCCTTTTTTCTTAAAGAAAGGGTCAAAGGCTCCCTCCCTATTACCGATGACAGGATGACAAGATTCAATATTTCATTAGATGAAGGAGTAGACCTTGTATTTTATGCCATTAAAAATGCCATGGGAGGTGAGCTTTATGTTCCCAAAATTCCTTCCTATAAAATATCCGATGTTGCCACAGCCCTTGCTCCAGAAGCAAAAATACAAATCGTTGGAATTCGACCAGGTGAAAAAATTCACGAAGAGATGATCACTGAAACAGACTCTCTCAATACTTATGACATTGGAAATTACTATGTGATACTCCCAACAACACCTGTGTGGAAAATCCACGACTTCATCAAGAAATACAACGCCAAGCCCGTCAAGGAAGGCTTTCGATACAACTCTGGAGAAAATACCGAATGGCTAAATGTCGACCAAATAAGAGAACTCGTTCTCAAACATGTCGATCCAAATTTTAGAATTTCTTAACTTTAAATAAGGAAATATTATTTTGAACGATATCATTCCCTATGCAAAACACGCCTTAACAGATGCAGATAAAAAAGCCGTAATTGACGCTATGGAATCAAGTGCTTGGACGCAGGGACCAAGAGTGAGTGAATTTGAAAGCGCTATTTCAAACTACGTTAAAACAAAACACTCTGTTGCCGTTACTAACGGCACAGCAGCTTTGCACTTAGGCGTTTTAGCACTCGAGCGTTTTTATCGAAAAAATAAAACTCAAGACAAAAAGAAAAAAGTCATCTCAACACCGATTACTTTTGCAGCCAGTACAAACTGCGCACTCTACGCCAACCTTGAACCGCAGCTGATTGATATTCATGAGGATAGCGCATGTCTTGATATTGAAAAAACAATTGATTTTATAAAAAAAAATCACAACTCTATCACGGGAGTTGTCCCTGTGAGCTTTGGGGGCTACCCACTCGACCTCAAAGACCTTTTTGAAATTTGCCAAAAACATGGAATATGGATCATGGAAGATGCCTGCCATGCTTTGGGGGCTTGGAGAAAAAGTCCTGATCAAGTTTTTGCTTCTTCCTGCAAATACTCCGATGCCTCTATTCTTTCTTTTCACCCTGCTAAACACATTGCGTGCGGAGAGGGAGGCATGCTGCTTACTCAACATCAAGAAGTTGCAGAGACAGCCTCGCTTTTAAGAACTCACGGAATTCAAAAAAACATTCCTGGCAAAGCTTTGTTTGCTCAAGAGATGATTGAACTTGGATACAACTATCGAATATCTGATATTTTATGCGCTCTGGGAGTTGGTCAGCTAAAAAGAATTGAAGAAAATATAAATAGAAGAAACGAAATTGCTCTTAAATACCGCAAAGAGTTGGTTGATACTCCATTAAGACCGATTCAAGATTTTAATGAACCAAACGTCCGTAATGCTTATCATCTTTTTGTCGCTCGATGTCCTATGCGCGATGATCTTTACAATTACTTGAGAGAGCATAAAATTTATTGCCAATTTCACTACACTCCAATTTACAAACATCCTTATTACCAAAAACACTTTCCTAATGTTGAATCGGAATTTACGAACTCAGAACAATATTACTTTGAAGCTCTTTCTTTCCCTATGTATCCCTCCCTAAAAGATGAAGAGCAAGATTTTGTAATTTCCAAGATAAAGGCTTTTTATGCCTCAAATTCTCATTAGAGCCGATTCATCTGAGATAATTGGATCGGGCCATATTCAACGATGTCTCGTCATCGCGAGAGGGCTTCGAAAAAAGGGCTGGGACGTAACATTCATTTGCCGTGATTTTAAAAATTCTCTAATTCCTGTGATACGAGAAAACAAATTTCCTGTCGCTGTACTTAACCCCTATGAAGAACACGATCAGCACCTAGAACACTCTCAATGGCTTGGAGCTACTCAAGAAAAAGACGCTTATGAAACAATCGCACACTTGAAAGACGGTGCTCTTTTAATCGTAGATCATTATGGAATAGATGAAAAATGGGAAAACGAGATAAGAAAAAAATTTAAAGGTAAAATTCTTGTCATTGACGATCTTGCAAACAGAAAGCACAATTGTGATTTTTTAGTGGATACAAATTATCGAGAAAACGCAAAACTCGACTACTCAAAGCTTCTCCCTAAAGAATGTAAAGGTTTTTTTGGCCCAAGCTATGCGATCTTGAATGAAAACATAAGAAAGCTTCCTCGTCCTTTATCAAAAGAATTTGATGTATTTATTTACTTTGGAAGCATGGACCTACATCGATCCACGGTGAAAGCACTTGAGAATTACGACTCAAAATCCTCCCTCAAAATCGTTGCTCTTAGCTCAGAAAACGCACCAAGCTGCTCAGATATCGAAAAGCTATGCAAAGAAAAAGGTATTTTATTTTCTAAATCATCTTCTCGATATGCTGAATTACTTGCGTCTTCAAAAATATGTTTAGGTGCAGGCGGCGTTTCACTTTGGGAGCGTTTTTTCCTAGGAATACCAAACTTTGTAGCTGCTATTGCCACCAATCAACTTCCAGCCTGCAATGCTCTTTCTCAAAAAAACCTCATCCGCTATATTGGAAATTCATGGGCGATGAGCGCACTCGACTGGCAAAAAACTTGGAATGAAATCAACGTTACTTTAAACGAGAAAAACATTGAAATATCCAATAAACTCAAAACCCTTTGCCACCCTTCTCATAAGATTGAAGACTTGATAGAAAAAGAACTTCAAGTAGAGTGATCCCACATGAACCCCTCCTTCAAAATCGGAAATTATCAAATCAGCTCAACTGATAGCCCGTTTTTTATTGCTGAGATGTCGGGTAATCACAATCAATCCCTAGATCAAGCCCTCAAAATAGTAGAAGAAGCAGCAAAAACCGGGGCCCAAGCACTTAAGATACAAACCTATACCGCTGACACTATGACCCTAAATTCGGACAAGGACGATTTTTGTATCCGCGATCCCAAAAGCCTTTGGAATGGTAGAAAACTATATGAACTTTACGAAGAAGCTTCTACTCCTTGGGAATGGCACAAAGAAATTTTTACTAAAGCAAAAAGCTTAGGGCTTTTAGCTTTTAGCACTCCCTTTGACTTTAAGGCGGTCGATTTCTTAGAATCTCTAGACGTTCCCTGTTACAAGATTGCTTCATTTGAGCTCACTCACTTACCTCTTTTAGAAAAAGTGGGCAGCACCAAAAAACCTATTATTCTTTCAACGGGTATGGCCCATGACTGGGAAATAGAAGAAGCTCTCGAAACCTTAGACAAAGCGGGCAACTCAGATATTTGCCTTCTTAAGTGCACAAGTGCCTATCCCGCCCCCCCTGAAGATGCAAAACTCATGAACATGGTTGATATGAAAAATCGTTTCCAAAAAGTTGTAGGTCTCTCAGACCACACCCTTGGTAGTACGATTGCCATAGCAGCTGTTGCACTTGGAGCGAGTATTGTTGAAAAACATTTCACTATTAACAGGTCGGAAGGCGGCGTGGATTCAGCTTTTTCAATGGAACCGCAAGAATTCAAGTACATGATTGAAGAGTGCAAAAAAGTATTTCTTTCAAAAGGAGAGCTCTCTTATGGCCCTTCTCAATCAGAAAAAAACTCTTTAGCTTTTAGACAATCTATATATGCGTCAAAAAATATAAAAAAGGGAGAAACAATAAGCGACCAAAACATTCGAATCGTTAGACCTGGATACGGATTAGCGCCCAAATATTATTCAAGCATTCTAGGTAAATCAGCAAAGAAAAGTTTTTTGATGGGCGACAGAATAACTCTTGAAGGCATTATAATTTAGAAAAATAATATCAATGCGATCGACACCTATTCATCTTCGAAACGCACAGCATGAAGACGCTTATTTACTTTTTAATTGGAAAAACGATCCGATCTCGAGAAAACTATCTTTAAACACTAAAAATATTCCTTGGGAATCACACCTCAAGTGGTTTAAAGAAAAGCTTGACTCTCCCACTTACTACATAAAAATTGCAATTGATAAACAAAAAAAACCCGTTGGCTACATAAGACTAGAAAAAGCTTTAAACGAATGGTTAATACATTTTTATGTTGCTTTAGAGCATAGAGGGAAAGGTTTCGGTAAACTCATACTTGAAAAAGGTATTAGGGAATTGCAAAAAGATAATTGTGACTTAATTGCTTTTAAAGCTTTAGTGCTAAAAGAAAACACAGCATCTGTAGCTTGTTTTTTAGCATGCAAATTCTCAAAAACTGGGTCTAAAAAAATTAAAGGAAAAGAATTTCTTATTTTCACTAAATAAATTACCAGAATTTTTAAAAAATAAAAGAATTCTCCAAACTATCTAACCTTGAAAATAGGCTTAATGATAGGACTGTATAATTTATTTTTCCAATTTTTGGAATTTAAAAAGTCTCTGCACAAAGAAAGAGACTCATCATAAGCTTTCGCAACATAAGAGATGTCTGTTTCTGAGTGAGCAAAACATATGTTGTTTGAATTATTTATAAGAACTCCTCTCTTAATCATTTCTTGTAAAAAGAAAGTCTTTAAAGCAAAAGAACTGATTTCTCCAGAATCTTTAAACTGCAGCAATTTCCAAGGAGCAAAACCTATCAACCCCATGCTTTCCGTCAGTTTATATTTTTCAAAAGAGCCCTTAATAGTTTCAGCAAGCTTTTCACCCTTTAGCCAAAGGTTAGCAACCACATTTTCTTTTTTAATTTTCTGAAGAGTCGCGATAGAAGCTTTCAACGAAAGAGCCTCTCCCCCAAATGTGCCAGAAAAGAAAATCTCTTCTACTTCTTTCATAATATCAGCACGACCTACTACTGCTGAAATCGGCATTCCATTCCCCATCGCTTTTCCAAAGCAAGAAAGATGTGGGGTCACCCCAAAATATTCTTGGGCCCCTCCGTTTGCGAATCTAAATCCAGTTATGATTTCGTCAAAAACAAGAACGCTTCCGTATTTTTCGCAGAGTGATTTCAGCTCAGCTAAATATCCTGAATGAGGAGAGGCTACGTTAGCTGGCTCAAGGATAAGAGCTGCAACATCTTCATTCTTAAGCTTTTCTTCAACTATGTTTAAATCGTTGTAGGGAATCAACTGCGTAAGTTGTCCAACAGAAGACGGAACACCCTTATTTCGAGTTGTGGCTCCAATGTACCAATCTTGCCAACCATGGTAACCGCAACTCACTACTTTTTCTCTCTTTGTATATGCTCTAGAAATCCTAATTGCTGCAGATGTTGCGTCTGTTCCGTTTTTACCAAAACGAACACTCTCTGCAGAGGGAATCATTTCACATAGCAATTCAGCCAGCTCGATTTCAAGCTCAGTTGCTAAGCTAAAACTAATCCCCCTCTCCAACTGTTCTCGTATAGCTGAATCAACAGTGGGATCACAATATCCAAGCACATTGGGTAACAAGGCAGATACTAAGTCTACATACTCGTTTCCATCTACGTCCCAAACCCTTCCACCAATTCCGTGACTCACAAAAAAAGGAGCCCCTTCTTGAGGGTACTGGATAGAGGATTTACTAAAAGTCTGACTTCCAACTGGGATTTTCTTAAGAGCTCGATTCAAAAGTTTTTTTGATTCTACAAAAGATTCAGCTTTTAAACTTTCTTTTGCAACAGAAAGGTCAAATCCCTCATTACGCTTAGCAGATGTAAATTCAGTTATTTTTTTTTCTGCTTCCAGCAATTTAAAAAAGCTACTTTCTCCATTTGTTACTTTTAAAAGGGCTTCAACTTTCGATAAATCCTCGCGACTATCTACAGTCCAGCGAAGTTTGTCGAGCCCTGAGTAAGGACAGTTTAAATTAAAAACTTTAAACTTGTTTCTATGAGCCCGCATGTAAGGAGTCACATGCTCTCTTTCACTCTCTTTTTTTGCGTTTTGGTGTGCAATTTCTAATGTAGAAAAAGCAAAAGCTTCACAATCAAGACCGTCAGGCCATGAAGCAGGACTTACGTTTGACGAATAATCATACTCGCCCGAAAGTACCGGGTAAAGAACTTGATCAATAACACTTGCATCTAAGAGAGGGCAATCGGCTGTAATCCTAACAACAACATCTGCTTTGAACTCCTTGGCTGCACCATAGTAGCGGCTTAAAACATCAGACTCGCTACCACGAAAACATCTCACATCATTCTGAGAGCACCACTCAGCTACAGGGTCATTTGAAGAATCATCCCCTGTTGCAACAATACTTAGATGAACAAGCTTTGATTTTTGAATAGACTCAACAACCCAAGATAAAAGTACCTTGTCAGCAAGCGGAGCTAGAACCTTACCTGGAAATCTAGATGAATTCATTCGAGCTTGAATGATGGCTACTATTTTTTTTTCCATTTTCGAGGATCCACTAATGAATTATCATGTTCTTTTAATTGAAGCACTTCTGTACCCAACAAGGCTGGAACTCTGTTAAAAGTTTCAATAATTTCAACAAGTTCGTCTTTTTTGTTAACACCAATAACCCACTTATCTATAAGTGAAATACCTTTAGACCAGGCAAGGTTTAACTCAAGAGGACGCATATTCGTTTTTTTTAAAATTTCACGATATTTCTCCCAGCTTCTTTCAAGTCCCTCAAAACCCTTTGGCAAAACTTGAGAAAGTAAAAGTCCTTGAAGAAAAAGCGACCGCGCATGAAGTTCAATGCCTTTTGACTTTAAAAGAGCTAGATGAGGTAAAAAATCTTGGCTCATTATATTTAAAGGAAATTGAACCAATTCGATATCTGTATTTTTTGACCACTTCTCGTATTCTTCAAATTCATAAATAGAAATTCCAAACTTTTGAATAAGTTTTTTATTTTTTAATCTCTCAACAAATCCTTTCACCTTACTTTCGCTCACCTCAGAAAGTCTTTGTGGATCGTGAACTAAAAGTGCCCTAAAAGGAGTTGCACTTTTTTTAACCCAATTTTCAATGGATATTTCTAAGCAGTCAAAATCATCCAGCAAACTGAATTTATTAATCACATAAAAGGAAGCTTTTTTTTCCTGAATATAATCGGATAAGAGGTCAAGGCTATTACCATAAGCTAGAGCTGAATCTAAGTAATGAATTCCCTTAGATTGAGCAAAATCAAGAATATGAAAAACCTCATCAGCATGAGGCTTCCCAGAGTCATTTGTTATTCCATAATTTACGCCAAACTGTGCAGTTCCCAACGCAAATACAGAAGATTCAGATCGCATATGAACATTGAATTAAAGAAAAGTCAGGCTTTCAAGAAAAGGTTTTTATAGTGGTGCTGCTGGCCAGAATCGAACTGGCACGGGAGTTTCCCCCCACAGGATTTTAAGTCCTGTGTGTCTACCGATTTCACCACAGCAGCAG
>CAYOWH010000039.1:0-22966 GCA_964407615.1 uncultured Bacteriovoracaceae bacterium | reverse complement strand
TCTTTTGAAAAATCAGTCACTTTTGTTGAGATTAAAAGAGGTTGTTTGCTTCTGCGCTTTAAAAAATCAATCCATCCCGCAGGATTTTCGTGCAAAGTTCCGGCAGGGCACTCACTATCAAAAAGACGCCGAAACCACTGCTCATAGCGTTCTTGAAGTTGCGCTACCAACGGAAGCCGCCTGTCACGCCCACCCTTACCTCGAATACGCACGGTCCACATGTCTCCCGTGAGTTCGATGTCTTCATAGGTGATTTCGCAAGCCTCTGATCGACGCACGCCTAACATCAAAAGGGTTTCGATTCCCACAATCGAGAGAAGATTACTTAAACGATAGAGGTCTAGTTCTGCGAGATAATCCAAAAGCCGATAGACCTGGTCTTCTGTCAAAAAACCAGTTGTGGATTCTTGAGTTTGAGGAAAAGAACGCACAGTTTCTGCGGGATTTCTCATCAAATGCCCTTGAGCCACGTTCCACCCAAAAAAACTCTTCAAAACGGCAAGCTTTCTTGTGACTGAAGTTTTAGCGAAGCCTTTTTCGTTTATGAGATAATCTCTATAAGCAGCGACTTCTGCGGGACCCAAAAGATGCCATGTTTCAAATTGCTCGTTTTTTTTAAGAAAGAAAAAGAACTCTTTTAAGTCGCGTTCATAGGCTCTTCTTGTATGGCTACTTAACTGAACAGCAGAAAAGCTCTTAAGAGAATGATCTGCAGAAATCGATGGAGCAGGAAGCTCTGGAATATGAGCTTTTTTACCCCTTTTTTTAAGCAAATTCGGAAGTCTTTTTGAGGAGTTCTTGTCTTTAGCGTCTTTTGCTTTTCTTTTTTTAAGCAACTTTTCTACTGCATTTCCAAAGGCTTTTTTGACTAAGCTGAATATTTTCAAGGTTACTGCCTCACCTTAATATAGGAAAACACTCTTTCTACATAAAAACAAGTACTTACATATGTTGATAATTTAACTTATCGAGACATTGCAGCAATGCGAAATAGCTTTTTGCAAAAATTATGAATTCAAAATGCAGGCTTTTTATCTGTTTTTAGAATTGAAATTAAGAATAAAATGAAATTTCGTTATGGAAGCTTAAATCTCGGTTGTTTGACTTTGTTCACCAGGATCCTGAGGTGAAATCTCTTGTTTTTGCGAATCCCTTTCAGATCCTTCACCTGATTCATCATTTGATTCATCATCTGACTCATTATCTGATTTTTCATCAGACCCTTCTTGGTCTTCTTCAAGATCCTGGTCTTCTTCATCCGTTTGGTTATTGATATATGATGACTCTTCTTCATCAAAAGACTCCGAGCATTTGCCACCTAAACAAGAAAAAAACATGATGATAAGGGCAATCAGTACGATAAGGATTAAAATAAGGCCAAAGGATTTATTCTTTTTTAAAGGCATAAACTAGAACTCTTAAATTTATCTCATTTTTTCAAAAAGCACTCGACACCTCGCCTTATGAATCTGTTGCGTAAGCTCAATTAAGTACAAGTTGCCCAAAACCCAGACTATTTCTGCCCATGAGGGAAAGGGGATTCATGACGAGGGGTATTCCACTTTTAGTCCTAGGATTTTGCTTAGGCTCTTGCGGGCGCGCGCCAAAAAACGATGGTTCAATCAACAAGCTCAAAGCCGCCCGCGAGACTCTCAATACCTATACGGTCTTGGGGGAAGATTGGTTCAACCTCAACCCCGAAGAAGATTTTCGCGAGGGAGAGAGTATCAATCGCCTTTATCGAGAGCTTTCATCTTTTAAGCCTCTTCATGCTTTAACTCCCATCACTGTTGCCGTGATTGATAGCGGTGTAGACATTTCTCATGAAGATTTAAAAAATAATCTTTGGAAAAACGCAGGTGAGCTGGGGCTTGATGAAAATGGTCACGACAAAGCAACAAACGGCATAGATGATGATAATAACGGCTATATAGATGATGTTTATGGATGGAATTTTATTGGCGGCTACGACCTCAGCGGTAAACCCGTCCACATAAGCGCAGAAACCCTAGAAAAGACGCGCCTTCTTAGAAAATTCACTCAAAAATTAAATGCTGGTGAAAAATTGAGCGAAGAAGAAAATCTTCTCTACACAAATCTCAAGTCGGAGATCGAGAACGAACGCACGCAAGCACAAGAAGATCTCAATTCCTTAAACTCAGGCCTTCTTGATATTGAAAAAAATTACCCCCCACTTGAAGTCTATTTCAAAAAATCCGTAGAGCTTCTAACACGCGCAGATCTTGTTTCTTTGGAAAGTACAAATGAAGAAATACTCAAAGCTCGTGATAAAATTCTTTCAATTTTTGATGGACTCGGGTTTCCAAGCGTTTTCAAAATTAAACAATTCATAGAGATTAACCAAGATACTTTAAACTACTCCTTGAACGTGGATTTTGATCCACGTTCATCCATCGTTAAAGACAATCCAGATGATTTTAACGATATAAACTATGGAAACAACGATGTTTCGGGAGTTGAAAATGATCACGGAACTCACGTTGCAGGTATTATTGCGGCACAGAGATCAAATGATATCGGAATTAAGGGAGTTGCGAGTCATGCTCGAATCATGTCTCTTCGGGCCATACCTAACGGAGACGAGCGTGATAAAGATATCGCACTATCGATTCGCTATGCCGCTAACATGGGTGCTCGAATCATCAACATGAGTTTTGGAAAACAATACAGTCCCGACCGAGAAATGGTTCAGCAAGCTATCGAATACGCTGAGCAAAAAGGTGTTTTGTTTATTCATGCGGCAGGAAATGAAGCTAAAAATCTTGATTTATATAAGAACCAAAACTTCCCTACACCTTTGAAAATAAAAAACTCAGAAAAGATTTCAGCATGGATTGAAGTGGGAGCATCATCTGGAACAAAGGGACTTTCGCTTCCAGCTATTTTTAGTAATTACGGACAAACTTCTGTTGATATTTTTGCACCCGGTGTGAAGATCGAGTCTTGTGTGCCTGGAAATAAATACGCTGTGTTTAGCGGAACAAGTATGGCAAGCCCCGCTCTTGCGGGAGTCGCTGCTTTGCTGTGGTCTATTAAGCCAGAACTCACAGCACTTGAAGTGAGAGATTTGATTTTAAACAAAGGACGAAGCTATGAAGATCTCGTGGTTAAAAAACCGTCACAAATTGGGCCACTGGCACAAGTGTTATTCTCTGAACTTTCCATCACAGGCAAAATTGTTGATGCCTTTGAAAGTTTTAAAGAATTAATTCAATAACCTTATAGTTCAATAAATTTAGCGAGAAGTTATTTTGGCTCGAATGTATTCGCGATTTAAACGCGCAATGTTTTCGAGTGAAATTTCTTTGGGACATGCAGCTTCGCAGGCACCCGTCACCGTACAATTTCCAAAACCTTCTTCATCCATTTGCTCAACCATCGCAATCACTCGCTGATTTCGCTCAGGCTGACCTTGAGGCAACAAGGCATATTGAGAAACTTTTGCGCCAACAAAAAGCATTGCAGAGGAATTCTTACAAGCCGCAACGCAAGCACCACATCCAATACAAGCTGCTGCTGAGAAGCTCAAGTCAGCATCTTCTTTGGGTATAGGAAGAGAGTTTGCATCGATTGCATTTCCTGTATTGACAGAGATAAATCCACCTTTGGCTTGAATACGATCAAAGGCAGAACGATTGATCGATAAGTCTTTGTTGATAGGAAAAGCCTTCGCACGGAAAGGTTCAATCACAATCGTCTCACCATCTTTAAATCGTCTCATGTGCAACTGACAGGTTGCCGTTCCTCGATCTGGACCATGAGGATTTCCGTTGATCGTCATAGCACAACTTCCGCAAATTCCCTCGCGGCAGTCATGATCAAAAGCGACAGGCTCTTCGCCCTTTGAAATCAAATCTTGGTTTAAGATATCGATCATTTCCAAAAAAGAAATATCCGTTGAAACATCCTTAACTGAATAATCAACAAAACCACCAGGAGCATCTTTGTTTTTTTGGCGCCAAATTTTGAGATTTAAATTAAGTTTAGAAGCGTTGCCGTGGCTCATTTGTAACTCCTTTGAGTAAGGTGTACGAATTCAAACTTGAGATCTTCTTTATGAAGATTTGGCTTTGACAAGTCTCCACTATATTCCCATGCAGAAACATGACAAAAGTTTTTGTCATCTCGAAGAGCTTCGTTTTCAGGCGTTTGACTTTCTTCTCGGAAGTGCCCACCGCAAGATTCAGTGCGATCAAGAGCATCTCGACACATTAACTCTCCAAGCTCTAAGAAATCAGCCACGCGTCCTGCTTTTTCTAGCTCTTGATTAAGCTCGGTGTTTGAGCCCAACACTCGAACGTCATTCCAAAATTCCTCTCGGATTTTTGAAATATCCGCAATTGCTGAATTAAGACCTTTTTCATTGCGAGCCATTCCACACTGATCCCACATGATTTTGCCAAGTTTTTTATGGAAGTAATCAACACTCTTGGATCCTTTAATATTCAAAATTTTATCAAGACCTTTTTGCACGTCATTTCGAGCGGATTTTGCCGCATCAACATTCTCATCAACTTTTGAAAACTTATGACTCGCGATGTAATTTGCCAGAGTGTACGGAATAACAAAATAACCATCCGCTAAACCTTGCATCAAGGCAGATGCTCCTAAGCGATTGGCTCCATGATCCGAGAAATTTGCTTCTCCCAAAACAAATAAGCCTGGAACGGTTGACATCAAATTGTAATCTACCCACAATCCACCCATTGTGTAGTGAACCGCAGGGAAGATTCTCATAGGAACTTTGTAAGGATTGTCGTCTGTAATTTTTTCATACATCTGAAAAAGATTGCCGTACTTAGCGCGGATTTTTGCCTCTCCTTGGCGCTGAATTGCGTCTGCAAAATCCAAATAGACAGCCAATCCAGACTCTCCTACCCCACGACCTTCATCGCATACTTTTTTTGCGTTTCTTGAAGCCACATCTCGAGGCACCAAGTTTCCAAAGCTAGGATAAATTCTTTCTAAGAAATAATCACGATCATCTTCGGGAATATCAGTTGCTTTGCGAGATTCATTTTTTTGCTTGGGAACCCACACACGTCCATCGTTTCGTAAACTTTCACTCATAAGAGTGAGCTTTGATTGGTGATCACCCGCCACAGGAATACATGTGGGGTGAATTTGTGTGAAGCAAGGATTCGCAAAATAAGCTCCACGCTTGTGCGCGCGCCATGCGGCTGTCACGTTTGAAGCTTTTGCGTTTGTTGAAAGATAGAAAACGATTCCGTATCCACCTGTGCAAAGCAAAACAGCATCGCCCATGTAAGTTTCTAATTCACCTGTGATCATATTTCGGCAAACAACTCCGCGAGCCTTGCCGTCTACGACGATCACATCGAGCATATCGCGACGATTGAAGAGTCGCGCTTGACCCAAACCTACTTGGCGCATGAGTGCTGAATAAGCGCCCAACAATAATTGCTGGCCTGTTTGTCCAGCGGCATAGAAGGTACGAGAGAGTTGCGCGCCACCGAACGAGCGATTTGAAAGCAAACCACCGTACTCACGTGCAAAGGGGACCCCTTGCGCAACACATTGGTCAATGATGTTTGAGCTGACTTCTGCGAGACGATGCACGTTCGATTCACGTGCGCGGTAATCTCCACCTTTGATGGTGTCGTAGAAAAGTCGGTAAACACTATCGCCATCGTTTGCATAGTTTTTGGCAGCATTGATTCCCCCTTGAGCGGCAATCGAATGCGCACGTCTAGGAGTGTCGTGAAAAGAAATCACATCAACAGGATATCCAAGCTCTGCAAGTGAAGCTGCCGCAGAAGCACCAGCCAAACCTGTGCCTACACAAATAATTCGGTGTTTTCTTCTGTTGGAGGGATTCACAAGTTTCATATCAAACTTGTGTTTGCTCCAACGATCTTCAATAGGGCCTGAAGGGCATTGTGAATTTAATTTTGAATCGCTTGCCATAGTTGTTTGACCTCAATGTTTTAAAAAGACATACAAGGGTTGAGAGATAAATCCAAATGAGACAACCAATGCATAAAGCACAGCTCCACATTTGATGAAGGGAGTGTAACGAGGATGCCAAAATCCCACAGATTGAAAAGCCGCTGCAAATCCGTGCTTCAAGTGAGTTGCTAAAAGCAACAACGAAACGACATACCAAACCACATAACCAGGATTTTGAAACACTTCATACAAGAGTTTTGCAAGATCGCGAACTTCTTTACCATCAATGGTTGTGGTGTAGTGAGTTCCATATTTAAAAGTAATGAGATGAGAAACTAAAAAAGCTGCGAGCAAGCTCCCACTATAAGCCATCGTTCTGCTTGCAAGAGAAACGCGCTTATCACCTTTGGTCGCTCCTGCTGCGTAAGAAACAGGACGAGCTTTTCTGTTGTCGAGAATCAAACTAATTGCTGTCGTCACATGCACAATAAAAATGGCAAGTAGGCCATAACTTATAAGGGGATAAAGCGGATTAGAAGTGATTCCATGGCCATAAAGATTGTAAGCATCTGGGCCACTAAAAATGATCAACATATTTCCAGCCATATGAGCAAAAACAAAGCCTGAAAGCATCAAGCCCGTAATTCCCATTACTAATTTCTTACCAACGCTAGATTTTAAAAATGTCCAACACGCACTTTCGCAACAACTTTTACAATTTGATGAAGAACTCATGCTTCTACTAACCTATCGAAAAGAGTGCTTTTTTCCAATACGTCTTTCGGATTCTTTAAAAGCAATGCACCTAAGTTTTCGTAAGCAGTTTAAGGAGCAAGATCAACACCCTGCTCAATCAAGTTTTTTCTTAGCAGAACCACAAAATCAGTCTCGCTCCGCATAAGAACTCGAATATCAATCTCTGGGTCTAAAACAATGACCTTTTTAAATACTTTTCGAGCTAAGACAGTATACACAACTCTACCAATCGCAGCTGACCCTCTCATGTAGGGCATGCTTCCAAAGTAAGCATAAACCGAAAGAGCAAACTCTCGAAAAGCTTCTTCTTGGTGGGTCGCTTTAAGAGCTTTTGAAGCTCTTATTTTCGCCAAAACAAACGCTTTAAAGGTGACTCCTTCTCCATAGCTTGAAGAATAAAAACTCACCTTTTCTGCCTTGAGCAGCTGATTATTTGTGGGACGTATATCGATCACAAATTCTTTGATAGGAAGAGCCGTTCCGTCCACATGAGTAGCCACATGTACTTCGCGGTAACTTTGAGGGTCTTCAAAGCTGGGAAGATGATCGACGTACAATCGAGCGGCCTCTTCTGTATAGATTCTTCGAGAGGAAGATTCGATACTTTTTTCAGGAAATATTTCCTTTGCCGTAAGTGTCATGTTTCCAAAAAACGCATCATGATGGCGACTGTTAAAATTCTTCATGATTCCAAAAAGCATAAAGTCTCCGCCGGGATTCGTTTCTTCCTCAAAATGATGTCGAGCCTTGGCAACTTCTACAAATGCAGACTCAAGGTTTCTGGCTTCAATAAAAGGAGCAATTCGATTGGCAGTTTCGGCACTCCAAGTGGAGTATGTTTTTTTGAGTAAATTATTGCTACCAAGCGATTTAAAATAAGCAGGAAAAAAATGTTCTGGTTTAAACTCAACTATCGGCTCAGAAATGATCTCCGGTGAAGTGTTTTGAGATGTCCAGTGTAGATGAGCGAGACATTTAAAAATTCGACCTGCCCAAAGCGAGCGAGGACAAAACAAAGAACTTACCAAATAGCAAAAGAGAAGTCGTGAAAATTGCCTCTTACCCATCATCAGGTGAAGAACCTAGCTCTATTTATAAGCTTTGAGCTAATGACAAAGTCTTAAATTTCAAAGAAATTTAACAAAAAACTCATACTAACTTATTTGAAAAAACATAAACGAAGCTCTCGTTATTCCGAAAAAATCGTATGTCAATTAAATCACTTAGATATTTTGGTATTATCTTCACTTTAAGTACTTATGCCGCCGTTCCTAAGATCACATCCGTGCTTCCCACTTCACTTTCTTGTGGAATTGATGATTGTTTAAACAAAACAATCACAATTACAGGTACGGGATTTAATAACGATGCCAAAGTACCTGCTCTTGATGGCCTTGCTGATTGTACTTCACCAAGTGTTGTTTCTGGATCAACTAAAAAAATAGTTTGTACCCTTTCTGCTCAACAAACAGCTGCATCGTTTAGGTTAAAAGTTAAAAATGATGCTGAAGGAACAGAAAGCGTCGTCACAAAATCTAATTTTAGCCTCAGCTTTGCCGCACCTAAGGTGAGTTACATCACACCTAAAATTCTAAGTTGTGGAGTCAATAACTGTGAAGACCAAGAAATCAAAATTACCGGAACAGGTTTTCGATCGGATGCCAAAGTACCTGCTCTAGATGGCCTTGCAAGGTGTGAGCAACCCAACCCAGAGGGAACTGAAATAGTTTGCAAACTTAATGAGCAAACTATGAATAGATCCTTAAAAGTTGCTGTAAGAAATGATTTAAAAAATCAAACAGCTGCTGTCAGTTCAACAAACTTCACCCTTTCTATCACACCTCTCACTATTCGCTACATTTCACCCTCTTCTATTACATGCGGTCTCGATGATTGTGTAGGTCAGGAAATCAAAATCGTCGGCCAAAGCTTCAAAAGTGATGCCTCAGTACCCGCTCTTGCCGGTATTGCCGACTGTGATTCGCCCGTACAAGGTGGAGCTTCATTTACAAACGAAGCTAAAATCACGTGCAGACTAAGAGCCCAATCAAAGGATGGTGCCTATAAAGTAGCCGTCACGTCAAATAACAAAAGCTCAACATCTTTGAGCTTATCCATAAAAACAGCAACTCTTTCGGTTACCTCCGTTACTCCTTCTGCAATCACTTGCGGAAATAATGATTGCGAAAGTCAACAAATTGTAATCAGAGGAACTGGCTTCAAGAACGATGCTGCTATTCCCGCGCTCGAAGGACTAGCTCAATGCGATCCGCCTACCGACAACGGAACAAAAATCACTTGCTCGCTTAGTCCTCAATCAACTGCCAAAACACACACTCTTTTTGTAAGAAATGGTGAAAAAAACGTTACAAGTCTTAGTTCAGCTAAATTAGCAATTAGCTTTGCTCTTCCTAAAATTACCTCTATTTCTCCCTCTTCAATTACTTGTGGCAACAACGATTGCCTTGATCAACAAGTCACGATTAACGGAAGCGGATTCCGCTCTGATGCTACTGTTCCAGCTTTCACTGGCTTTGCTGATTGCGATCCTCCCAACACTGCCGGCACTCAAATTGTTTGTTACTTAAGAGAACAAGCGGCGAGTCGATCTTTTAAGCTGGCTGTTACAAATTCAACAAAAAACCAAACAACCGTGATCGGTTCTGATAACTTTTCTGTGAAAACTGTTCCTTTCGCTTTTAGTAAAGTTTCTCCTTCTTCGCTCTCGTGCGATTGGGATCAGTGTGAAAATCAACAAATCAAAATTACCGGAACAGGTTTTCGAACAGGAACAACTGTTCCTGCTCTTGAAAATGTAGCAACCTGTGAAGAGCCAAACGCACAAGGTACTGAAATTACCTGTACGTTTAAAAAACAAGTTTCAAGTGCTGCTTACAAAATAAATGTCCGCAATATAGCTAAAAACTTGAGTTCAAATAACCTCACTTCAAATTTTCAAATTAATCTCAAACCCCTTCCCTCAATCACAAGTTTTGATTTTAATTCACGACCCAACTGTGAAGGTTATAAAGTAACGATAAACGGGACAAATTTTGGTCCCAATCCACAATTGGTTAATTTTCCTGGTTATTGCGAAGCACCCACTAATAATGGAACCAGGATGAGTTGCTTCACAGTCAAACAAACAAATTCAAATCAATCTTATGATGTAAGAGTTTATAATCCCAATCTTGCAGACAACACTAAAAAGTTTGAATCTCCATCATCTGTTAGATTTAATCTTTCGAGTAGCAATTCCTGCCCCTCATTGAGCTATACAACCGCATCAGCTTCGTATTTCGCAAACGAACAAATTACTACGAACACTCCCATTATTTCTGGTTTTACTCCCTCGTCCTACTCCATTCACCCTGCACTTCCGGAAGGACTTTCTCTCAATCCAACGACAGGAGTTATTAGTGGTACGCCATCATCAGGTTCTGCACCTTCAAGTTTCAACATAACAGCGTCTGATTCATCTGTTTCTCTACAGACATCTATAAGCCTGGGAGTTGTTATCAGAAAATCTATCTCTTATAAAAATCAATCATTTGTATTTGTTACAAACAAAGTAATTAATGATAGTTATCCAATTATTGCAGGATTTACCCCAACAAGCTTCACTATTACTCCCGAACTACCTACTGGATTAAACTTTGATACAACAACTGGTGCTATTACCGGAACTCCCACTACTGATTTTCAACCAACAAACTTTGTTGTAACTGCAACTGACTCATCTGAATCTGTAAACACAACCATAAACATTAAAGTTGTAACAGTTATCGTAAAAAATATTTACTCAAATTATCATGCCTTTGCCGCACTCAAAAATGACAATTCTGTCTTTACTTGGGGTTATAAGAAATATGGCGGAGACAGCTCGAGCGTTGAAAATGAACTCAAAGAAGTTAAAAGTATTTTTTCTAATCCCCACGCTTTTGCCGCACTTAAAGAAAACGGTACGGTTGTTACGTGGGGTGAGAAAAATTACGGAGGAGACAGCTCAGGAGTAAAAGATCAACTGACAGGTGTGAAAAGTATTTTTTCTACCTCTTACGCTTTTGCCGCACTTAAAGAAAACGGCACAGTCGTAACATGGGGCAATACTGATTGGGGTGCTGACAGCTCAGCAGTACAAGATCAACTCACAGATGTGAAAACTATATTTAGTACACATGGTGCCTTTGCCGCACTTAAAGAAAACGGTTCAGTCGTAACATGGGGTAATATTGATTGGGGTGCTGACAGTTCAAGAGTACAAGATCAACTCACAGATGTAATAACTATATTTAGCAACGGAAATCCTAGTCATGGAGCTGCCTTTGCCGCACTTAAAGAAAACGGTACGGTTGTTACGTGGGGGCATTGGGCTTTTGGTGGAGACGGCAATGCTTTTAAATGGTTTTGGGAGGGTACTGGTTGGAATAGATTCGACGGTCAGATTATTCTAGATCAACTAACAGATGTAAAAACTATTTTCAATACCACCGAAGCCTTTGCCGCACTCAAAGAAGACGGCACAGTCGTAACGTGGGGCAGTGGTTATAATGCCGACACTGGAAGTGACAGCTCAAAAGTAACAGATAACCTTGTAGATATAAAAAATATTTTTTCTAATCCTTATGCTTTTGCTGCATTGACTGAAGAAGGCTCGGTCGTAACGTGGGGCGGATACGATAGCTCTGCCGTTCAAGATCAACTGACAGGTGTGAAAAGTATTTTCAGTACCCATCATGCATTTGCCGCTCTTAAAGAAAACGGTACGGTCGTAACGTGGGGTCACCACTGGGGACTTTGGGGAAGTGACAGCTCAGGAGTACAAGATCAACTGACAGGTGTGAAAACTATTTTTAGTACCGTTGGTGCCTTTGCCGCACTTAAAGAAAACGGTTCAGTCGTAACGTGGGGGAAAGATACTTGGATGGGTATTTTTGGCGGTAACAGCTCAGCAGTACAAGATCAACTGATAGGTGTGAAAACTATATTTAATACTGCCCATGCTTTTGCTGCGCTCAAAGAAGACGGCACGGTCGTGACTTGGGGTGATCCTCGCTTAGGCGGAGATTTTCCAAATATTTACGCCGAATAACATCCGCAAGAACACCCCCGAGAACAACAACTAAGATCAGACATACTTAACAAAAAACTCATACTAACTTATTTGAAAAAACATCAACGAAGCTCTCGTTATTCCGAAAAAATCATATGTCAATTAAATCACTTAGATATTTTGGTATCATCTTCACTTTAAGTGCTTATGCCGCGGTTCCTAAGATCACATCCGTGCTTCCCACAACACTTTCTTGTGGAATTGATGATTGTTTAAACAAAACAATCACAATTACAGGTACGGGATTTAATAACGATGCCAAAGTACCTGCTCTTGATGGCCTTGCTGATTGTACTTCACCAAGTGTTGTTTCTGGATCAACTAAAAAAATAGTTTGTACCCTTTCTGCTCAACAAACAGCTGCATCGTTTAGGTTAAAAGTTAAAAATGATGCTGAAGGAACAGAAAGCGTCGTCACAAAATCTAATTTTAGCCTAAGCTTTGCCGCACCTAAAGTGAGTTCCGTCACACCCTCTTCACTTACATGCGGAAGCAATAATTGTCTAAACCAAGTTGTAATCATTAAAGGTTCTAACTTTCGGTCTGATGCGTCTGTTCCTGTTTTTAATGGGATTGCAAGTTGCGGATCAGCAACCTTAGGAGGAACTCAAATTTCTTGCTCTCTGAATGCTCAAACTCAAAGTGCAAAATATAATGTTGCTGTAAGAAATGATTCAAAAAATCAAACGGCTTCTGTTAGTTCTCCAAATTTTACAGTACTCTTACCGACTCTCACAGCGACGTCTGTTTCACCCAACAGCCTTACATGCGGCCTGAACGATTGTTTAGGTCAAAAAATCACTATTAAAGGAACTGGTTTTAATAACGATGCTGTTATTCCCGCTCTCACGGGCCTTGCAGCATGCGATCCTCCTAATACAAATGGAACTGAAATCACTTGCACTCTCAATGCTCAATCTAAAAGTGGAACTTACAAACTGAACGTAAAAAACCTTGAAAAAAATCAGACAAGCCCAACGGGACCTACTTTATTGATTAATACCTTGGCTCTTACAGTTAGCTCCGTATCGCCTTCTTCTTTAATTTGCGGAAATAATAATTGCTTGAATCAATCAATTACCATTACGGGAACAGGATTTAAAAACAATACAACGATTCCCGCTCTCACAGGACTTGCAGAATGCAATCCTCCCAACCTAGCGGGAACACAAATTACTTGCGCTCTCAAAGCTCAAAGTGTTGCAAAAACTTATGCTCTCTTTGCAAAAAACGTTGATAAAGTAAGTCCAACGAGTGTTAATCTCGCAATCAGCTTTGCTGTTCCCAAAATCACTTCCGTTACACCCTCTACTCTTACCTGTGGAAGTAATGATTGCTTAGGAGAACAAATCACGATCGCAGGAACAGACTTTCGATCTGATGCCGTAGTACCTGCTCTTGCCGGGATTGCGAGCTGTGATCCACCCAACGAAGCAGGAACGCAAATTACTTGTACTTTAAGCACTCAATTAAAAAGTGCTTCCTACAAACTTTCAGTTAAAAATCTTTCGACAAATCAAAGCTCAACTGTGAGTTCAAATAATTTTTCTGTTTATCTCACACCTCTTACTTTAACGAGCGTTACACCCTCTACTCTTTCTTGCGATTGGGATCAGTGCAACGGCCAACAAATTACCTTCACAGGAACAGGATTTAAATATGACGCTACGGTTCCCGCTCTTGCAAATATCGCAACCTGTAATCCACCCAATGAACAAGGAACGCAAATGATTTGCACACTCAAGGCACAACCCTCGAGCAGTGCTTACAAATTAAACGTTCGAAATGTTGCAAAAAATGTAATGACAAATGTTGCCAGCACAAACCTTCAAATAAATCTCAAATCACTCCCTACAATTACTAATTTTGACTCTGATTCTTTAAACAACTGTAGTGGTCAGAAAGTCGCCATATCTGGTACAGACTTTGGCCCAAATGCTTATCTTATAGATTTTCCTGGCGTATGTGAGTCACCTAGCGAAAACGGTACAAAAATAAATTGCCTCACAACTAAAAAAGGAAACTCAACTCAAAACTTTAATGTCAAAGTTGCAAACCCCAACCTAGCAGATTTAACAAAACCTTTTGTGTCAACTTTAGTTAGGAAATTCACTCTTGTAGGCACAACTTCTTGCGCTAGCATCACCTACGCAAGTACGACAGCTGAATATCCTATCTACGAAGAAATTCCTGAGAACGCACCCATCGTGAGCGGATTTACTCCCACGAGTTATTCTATTTCACCCGAACTTCCTTTTGGTTTTGAATTTGATACCGAAACGGGTGTTATTAGCGGTACACCCACAACAATTTTTAGTCCTACTGATTTCACAGTCACAGCAAATGGAGAAAATCTTTCAACTAGCAAAGTCGTTCGTATTTCAACAAAAAAAACATTTAGAATAATTGATGTTTTTAATTCCACAGCCAGAATAAATCCAAACGGATCGGTGATTTTCTGGAACGATGGATATTATTCCGAAACACCTAAAAATCTTACAAACGTAAAAAATATTGTTGCTAATAGTGCTGCCTCTGCGGCCCTTAAAGAAGACGGCACGGTTGTCACATGGGGATATATTGGAAATGGAGGCGACAGCTCTGCTGTGCAAAACCTCTTAAACTCCGTCAAAAGTATTTCAGGCACTTTGGATGCCTTTGCTGCACTAAAAGAAGACGGTACGGTCGTGACATGGGGAGGTTGGAAGGGTGGAGATAGCTCTGCTGTTCAAGACCAACTCAAAAATGTAAAGCGTATTTACAGCAACAATGAAGCCTTTGCCGCGCTCAAAGAAGACGGCACGGTTGTCACGTGGGGAAATACCCTAAATGGAGGAGACAGCTCTGCCGTTCAAGACCAACTCAAAAATGTAAAAAAAATATTCTCTAACAACGAATCTTTTGTAGCTCTAACAAACGACAAAAAAGCAGTCGCATGGGGAAATGCTTTTGTAGGTGGTTATATTCCAGGAGCTAAGCCTCCTGGTAGTTGGTTGGCAGCTAGGTTAACCCTAAGCGATGTAAAAAATATTTATCCTACAAACTCAGGTTTCATAGCTTTGAAAACCGATGATTCTATTGCTGCCTGGGGTAATTCTCCAACAAGTTCATCGCTTTTGTCGCTATATGGAGAATTGGCAACCGCAACAGATATCCAAGGTGTATATTCTACAAAAAATAGCTTTCGAGCGGTTATTCTGAAAAAAGATGGAAAAATTCTTCACTGGGGCTACCCTTATAGAATTGGAAATCCGCCACCGCTAGGCATAGAATGGAAGCAAAACTTTTCAGAAGAAAAAACACTTACTCTTAGTTATGTAAAAAAAATTAAAATTAATACTTACGCCTCAGATGTGTCTACCTTTGCCGCCCTCAAAAACGATGGAACAGTTGTCGTATGGGGTGATCCAGACATGGTTGAAAATGTCGGCGAAGAAGACAAACCAATATTACCAAGTGCAAACATTCAATCACAACTGACAAACGTCAAAGATGTTTTTAATGCTTACCAATCTTTTGCCGCCCTCAAAAACGACGGAACAGTTGTCACATGGGGCTCTCAATGGCATGGAGGAGACAGCTCTGGTGTTAAATTAAAACTTAAAAACATAAAATCAATTAAAGAACTTTATTGGGGAGGGTTCATCGCACTTAAAGAAGACGGTAGAATAGTAGAATTAGGCCAGGCGGCCGGTGAATTTAGAAAACCATCAGCTTATGATTCGATATTCACATCAAACAGAGGTGCCTTTAACTTTATCGACTATAATCCATATTCAACTACTCTTAAAATTATGAGTTGGGGAAGCGTGTCTACCGGCGGAGGCTTCACGATTGAAAACCCCGATCTTGACCCTTTCTTTGCGAGAGAAACACTTGGTATTATTTCGAATCCCTTCTCATTTTCAATGGCCTTATACGGTAATCCTATACAAATATTAAGCTGGGGTGACCCGGAAGGAGGTGGACTTCCACCTGCTGCCTCTTCTTTAGAAAATCTTTACAACTTACTAGATGTAACGCCCGCTTTACGCGCCTCTACTGATTATGCTTATGCGGTTGCACTTGAGCATTCAAATGGTGGTAATAAAGTCGTCACGTGGGGCCATCCTGAATTTGGTGGAGATAGTTCTGCTGTTAAAGATCAACTTGTTGATGTAAATACCATTTATTCAAACCCCAATGCCTTTGCCGCTCTCAAAGGAGACGGCACAGTCGTCACGTGGGGTAATCAGAACGATGGTGGAAATAGTTCGGCTGTTAAAGATCAACTTGTCGATGTGAATAGTATTTTTTCCACCTCTTACGCCTTTGCCGCTCTCAAGAAAAACGGATCTGTCGTTACTTGGGGAAATGATGTGTTTGGGGGTGATAGTTCTGGCGTAAATCTCACTAACATCACCACTATTCTTTCAAACTCAGGTGCTTTTTTGGGTATTAAAAATGATGGAAGTATTGTTTCGTGGGGGCTTCCTTTGGCCGGAGCCGAAATTCCTTCAAACGTTATGTCTCAACTCACAAATTTGTATAAAATTTATTCCTCACCATGGTGTTTTGCCGCCCTTAAAAATAATGGAACGGTGGTTTCTTGGGGAGATGCAGAGTTAGGGTGTGATAGCTCTGGGGTTCAAGACCAACTCACAAACGTCGTAGACATTTATCCTAACGGACTAGCCTTTGCCGCTCTTAAAGAAGATGGCTCGGTAGTCACATGGGGTGATCCTTATAGCGGAGGTAATAGCTCAAGTGTTCAAGCTGAACTTACAAAAGTTATTAAAATTTTTAATTACAAAAATGGACTAGCCTTTGCCGCTCTCAAAGACGACGGCTCGGTTGTTACATGGGGTGATCCTTATAGCGGAGGTAATAGTTCAAGTGTTCAAGCTGAGTTGTATGACATCAGAGAGATAGTTACCACTGACGGTGCTTTCTTAGCTTATCGTGGCGATGGAAAAATCATCACATGGGGTAATCCAGAAGCAGGCGGAGACTATCCAAATAGTTACTAAGTTATTTAATTATTAAAACTCTTTTTTTGATTTTTATATTTCTTATAACAATCAGACGCCATTCTGCGAGTCTGATCATTTTTTACTTGAGAAATAACATCTTTTAACTCCAACTCGTAGATTAAATTTTTTTCGATCATATTTTTTAAAAAAACATTTGCCTCATCAAAATCTTTTTTACAAAGATTAACCCAAAAAAATTCCCTATTTCCTGGCATCACAAAAGAACCGACTGGAGGATGATCAGAATGAAATTCAAAACCAGGGTTAATACCTAAGATAAAAAAATAATTTTTAAACTTAAACTTCACTTTATCTATATCGTTAGGAACAAAAAAAGAAACTAATTCCAACATAAAACTTTCATATTTACTCACAAGATCTTTATTTAAATTTTTCATATTATCTAAAGCTGAAAACTTTCCAAGTGCATAAGAAAAGAAAAACACAGAACATAGGGTGTCTCTACTAACAATTCGATTTATACAATTTAATTCCAAATCTTTAACCAATGAATCTAAATATTGAAGCTCACCATAATTTAACCTTCCCCATATTTTCTGGTTTAAAAGCTCCTCAGCAAGAAAAGTTTGTGAAGCAAAATTATCTGGTGAAATTTTTAATGAATGCTTTAAAAGATCAACATTAGAAGCCCACTTATTGTAAGAGCTTGAAAGAGTTTGGATTAAGAAAAAAAAAGGTAAAAGAAAAAACAAAAAGAAGCCAAAACGTTTTGGAAGATATTTAAATCCATATCCGATCAAAAACGGACAAATCCAAATAAGTATTGGCATGTAATAGCGAGTTGAATAAAAATTTCGATGCTTAAAAAATAAGCCTGATATGGGGGCCCATAAAGCCACAACTAACAAAAAAGTAAAAAGACCAAGATAGTTTTTGGATTTAAGAAAGTGGCAAAAAATTAGAGAGGCAAGAAGAACAAACATAACTCCTGGATAGATGTAAAAACGATTGATACTTACCCACTCCCCCCAATTTGCTGTATCGATTGAATTAAAAGAATCCCAGAAAAACCCAAGAAAAACCTTACCCAGCGTTATAAGCGTAGCTTTTAATTTATATTCTAAAGAATAGTTGTAAGACATATTGTTATAGGTGAAGTAGAAATATTTTTGAAAAAAAGCCCAACTCAAACCTAACAAACTTCCAACAATAACAAGATTTCTTTCTTTTATTTTATTCTTCAAATGAAATAAAACTAAAAACGCAAAAGGTAATAGAACAAAAGTTGCCTTTGAAAGTAAAGAAAAAGCATAAAACATTAAGGAAAAATAAAAGAATTTATTTCTCCTAACTTCCATTGCCTTTAAAAAGAAATAAACAGAAGCCGACATAAAAAAAACAGCGAGAATATCTTTTCTCGCAGAGATCCATAAGTAGGACTCATTAAAAAAAGGATTCCATAAAACAACAAGCATCGAAAAAAAAGCAATATTTTCTTTTATTTTTAATTTCTTTAAAGATTCAAAAAGAAATAAAACACTTCCTAAAAAAAGCAATAAATTATGAACCCTGTACCACGTTCCTGAGATGCCATTAAAATTAAAACCCGATAAACAACGGTCAAACATGTAACTCAGCTCCCGAAGAGGGTAATAATCTATATGGTAGCCAGGAACGAGGAAGCCACTAAAAAAATTTTTTAAAGAACAATTTTGAAATTGAGGTATAGAAACTAAACTTGCATCGTCGACGATAAAAAAATCTTCATTTAAATATGGAAGATAAATAACAAACAACAACAGACCCGCTAGGATCAATAAAACCCTATACCTCATATTAGAAAAACACGAAGAAAGAACCTTCATCAAATTCCTTTGAAGATTTCTCTTGCAATCACAAGCCTTTGAATTTCACTTGTCCCTTCATAGATTTCTGTAATTTTTGCATCTCTAAAATGTCTTTCCATCGGATAATCACAAGTATAACCATAGCCACCTAATACTTGAATTCCTTTTGTTGCCACTTCCATACACGTTTCAGATGCAAAAAGCTTTGCTTCTGCTGCTTCACGCGTGACGCTTTCTCCCTTATCAAGCTTCATAGCTGCTGCACGCATTAAATAACGAGCCGCATTTATTTTGACACTCATATCAGCAATATAATTTTGAATTGTTTGAAGAGCAGAGATGGGCTTACCAAAAGCCTCTCGCTCCTGAGCATAAGCAGCCGCTTCTTCTAAGCACGCACGCGCAATTCCAACAGCTTGGGCAGCAATTCCAATTCGACCCGCATCTAATGTATTCATCGCTACTTTAAACCCTTCATTCTCAGCACCAAGTCTTTGCTCATCTGACACCTCAACATTTTCAAAAACAATTTGAGCCGTACTCGATCCACGAATCCCTAATTTTTCTTCAAGCTTCGCGATGCTATATCCCTTCATGTTGTTCTCAACAATAAAGCAAGTAATCCCTTTATTTTTTAATTCAGGAGTTGAATTTGTATAAACAATGGCGACCGATGCCTCCTTACCATTGGTGATAAAATTCTTTACCCCGTTCAAGATCCATTTATTTCCTTTTTTCACCGCACGAGTCTTCATAGCTCCGGCGTCTGAACCAGAGCCCGGTTCCGACAAGCAATAACAACCTATCCTTTTCCCTCTTGCTAAATCGTTAAGGTATTTATCTTTTTGATCTTTTGTTCCAAACTTTTTCAAAGGAGAACAAACAAGACTATTGTTCACCGACATAAGCACAGAGCTTGATCCGCAAGCGACAGAAATCTCCTCCAACACACTAATATAACTAAGTGTATCCAAGCCCGCCCCACTCCATTCCGTGGGAACCTGTATTCCTAAAAAACCCAAATCCCCCATTTTTTGAATTAAATCAGTGGGAATTTTATGATTTTTATCAATCGAAGCCGCTTGTGGCTCAATTTCTTTTTGGGCAAATTCTCTTGCAGCAAGAGCTAATTCAATATGTTCGGGTTTTAAAAAAAGTTCTGACCAAATTGTTTTACGTGCCATCGACTATAGATTAACATGGGCTCAATGAAACTCGAGAATTTTGATAAATTTATTGATCTTATTTTGAGCACCGGAATCGAAATGAAAAAAGATCACTGTCTTTATATTTCTTATGACGCCGCCCTCGCCGATTATGCCGAGGATATGGCTGTTGAGGCCTACAAACGTGGCGCTAAATACATTTGGTTTGACCCCAAATATATGCGCGCTCAACGCTCTCGCCTAGATCACACCTCTCTTGAAAATTGTGATTATCTTCCTGCTTTTGCAAAAGGAATTTACGATGAAGCTGCGCAAAGCCCCTGGGCTCGTATTCACATCGATGGCAAAGGCGATCCCCATCTTTTTAGCGGAGTGAATGCTGAAAAGAGCCTTCGAGCTGATAAAAAAGGGCGCGAAGTGATGGCTAACTTTCGAAAATCGATTATCCGCGGAGACATTCCGTGGTCAATTTCTTGTCTCCCCACTCCCAAGTGGGCAGCGCTTGTCATGGGAACTTCAGAGGGAGAAGAAACCACAAAAGCTTTTTGGAAAATTCTTTCCAAAATTTTGCGTCTCGATACTCCCAATCCTGCAGAAACTTGGCGCAAGCTTTCTGATAAATTAATTTCCCGAGCAGACACATTAAACTCAAAAAAATTTAAAAAACTCACCTTTGAAGCCCCCGGCACCCAACTCGAAGTTGAGCTAATTCAAGAATCTCATTGGCAAGGCGGCTCACACACAAATACCTCCAAAGATTTTCGATACTTAGCAAACATTCCTACAGAAGAAGTTTTCACTTCACCTGATTGGAGAAAAACTCAAGGCCGCGCACGCATGACTCGCCCCGTGGAAGTCATGAACCAAATCATTGAAGGAGCAGAGTTCGAATTCAAAGATGGAAAGTGCGTAAATTTCTCGGCACAAAAAGGCGGAGCCGCACTCGAGGGATTTTTCAAAAGCTGCGAGCAAGCACAATATCTGGGAGAAATCGCTTTAGTGGATGGAAGTTCTCCGATTTATCAAAGTGGAAAAACTTTTTATTCTATTCTTCTCGATGAAAATGCAGCTTGCCACATGGCTTTTGGAAGTGCCTATCCTTTGGGAGTTGAAGATCGAAACCTGAGCCCAGAAGAATTAAAAAAACTCGGATTCAACGTCTCCATCCAACACACAGATTTTATGATCGGATGCCCCGAGATGACGATTCACGGAGTGCACGCAGATGGCCGCTCAGAAGCCATCATGAAGAGTGGCACATTTACGAGCGAGTACACTTAATCAAAAAACTTGTTAAGGAAAATGAGTGAGTTTGTATTTGATAAGTTTTTTATTCTCGTACCAGTAAGTTCCCAAAAAAGGCTTTCGCTCGATCACGTAAGGTATAAAAGTCGGATCGCCATCCCAAAGAGGAAGCTCTAAAACTCTTTCTTGTGGATGCCATTCCAAATGACCTTCTGTTGTTTCAATCAACGGATAATCACTCACTCTCCCTGGCAAGTCGGCCCTAAAAATAAAACAAATCCAGTCTTGCTCTTCCGTAGCTTTAAAAGAAGGAAACGTAAGAGTCCCCATCGGTAGTAGAGCTTTTTCTTCTATTTTAATTCCCGTTTCTTCTGCAATTTCTCTCACGGCACCAGCCAAGGGATCTTCGTTAAGCTCAAGTTTTCCCCCAATGCCATTCCACTTGCCCTTGTGAAAATCCTGGTTCTTTTTCACTCGATGAATCATTAAAACTTTTTTTTCACAAAAAATATAAATCAACGTTGAGGGAATAACTTTTCGAATACCCGCTTCAAATGGGTTCATTTTAATACTGATAAAAGCCTTTTCCGCTTTTTCTTCCCAAACGTCCTGCATCTACATATTGTTTTAAGAGAGGAGCAGGGCGATATTTCGTATCTCCTAATCCCTCATGCAAAACATTCATGACATAAAGACAGGTATCAAGCCCAATAAAATCTGCCAAAGTCAGCGGACCCATAGGAACATTCGTTCCCAACTTCATAGCTTCATCGATATCAGCTACTGTCGCCAAACCTTCTTGCAGAGCAAAACACGCTTCATTGATCATCGGTAAAAGAATACGGTTCACAACAAAACCTGGCATGTCTTTCGAGAGAACTGTGATTTTTCCCATCTCTTTTGAAAGATCCAATGTTTTTTGAGTTGTTTCTTGTGAAGTTTCTAAACCCGGAATGATCTCAATTAACTTCATTAGGGGGACAGGATTCATAAAATGCATCCCGATAAATTTATCCGCTCTACGAGTAGTCGCCGCTAATTTAGTAATGCTTATCGATGAAGTGTTTGAAGCAAAAATAGCTTGTGCACCCATGATTTTGTCTAAGCTCTGAAATAAAGTTTTTTTTACTTCGAAATTTTCAGTGACGGCTTCAATCACACAATCCGCATCTTTAAGATCTTCAATCTTATTGACGATTGAAATACGAGAAAAAATTAACTCAGGCTTTTCTTGTATTAAATTTTTTGAGGCTAATTTTTCTAAACTTTTTAAGATGACAGCATGTGCTTTTGTGAGCGCTTCAGAATTTGAATCAAATAAAACAACTTTCTTTTTTGCTTGTGCTGCAAATTGAGCGATGCCGCTTCCCATTTGCCCACTGCCAAGGACCGCTATTTTCATACAGAAACTCCTGTTGAGCCAAATCCCCCTGCCCCACGCTCAGTGCTGGATAAATTTTCTTCTGCAACATGAACAACCCTCAAGACAGGCGCCACAAGAGCTTGAGCAATACGATCTCCAGGCTTTACAATCAACTCCGCGTCTTGAAGCAAAGTTACAAGAACCTTGATCTCTCCACGATAATCACTATCGATTGTTCCAATACCGTTCACAAGAGTTAATCCATGCTTAAACGCAAGACCACTTCTCGCACGCACTTGCATCTCATATCCTTCGGGAATTTCCACCGCAAGACCTGTGGGCACAGCGAAGACTTCCCCTTTTTTGAGAGTGAGAGGTTGATCCAAACAAGCACTTAGATCAAAGCAAGCGGCCCCTGCACTTTGCGCGCAAGGAATCTTTGCTTTTTCATCTAGTTTTTTCCATTTTAAAGTAACGGGAGCGCTTGTTTTTAAATTTTCTTTTACAATTGATGCGTTTGTCATAATCCTTTCGAATTAAGATGGCGCAGTATTCTCGAGAGCTGCCTTACG
>CAYOWH010000038.1:0-23250 GCA_964407615.1 uncultured Bacteriovoracaceae bacterium | reverse complement strand
AGTTCCTCTCCGCCCATAAAAATTACGCGTGACCTGCTTTTCCTTTGTTTGCAATTGATGCTACAGCTACTTTTGATTCTGTTTTCGCATCTATTTTTGCTTCAGATTTTGTAGGAGCTGTCGTAGCCGCTGAAGAGGTTTCTGCTTTGAAGCTTCCACCTGAAACTTTGAGACCGTAAGCCACAAAAACTTCTTTGCGAATTTCTTCAGCCAAAGTTGGATTATCTTTTAAAAACTGAATCGCAGAATCGCGACCCTGCCCAATACGCTCACCTTTATAGCTATACCAAGCACCGCTTTTATCAACGACGTTTTTAGCAGAGCCAAGATCTACTAACTCACCCCATCTATTAACTCCCTCGCCATGCATAACATCAAACTCCGCTTGCTTAAAAGGAGCAGCAAGTTTGTTTTTTACTACTTTGACTCGAACTCGTGAGCCCACAACCTCTTCTCCTTCTTTGAGAGCAGACACCCGACGAATATCTAAACGAATCGAAGAATAAAACTTCAAGGCGTTTCCACCCGTTGTGGTTTCTGGATTGCCAAACATCACACCAATTTTCATGCGAAGTTGGTTGATGAAACCAACTGTACAATGACTGCGATTGATAGAACCCGTAAGTTTGCGGAGCGCTTGACTCATCAGTCGCGCCTGAAGACCCATGTGAGAGTCACCCATTTCACCTTCGATTTCGGCACGGGGGACAAGGGCCGCAACGGAATCGACGACAATAAAGTCTACGCTTCCTGAACGAACTAACATATCGGTGATTTCAAGAGCCTGCTCACCTGTGTCAGGTTGAGAAATAATTACATCTTCAATTTTTAATCCAAGCTTGCGAGCATAGCTAACATCCAAAGCATGTTCAGCATCGATAAAAGCCACCACGCCACCTCGTTTTTGACATTCTGCTGCTGCTTGCAAACAAAAGGTTGTTTTACCTGAAGATTCAGGACCGAAAATCTCGATGATTCTTCCCTTAGGAATTCCACCGATTCCCAAAGCAATATCGATTCCAAGCGATCCTGTTGAGAAAACCGGAATTCCTTCTGCAAGAGAATCTTCCGTGCCTAACTTCATGATAGCTCCCTTGCCGAATTGTTTTTGAATCGTTGATAAAGCTAATTCGAGAGCTTTTTGTCGTTCAGCTTGGCGTGAATCAACACCCTTAGAATCTTTTAGAGGGTCTTTCGTAGCGTCCTTGTTTGCGTTCATATTTTTACTTCTCCTTAATTAAGAAATCCCGTTTTCAACAAACTAAAGCCACCCGCTCTAAGTCTCAAGCTGAAGAATGAAAGGGAGAATTTCCTAAATCACTCCCAGCAAATGAAATGCCACTAAAAGAGCTGCTCATGCATCAAAAGAAGCATAAAAGCGCGATGCGTTAGATTCTTTTCCTTGAATAAAAAAAACTTTTTTGGACTAAGGCTAAGAAATCATTCAAAAAAACAAAGCCTTTTTTATTTTTTTAAGTTTGCTTTCAAAAATTCGTAATAATTTTTTCCGTAGGTCTCCCAACCGCCTAACGATTTGATTTTTTCCAAAGCTGCTTCTGACATTTTTGCCCTTAAGGCCTTGTCCTCATAAAGCAGCTGCATTTTTTCAGTTAAAGCACGGACATCACGAATAGGAACGATAAAACCTTCTTTTCCATTTTCAAATAAATCATGCGCCCCAGTATTTTCTGTTGCAATGACAGGGCAGCCACAAGCCAGAGCCTCTGCCATAACCATTCCAAAACCATCTTCAATACTCGGTAAAACAAAAACATGTGCTTGATTGTAAAACTTATAGAGTTGTGAGTTATCAATATGATTGTGAAACTCAACATTTGAAACACTCATCTTATTGATATGATCTTTTATTGCAAAGCTAAGTGGACCAATGACAATAAGTCTTTTTTTTTGAATTTTTAGATTTTTAAAAGCTTCCAATAGGTAAAGAAATCCTTTTCTAACATTCACTTGTCCCACAAAAAGAACTGTAAAATTTTGAAGGTCGGGATCTGATATTTTTTGAAATCGACTAAGGTCTGCACCAAGAGAAATTTTAATAACTTTATTTTGAGGATAACCTTTTGTAAGAAAACTTCTTCTTGCAAACTCTGACAAAACAACAACGTAATCAGCTAACTCATATTCTTGCTCCTCGACAAAAACAGAACGTTGGTCAACTGAATTTCCAGGAGAAGCTTTCAAGTTCCAAAGTGCTAATTCTTCTTTTAAAATTTCACTTTGATACCGAATGTGGCTACAGGGACGATCACAAACATAGAGTGCCCCTTGTTGTTTTGCTTTTTTTCCAGACAGCAAACCATTTTGAGACTGGCCGATAAAAACATCACATCCATTTAAATTTTTTGAAACATACCAGTCTAAGGATGCCTGACTTAAATAATCCCAATGATGAAAAATATGTTTTAAATTTCTTAAATCACGTATTGCAGGAACCATAAAAGGTGTGCGCAACCATGGAAAGGTTTTAACTTTTGACTTAGGTAATTGCTCATTTTTCAATTTGAACCAGGGGTATCCCGAATAAATACATTCGAGGGCGTTTTGTTGATGAAGATATCTTGCCAAGTGAAAATAATGATTTTTTGCAAGAGCCGTTTGAATCACTTTCATGATTCTTCATCGTAACGTGAATTATTTGAGCCCAACAACTACACGGTGCATTACCGCTCCTTTGAAGGTGTTCAAAAGAAACCCTAAACTAACTTTTGAGAAGAAATCATGAAATCAAGTGTCTTGAAAGTTGAGAATCTTAGCAAGGCTTTTGCAATTCCTATTTTAAAAAATATTTCCTTTGAACTTTTCAAAGGAGAAACAGTTGCTCTTGTCGGCGCAAACGGAGCAGGCAAATCAACACTCCTCAAATGTTTAATGGGCCTTATCTACCCCCAAAATGGAGAAATTGTTTTTTTTGAACAAGATGGACCCGCAAGTCCAGTGGCTCGAGAAAAGATTGGATTTTTACCCGAACTTGTAGGCTTTTGGCCTGAAATGACTCCGTTTGATATCCTTTCTCTTTGTTTTCAAAAAAAAATCTCAAAAGACAAAATTAAAAAAATCCTGGAAGAAGTAGGCCTTGCTCATCGTATTTACGGGCGAGTGGGAGAATTTAGCAAAGGCATGACTCAAAGACTCGGTTTAGCTTGTCTTTTGCTAAAAAATCCTTCTTTTTTAATTCTTGATGAGCCCATGACGGGTCTCGATTTCAAAGCGCAAGAATGGCTTCGACAATTTTTGCATGATTGGCGAAATAAAGACAAAACCCTTCTTATTTCTACTCACTCCCTTAGAGATGTTGAATATCTTGCAGATCGGGTGATTGTTCTTGATCAAGGTCATCTCATTCGAATGGGTCCCAAGGAAGACATTCTTCCCGTACTCTATAAATCTAGAGAGCAAGTATCATGATGAAATTAGCTTTTTTTAAATTCAAACTTCTCATGAAACAAAAGTTAGGTTGGGCTGCTATCAGTGCTGCTTTTATTCTTATACCCTTTTCATTGTTTCTTGCTGTTTCCTCTTTTGTTCGACCCGACAAAATTTATTGGGATTTAACAACAAGTTTTTCTTTTATTATCTCCATCGTTCTTGCTTCTTACTTAGGGAGTCATCTTTTTTATGAGGAGCAACAACGGAAAACTCTTTCTTTTATTCTCACTCTCAAAAATTCCCGCGCTGAATGGATTTATGGAAAAATTTTGGGAATAAGCCTTTTTCTTCTCTTCAGCATACTCTGCTGGACGTTCATCATGGTTTTGGGCTCCTACTTTTACGCCAAAGATTTTGGTCCAAGCATTGTCTGGCAAGCACAACTTCTTATGTTTGTTGAAGTTCTTATGGTTCTTGCGGCCTCTCTGTTTTTTTCATTTTACCTCAGACCTCTCTTAGCGTGGTTTCTCTCTCTTGCTCTTATGACCATCCTACACAGCAAAAGTTACCTGGAACTTCTAGTAAAAGAGGCTCGCTACGATGAAAGTACAAAATGGCTCTACAAGGGACTGATCTTTATATTGAATTTTTTACCTCCTCTAGAGTGGTGGGATATTCGAATGTTTGTAGGTTTTCGGGAAGCGATAGACCTTAAACAAATGCTTACGGTTATATCTCTAGGACTTGCTTGGGTTTTTGTTATTATTTTTCTCTCCAAAAATAAAATGGAAAAAATGGACCTCTAAGGAATACAAATCATGACACTGACAACTTTTTTTTTATTTTTTCTTTTTGGTCTTCTGTTTGGATCTTTTGGCGGCATGTGTGTCTATCGCATTCCTCGCGAAATTCCCCTTGGGGCAATAAAAAAAAGAAGAAGTTTTTGTGTTCGATGTAAAAAGAAAGTTTCTTGGTACGACAATATACCTCTCGTGAGTTATTTAATTTTAAAAGGAAAGTGCCGTCATTGCCGTAAAAAGATATCCCTTCAATACCCTCTTGTTGAATTTCTAGTTGCTTGCAGTTTTGTTTATGTTGCGAAAATTTCCAATTGGTCTCCTGATCTAGAAATTCAAAAACAAATTTACTTCTTTTTTGATTTGTATTTTTTCTGGAGTCTCGTTGTTCTAACTTTTATTGATATTGAATTTAGAATTATTCCCGATCGTTTTTCTATCGGAAACTGGATTCTTTCGCTTCTCTTAGTTGTTTTTATGTTCCTCAAGTTTGACTCTCAGTTGGGAGAATATATTTGGGGAGGGATTTTCGGTTTCGGAGTTTTCTTTTTAATTGGATATACTTATGAAAAGCTAAAAAAAGTTGAAGGCCTTGGTTTTGGAGATGTAAAAATGATGGGATGGCTCGGCACTTGGCTTGGTTTTACGGGCATGCCTCTTCTTATCTTATCAGGCTCAGTTCTAGGCCTAAGCGTTGGACTTCTAGTGATTCTTAAAGAAAAAGGCAATTTAAAAACTGCTATCCCCTTTGGGCCGTTTCTTGCTTTAGGAGCCGTGATTGTTTGGACTCTTCAAAAAATGAAAGTTGATTTTCTACAAATTCCATAACTGATTAAATCTTTATCCTAAATTACTTCTGAGCCTGAGGAACTTGTATCTTATCGCTCTTATGCTCTTCTATTTTTTTAGCAAATTCGGAAATTGCAGCTTTTTGATCTGGGCTTAACTGATTGGCAAAAGCCTCGGGATTTTTTCTTGCCTCATCTAGTATTTTTTTTAATTTCTCAGCATCACCACCAGTTTTTTTTGCTAAGTCATTAAAAATAGACGCTGTTGTATCGCTCAAGTCCTGCTTATCTTTTGGCTTGTCTCCCATCAGTTCAAACAACTTTGCAGCTTCAGAGTGACTTTGAAGATTTGCGGGATTTCTTAAAAGCTCCTGTGTTTTTCTGATAGCCTCTTGATTGTCAGCGCTAAGAGTTGACGCAAAATTTAAATCATTTCCAAAAGCACTGTTGAGAGTCAAAAAAACAACTCCTCCAAATGATAACTGTCTCATATTCATAATACGTCAAAATTTCTACGAATCTTGAGCTCTAACCCCTAGAAATCATTCATGGACTTCTAGGATATTTTGCAAAGCAGCTCTACACTAAGCATTAAGGGGAGGCTCAAGAGCACGCATGTTTTTCAGTTCGCCTTTGCTCGGTATCGACATTGGAGCAAGCGCTATAAAAATTGTAGAGGGATCATTCTCCTCAAAAGGATTTGAAGTTAAAAATCTCGCATGCCTTCCGCTTCCAGAAGCTGCCATTACAGAACGCGAATACAATCAAAAAGATTTGATCGTTTCTCAACTTAAAAGTGGTCTAGAAACTCTTAAAAAGAAAAAACCTTCTATTGCAACGGCTTTTAGAGGCTCGGGCGTTCTCACAAAAAGAATTTTAATGCCCAAAGTTCCAGAAAAAGAAATTCCCCAGCAAGTAAGATGGGAAGCAGAACAAGTTTTTCCAACGGACATTTCAAATGTTCTCATCTCATATCAGCTTCTTGGAATAGGAGACAATCTACCTCTTGCCCCTCCAGGCACAAAGGCATGGGATATTCTTTTGATTGGTGCCCAGAAAGAAGAAGCAGCAACACTTCAATCAATTCTCAGTGAAGCTGATTCCAAAGTTAAAGTGATGGATTTGGACTTTCTCACAACGGCAGATGCAGCCCATAATCTTTTAAAGTTTCCAAAAGACGAATCCGTAGGTCTTGTCGATGTGGGAGCCCTTGGGACAAGAGTAAGTGTTTGGAAAAATGGTAAAGTTGAATTTTTCAGAGAATTTGCTTTAGGTGGCTTTTTCTTCACAGATGCAATGGCACGTCGACTTGGTCTCAATCATACAGACGCTGAAGTCCTAAAGGTGAGTGATGGAAATGCAATTCCACACGAAGCAAAAGAAGCACTCAAAGAAAGCATTAACCGATGGAAGTCTGAACTTCAGCAATCAGAAGATATTTACGTTTCACAATCCTCCAAAGAGCTTGTGCAAAAATGGTGTTTTTTTGGGGGAGGCACGCTTACTCCTGGTCTTATGGAGAGCCTTCAATCCGATCGATTGGGGCCTAAAATTGTAAATATAGATTGGAAGACTCTTTTCTTTTCTAAAAACAAATCGATAGACGCAAATTTTCTAGCGAACTGGGCACCTCGTTTGCTCACGGCCTCTGGCCTTACGAGCCGCAAGGGATAAAAGGACGATACAGGTATGGCTGGAATAAACTTACTGGATCAACTTCCAAACGGAAAAAAAGGCAAATTTACGCCTCCCTCTGAACCTTCTTCTTCTGGACCCAAACTTAACCTCAGCTTTGATGCAGGTGGGAGTGAAGATTCAAAACTTTTTTTAAAATTTCTCATAACCATTGGTATTTTTTATGCGGGTTTAAAGTACTTTGAAAATTACTCTAAAAAAGAGAATCAAAAAATTCAGGTACAGATTGATAAAATAAGAACAGAAATCGACGCCGAAAATCAAAAAAAATCTCATCTCGAATCACTTGAAGCTGAAATGGCTAGCTTTGATCAAAAAGTTAGAGAATATCAAATCAAAATTAAAGCTGTTTCTTCTACAACTCTTAGCAAGAATCGCCTTATCAAAGCTCTTGAGTACGTAGCCGTTGAAATGCCTAAAGAACTTTGGTTCAACGAAATTTCAACGTCTGCTCAAGATAAAAAAGCTTCTTTTGTTGGCTATGCTCTCAATGCACAATCCGTCAGTGAGCTAATTCAAAAACTAGATTCTTCAATCTATTTTCCCTCAACAAAACTTGAAACAATAGAGATCGGAAAAGATTCCTCTTCTAATGCAAAAGGTCCCATCAATTCACGCAGATTTAAAATTGTATCGGCACTAGGAGAATAACATGGCACTTATTAGAGCAATCATAAGAATACCCCTAGGTTTATGGATCATTGCTTTTGGTGGTTACATGTACATGCAATACAATAAATGGCAAAACGAAGTATACAAACCTTTAGGCTACCAATTGATCTCAACAAAAAACGAACTTGAGCAAGCCATCGAAAAAAACAAAGCTCTTCAGGTTTTTGAAAAACAAAAACAAGAAAAGCTCAAAGAGATTCAAAAGCTTGCTGAAGAACTCAATCGAGCTCTCGACAAGCTACCTAAAGCGAGTGATATTCCTATTATTCTTTCTTCTTTTGCAGACATTGCGGATAGAATTGGCCTTGAATTTTCTAGATTTGAACCAGGGCAACCCACAAAAAGCTCTAATCCTTATTTCATGGAAACCCCTCTTAAAGTTCAACTGAGAGGGAGCTTTATACAAATCATGAGCTTTTTAGATGAGGTATCGCACCTCAAGAGAATTATCGTTGGAAAAGGATTAAACCTCAGACAGGATTCACAAAGCAGCTCTAGTAAAAAAGGAAGTAGTAACAGCACTTCAATACTGAACGCTGACGCAAATTTCACCACCTATCACTTTGATGAGAGTGCTCGATAATGAAAAAGTTTTTGAAAATTCTTTCTCTATCTTCTTTTATGTTAACTTCTCTCTTCTCTTTTGCTGAATCAGAAGACACTTATGTCTTTGACCAAAGCCATATAAAAAGGGATCCCTTCAAACCTCTCGAAGAAGATGCAGACAATAAAAAACTTCTAAGCGCTTATGATGTTACCAAGTTTCAGCTTGTTGCTATTTTGACAGGAATGGGTGCCCCACGAGCTATGATCATGCTTCCCAATCAAACAACTGAAATTCTCCAAATTGGTGACAGCATTGGAAGAAACAACGGAAAAATTCAAAAAATTGGAGATTCAGAAGTTGTGATCAAAGAAATATACAAAGACTATCAAGGAAAAATGAGATCCTACTTCACAAGCCTTGTGATTGCTGAATAAATTTTCATTTCAGTGCCAAAAAATAATCGTTTTATACCTGAATTTTATTAGACAAAGTATACTGTCTTTAAGAGGGACTTCATGAAAAAATTTAATTTCTTTTTCAACACTTTTGCTTTTATTTCCATGTTTTATGTAAAAAATTTAGGAGCGCAAACAGAGCTCATGAAAGATGTGGAAGCAGTTGATGAAAAAAACGTTGATAATCTCTACGCTCCAGAAGATGAAATTTCTAATGAGGTCGAAGTAAAAGACTCCCCCCTACCCAAAAAAAATGATTCTTTTTCGAAAGGACCTTCCGAGCAAATTCCATCTTCCGGAAGTCTTCCCACAACTGAAGAGTCTATTCTCAAGACACCCTACACTCTTGATGAACTTCCTGTTGCTCCCACTCTTTTTCCAACTAAACCTAAAGCTGCTCTTTCCGGAGTTACTGAAACAACTGAAAGCGCACAACTCACCTCTATCAAAACCTATACACTAGAGGATCGTATCCGATACGAAATTCAAACTTCGAGAGTCGTTCAGTATGCACCTGAAACTTCAAGCTCTAGTAAAAAATTTACTCTTAACCTAGCGGATACAAGTGTAGGTCCACAGGTACCCAAAAGCCCTGTTTCAAATGAGTCCTCTATTGGCCCTGTCGATAAATTTCAAGCTATAGAAAATCGATCAGAAATGGGAACCTACACTCAAATTGTTATGGATCTTAATACACTCACAGAGCCTATTATTCGTCCTGAAGGGAATCGTCTTTTTGTTGATTTTTTCTTAAACAAAGCTGGTCCTTATCAAAGAAATGAAGCCAAACTCAATCAAGACCTACCAAGCTACGAAACGCTTATCTCCTTAGATAGCAAATCAACTTTTGTGGGATCAAAAGTAAATTTCAATGCGAAGGACGCAAACATTCCAAACGTTTTACAATTTATCTCACAAGTTTCTGGAAAAAACTTCATCCTTGTAGGCGAAACAGATCGTAAAATATCCATGAACGTAAAAAGTGTTCCTTGGGATCAGGTTCTTGCCTTTGTTCTTCTAAACGCTGAACTCGGATATCAAAAAGTAGGAAACACTTACCGAGTGATGCCTATATCAAAAATCCGAAGCGATATTTCAGATACTCTACGCTCTCAAGAAGAACAATTTAAACTTCAAGCAAAAGCCACTCAGCTTTTTCCTCTTAGTTACGCAAAAGCCTCAGAAACTTTAGGACAAATTACAAGACTCATTAAAGCTGAATACGGAGAAAGTGCGATTTCTGACGAACGAACAAATTCTATTGTTCTCACAGCTCTTCCCAAAAACATTCAACGCGTTCGAAAATTTTTAGAAGCTGTGGATAAACAAACTCCTGTTGTTGAGATTGAAGCTCGTATCGTTCAAGCAAAAAAGACATTCACTCAAACATTGGGATTCAATTGGAAATCATTTGGAACGTTTAGTATCGCAAACGGAAAGCTTAACATAGGAGGTGGAGTCGGCACCCCTACTCCTATTACCGGAGCTACAGACGTTCCCTTAGATGGTATCGGAGGTTCTTATGCTGGCTCATCAGGCTCGCTGAGAGCTCTCGATGCTATTCTCAAAGCAAGTGAAAATGCAGGTTATACAAAAGAACTTTCTCGTCCAAGTTTGACCGTCTTAAACAATAAACAAGCATCTTTAACAGACGGTTCAGAAACAACCGTGATCATACCTGGAACAGGTGTAGAAGCCTCCACAACAAAAACAATCAGCGCAAACCTCGGATTAAGCGTGACTCCTCAAGTAACAAACGACAACAATATACTTCTCAATATCCAACTAACGAAGGACACTCCTGGTGCCGGTAGTGGTGACAACAAAGTCCTCTCCACAGATAGAAGACAAATCAGCACTCAAACTTTGGTGGAATCAGGGAAGACGGTTGTCTTAGGAGGCGTTTACATTAAAAAAGACACAAATTCAGAGGATGGCATTCCATTTCTTAAAAAGCTTCCCTTTTTTGGATCATTTTTTACTTCTTCCAAGTCTAAAAACAATAACGAGAGTGAAATTCTCATGTTCATCTCTCCCCGTATCCTCAACCTCGATAAAGCTTCTATCAACCCACAAACTCTTGAAGAAGCTCGTTAAATCAAAACACTTTTTAAGCCCCGGAAGTATTAAAACCGGGGCTTAAGCCCTAAATAACTCCTAAAGGGCTTGACACAGCCCACCGCGTCAATTACTTATATCTCCATGAGATTCCCCAAAGGTGACGAATGGTTAGTCATCGGACTTATGGTGCTTGCACTTATACTTTTTGAAGCGGGACCCAAGATTTTAAACTTCTTTCGAAACAGAAGATTTAAGTAAGCGGTCTAGTTGAAGCGATGCAATAGCAGGATTAAGTTGGGCTCGATTTAAGGCTCCTTGCAGCACAAAGCAAAACGCTGAGTGCCAAATAACAAGGGCCTGGAAAAGAGTATGAGGGGGTAAAAGTTTATGGAAAATAGAGGATTAATAATGACGAATAGTGGAAGCAACGCGGCTCCAACAAACATAAGCACAAGTGGCGTTTATGTTAGTCCAATAGCCACCGTCCCAGGCAAGAACACGAAAGTAATTAAGCGTTATCAGAACCGTAAGCTCTATGATACGCACCAAAGTTGTTACGTGACCTTAGATGAAATTGCCGAGATGATTATGCGCGGAGAAGAAGTTACGGTTATTGATAACCGTTCTAAGAAAGACATCACTTCTCTCACATTGACTCAGATTATTTTTGAAAAACAAAAACGCTCCAAAACGATTATTCCCGTAGATACCCTGCGCGATATTATTCAAATTGGAGGCGGTACTTTTTCTGGTTTTCTTGCAAAAACTGCTTCTTCTGGTGGAATTCCTGCGCTTAAAAAAGCAAAAGAAGAGATCACAAGAGCCTTTTCTGCTGCAGAAAACCTTCGTGGTTCTTTCAAGGTTACTCAGCGTGCTGCAGATGACCTTAAAAAAGCCCTCAATGACCGTGTTCAAACTTCTCCCAACATCTCGAAAGATGCTGTTTCAGCGGCTCATGCCCAACTTCAAAACTTGGGAAGTCAACTTGTAAACATCGAGAAGCTTATCGACGCGATTGAATCTCGCACAAATCCTTAAAAGCTTTTTATTAAGAGCAAAAAAAACCTGGGTTCCTTTATAGGAGCTCAGGTTTTTTTGTTTTTAATTTAGTTATTTAAATTCCCCACAAGGGCAATCTTCCAGAGCTGCGCTCACGGAATGAAGAAGAGCCACAAAAGTGTACAAACCCCTCATTTCAATATGATCTTCAGGGTATCGAGAACTTTCTTCGAACCAGGAGCCTGGACGATTCAAGTTACTTTCGCCAAGAGCTTCTTTTACAGAATAACTATAACGAAAAAAACTTCCAATTTTATTTCCATTCACGCTGTACACAACGGGCTCAAATTCGACATGATCCCCCTCCGAAACAAGCAAACGAGTGGGAATACCCTCTTGCAAAATAACACGTCTTACTTGCGTGCCTTGCTTTCCGCGGGCAAAAGTTTTTTGCAAAGCTTTGGTGGCATCTTTGAGTTCTTCTAAAGTAGAAAAACTCCAAATCCCTAAACCATAAGTACCCGAATCATTTTTTATGTACACAAAGGGTTTTTCACTTTTTTCACTTTGAGATTTTTTTTGTTTTATTTTTTCTAAAAAAGTCGAAGCTTCTGATATCAATCGATCAACATCTTCTTTTTTAGAAAAATCTAATTGAGTAACCGCAATCGATTCAGCCATAAAATCGTGGATATCAAGCTCTGGAACTTTTGCTGATAGATTTTTTAAAACTTTTAAAGCGATACCAAAGTGCTCAGACTTTCTTCTTTTATACCAACCCAATTCTGGATTTGGATATATCGCTTTATGGTAATCCTTAAGGGCCTCTAAGGGGCCGCCACTTAAGTCGTGATTTAACACAATCGCATCAGACCAATCTGCAACACTCGCCAACGGATAATAAAGCAAAGAACTTTGGTTAAATTTAAGTTCCCACGGTTTAGGAATAGGCATTCCAGACCACGCAAGTCGAATTTCTGCTCCGGCTTTTTCTAAAAGAGACTTCAAAGTAAGCAAATGATACAGGTAGCCTTCATTATTCGTATGGCTTTCAGGAACAAGCCCCAACTTCCAAGATGACTTTTGCGGCAATTTTGCCTGAAGAAAATCTCGAAATTCTTTTGCTCCCTTTTCAATAGCAATGTTACTTAAATTATTAAATCCCGCAGGAAACAAGTTAACATCTACAGCAACGAGACGAGAGCCAGAATCACGCAAATCAATTGAAGTGTAAAGTGGCATCCCACAATTTGGAATAAGTGCCTTAAGCGCTTCTGTTAATTTCTCAAGAATTTGAGGATTATATTTTTTTAAAAGAGTTGATTTAACAAAGCTCACGGCCCATCTCCTGTAATTTTTCTCGTTTCATCTCATGAGGCGAAAGAGGAGAAAGTCTATAAACTTTTTGAAAAGATCGAAACCACTCTCCTTGAGTTAATTTATTTTGGGTCAGCCATTTTTGATAAAATAAAGTGTCTTCCAAAGAAGGCGGAATCTTTATATTTTCTGGAAAAGACCTATTCAGAATTAAAGATTCTACATTCACTCCTAATTTATTTTTCCAATCAATAGAAAGTTCCTGAGCAACTCGTAAAGGATTACTCTCTGGAACACTCACAAGAAGTGCTTGCGTTTGAGAATCATGTAACAGACGATTCATTCGTTCAGCAGCAAAGACCAAGCGTTCTCTTAAGGGCAATAAATCCTGCAATAAAACTGACAGCTCTTGCCAAAATCCCTCACCCAAAAGAGAACGAAAAAGCTTCCAACCTTCTTGGAGAGCTTTTCCGATAAATCGCGTGAAAATTCCATCCTCTGGAAGGTTTGGATCTAAAAGAATTCGCAAAAAAGCTTTATCTAAAAAATTAGAAAGTACTTTAGGAGTTTCAAAAAACTCAAAAGCTTGATCATGAGGAGGCGTATCGACCACCAAAAAATCTAAGTCTTCTCTTTCAACAAGTTCCACAACTTTATCCATGGCTAAAAAATGCTCAAGATGACTGATATTTCCTTCTATAATACTAAACAAACGATGTTGAATAATTTTTTCAACTCTTGCAGAATCTTTGATGACTTTTTCGAGAATCATCGTCAACCCATCATGAACCTCAAGCCCATAAGCTTCGAGGTTTCCTCCGCATAAAAAGGAGGGCTTCAAAGAAAGTTTTTCAAGCCCCAAAGTCTGACAAAGGCGCATTGAGGGATCAACCGTGAAGAGTGCGCCCTTTTGCTTTTCTGCCAAAGCAAGCCCCAAAGAAGCCGCCACGGTTGTTTTTCCGACTCCGCCACTTCCAAGAATCAGATAAACTTTTTTCATAGGTTGATTTCTTCCTTTTTCAACGGAAAAGAGCCTGTTTTTGAAATGGAGCTGTCACCTAAAGAGGTTTCACTCAAACACGCCAGGGAGATGTGCGACAGCTTTGACTTTAAATCCTCAATTCGATCTTGTTGGTCTTTAATTCTTTCGAGATCTACCTGAACTAATTTTTTCAAATCACTTTGATCAATGTCTTTTTGATCTAAAAAAGCCTCTAACTTTTGCTTTTCACTTTGAGGAGAAACTTTATTGATCCAAATACGCTTTGGTAAAAAAGAAATCTTCTCAAAGCGCTTTACCGTCTCAAGACATTCCTGCACAGGACCTTCCTCAGGGAGAGTGAGCAAAAAAATTTCAAATTTTTCGCTGTACGCATACTCAAGTGTTTGATGTATATGCCGGTAAATCACTCCCTGACTTAAAACTTTAGAAAGAGTTCTTGCGCTTTCAAAAACCTGAAGGGCTTGTCCGGTCGAGGGAGCATCCACAACAATGGCTCCCCATTTTTGATGAGGTTTTGAAAGATCAGGAGCTCCAGACTGAGCTTCATAACAAACTTTTCCCAAAAAAATTGTGGGCGTAAGTCCGGGACAAGCTTCAATAAACTTTAAAATATATCGATTGGAAAGCAGTCGACTCGCAACTTCTTCGTTTAATTTGGCCGCGACTTTTTGAAAAAAAGAAGGCAAAGGGATTTTCCCTAAAGTAACCGTAAAATACTCTTCTACTGTTCGATGCAGATGAAGATCTTGCTCCCAAACTTTTTCACTTTTTTGCTTTGCAGGCTCATAACTTCCTTGGCTTAAAGAAAAGCTATTCATTCTCAAAAGAAGAATAGGCTCCTGAATTTTTTCACTCAAAATTTCAGTGAGAGCACAAGAGAGACTTGTTTTGCCCGTACCGCCTTTGCCCGTTACAAAATAAACACGAGCCGACATAAACTAAAAATTAGCAGGCCAAAGCTCAAATCTAAAGCATTCACCCAAAGAGAATGTGTTGCCGCCTAGGGAGAGGCGCGTTAATATCAGGTGTTTGAACTAAACTTTATGAATCAAAAAAAAATAGCTATTTTAACAGGTGGCGGAGATTGCCCCGGCCTCAACGCAGCCATTCGCGGAGTTACGCGAAGATTACTTTCGAATAAATACACCGTCCTCGGTCTTTTAGATGGATGGGCAGGGCTCCTCGAAAAACGCTTTGTAGAACTCAACTACGAAACCACAAGTGGAATCATTCATGTTGGAGGAACAATTCTTCGAACTTCTCGTACAAATGTTCTCAAAGATCAGGCGACAATTGACAAAGCTTTTCAAAATTTTAAAGAGCTGGGTCTTGATGGAATCGTTGCAATCGGGGGAGAAGGAACCCTCACTGTCTCTGCAAAACTTTTTGAAAAAGGAATGCCTCTAATTGGCGTTCCCAAGACAATTGATAACGATATAGACAAAACCGATTTTACTTTTGGATTTGCAACAGCAGTGGAAATCGCAACTGAAGCGATTGATCGTCTTCATACAACTGCCGAGTCTCACAATCGAGTGATGGTTGTCGAAGTAATGGGTAGACACGCTGGCTGGATTGCAACCTATTCAGGAATCGCGGGGGGAGCCGATGTTGTCGTGATTCCTGAAAAACCTCGCTCGATTGAAGAAATTTGTAAAATCATAAATGCCCGAAAAGATCGCGGTAAACGTTTTTCTATTGTTGTCGTCGCTGAGGGCGCAAAAATTCTGGTAAACGGAAAAGCCACAGGAATTTCAAAAGAACGAAAAGATCCCTTTGGAAGACCACTTCTTGGTGGAATTGGACAATTCTTAGCAGACGAAATTGAAAAAGTTACAGGATTTGAATCTCGCGTAACCGTCTTGGGTCACGTTCAAAGAGGTGGAACCCCCGTTTCTTCTGACCGCGTTTTAGCAACAAATTTTGGAATCACTGCAGGTGACATGGTCATCAACAATCAATGGGGCATGATGCCCTCTCTTCAAGGTGCCACCATGAAACCCGTCTTGCTTTCAGACGCAACCTCACGTCTCAAAACAGTACCCGAGCGCTACCTAGAAATTCTTAGAAGTTTAGAAGGATAAGATTTTTCAGGATAAAAATTGGGGCCGGGAGCTTAAATTGGGGAGGACTGGACAACCCCCGGCCTCATGCTTTTCAGAGTTTTAAGGCTCTGAAATTGCTTTGCCCTTTATAGTGATCCTTTGGGGCTTGAGCAACTCATGAAAAAGCTTTCCTCTCTTTTGTTGCCCAATAGCGTCATTTAGGGAATTTTTCTTAACTCAAATATCTTCGAGCGATCTCAGGAGTTACTTGCTAGAAAAATAGAGCACTATGAAAAAACTCAATCCTCAGCAAGAGGCTGCTGCGCTTCACGTAAAAGGTCCTGTTCTTGTTGTAGCAGGTGCTGGCTCTGGAAAAACGAGTGTTCTCACAAAAAGAATCGTTTCACTCATTGAACAAGGACATGCTTTTCCTGGTGAAATCCTTGCTCTCACATTCACGAACAAAGCCGCACGCGAAATGCGCGAACGAGTCAGACGCGAACTTCAAAACGTGGCGCCAGAAGTAGCCGATCAAGTTTTTCTCTCAACCTTTCATAGTGCGGGTGTTAAATGGCTTCGAAAATATGCTTACGCTTTTGGACTCAGTCCCTACTTCACAATTTTTGATGACAACGATCAAACAACGATTGTGAAAGATGTTTTGCGAGAAATGGGTTTGAGTGATGAAGAATTTTCTCCCAAGTTTGTTCTCGAAAATTTAGATCGTCTCAAAAATGATGGAATCAATCCCTCCGAGCATGCTTTTTTAGAACTTCGATACCCTGCTCATCGAGAAAAACTCAAAACGATTGCCAAACTCTATGAAAAAAAGAAAACGGATGCTCAAGGTTTTGACTTTGGAGATCTTCTTCTTAAGACCTATGAACTTTTAGAAAAATTTCCTGAGATTCGATCAGCTTTACAAACTGAATATTCCTTTATCTTAGTTGACGAATACCAAGACACGAACGCTGTTCAATATAAAATTCTTAAACTTCTTAGCGAAAAACACCAAAATCTATTTGTCGTAGGAGATGAAGATCAATCCATATACAAATGGAGAGGTGCGGATATTCGAAACATACGAGAATTTGAAAGAGATTTTCCAAACGCCTCTATATATAAACTTGAAGAAAATTATCGCTCTACACAAAACATTCTTGATGTGGCAAATGCCGTCATTTCTCACAACACTCAAAGACGAGAAAAGCAACTTTTTACTCAATCAGGCGAGGGAGATCTCGTACAGGTTCACACTTTTGGAACTGATTTTGAAGAAGCCCGCTGGGTTTCTAAAAATATCGCAAAACTTATTCGCGAAGGAGTGAATCCGCAAGACATTGCGATTCTATATCGAAGTCATTCTGTTTCGCGGCTTTTTGAGGATAGCCTTCGTCTCGATCGAGTTCCCTATGTTATCTATGGAGGTTACAAGTTTTATGAGCGCGCCGAGATCAAAGATGCGCTTTCTTACATGCGTCTTCTTGTGAATTCAAAAGACGATGTGGCTTTTTCAAGAATCATAAACACTCCTCCACGAGGAATTGGTCCAACCAGTGTTGAAAAAATAAAAGACCTTGCACGAAGCGAAAATGTTTCTGCATTTGAAGCTCTTAGTTTAAGTGTCTCATCACAAAGCTTTGGAGCAGGACCTCAAAAAAAGTTTCAAAATTTCTTAAAGCTTTATGAAGAATTGCAAAATGAAGTTCGCGAGGCTCGACTCTCCGATTTCTATGCCTTTTTACTTGATAAAAGTGGATACCGAGAACATCTCACAGCACAAAACACAATTGAAGCAGCTTCAAAACTCGAAAACTTAGAAGAACTTCGAAACGTCTTGGTAGATTTTGAAACTCAAAAGCCTGAAGCAACTTTGGCTGAATTTCTCCAAGATAGCAGTCTTTCTACAGACTTCGACAAGGTAAATCCTGAAAGCTCCGCACAACTCATGACACTCCACTCCGCAAAAGGATTAGAATTTCCTTATGTTTTTATTATTGCCTTAGAAGATGGAATTTTTCCTTCCAAAATGTCGCTTGGATTTATGGGTGATGGAGAAGAAGTTGATGAAGAAAGACGTCTTTTTTACGTAGGAATTACTCGAGCAGAAAAATTACTCCAAATGACAAATTCCAAAGTGCGTCGAGTTTATGGACGTTTACAAGTTCAAAGACCTTCACGTTTTTTGGCAGAGCTTCCAAAGATGAAAATTCAACTCGAAGATCACAGCGAAGATAGCAACTCAACGGGCTTTCGCGCATGGAACCGCTACGATTCCTCAGATGAGAGAAGCTACTACTCAGACTCTAAACCCAATGAATCACAAGTATGGGGAGACGCTTTTGAAGATGCGTATGAAGATGAGTATAAAGTTGGATCAAAAGTAGAGCACCCTGAATTTGGAACAGGAATTATTCGTGCTCGAAGTGGCAGTGGCGAAGCCACTAAAGTTCAAGTAGACTTTAGAGGGTATGGAACAAGAAAGTTTCTTACAAAATTTGCTAAATTAAAGGTCCTTCAGACATGACTACTGATAAAAAAAATAATCTCGAAAATATTTGGACGGACTCTCTTAAAAACGCGCAAAAAGCTCTCACAGAGCTTATTTCAAACAAAGATTTGATCAAAAAATGTACTCAGCTTGGTGAAGACCTTGTTCAAGCCTTTCAATCTGACCGTAAGGTTTTGATCTGCGGCAATGGTGGCTCTCACTGCGATGCTCAGCATTTTGCAGAAGAATTCACAGGTCGCTATAGAAAAGACCGTCGAGCCTTGCCTGCAATCGCATTAGGGGATGCATCTCACACAACGTGTGTGGGAAATGACTATGGATTTGAAAAAATCTTCTCACGCCATACAGAAGCTCTTGGCCAAAAAGGTGATGTCCTCATTTGTTTAACAACGAGTGGAAATTCTCCAAATATTTTAGAGGCCATCACAGCCGCTCAAAAAAAAGGAATGACCGCCTGGGCTTTACTCGGAAAAGACGGGGGTAAGGTTGCTCAAATCCTAGAAAAAAATATCATTGTTCCAGGCCCTAGCACCGACCGAATTCAAGAACTTCACATGCTCATTCTTCACATTGCGATTGAACACGTTGAGAGAACTCTTTTCCCAGAGAATTATTGATCTCTTAAGCCCTTTTCTGTTTTCAATGACTACTTTTTTTACACCCTTGCTAGTATCCATAAAGTCTCACCTCTTATTATAAAGACTTTATACAAAAGCTATCCTTGGCATAAGAACTGCAATGTGTGGCTCGATGAAAAAAGATTCTTTTAAAAAACTTTTATCTCTTTCGAATGCTGCCATGATTTTAATTTTTGTGGTTGCAGCCTGTGGGAAAGGAAATAACTCCGCACCTCAGATTGACCCCGTAACAGGGCTTCCCATAAACAACTCATTTGGAAATGACGTGAATTCAACGGGAGCTTTAGCAGCAATGCCCAACAATCCTCCCAACATCTATTGGTACAACCACTCATTTATCGGAAATCGTCCTTCTAAATATTGCGCAGTTACAACCACACAGCCATCTTCGTGCACAACAAGCTCTAATGGATATTCTCTTTGTGGTGATTACTGGTGGTATATGTGGGATTCCCACTATTGGGCATTTGCAGCTTATGGTACTTGTAGAAAATACGACTCCGGAAATCAAGTGCTTTGGACAAATTCCAATCCTATTGGAACTTCAAAAGCTTTTACAATCAACCCAACTGAAAGAGCCAAGTACTACATCACTCTTAGTGGAACTTATGCTGGATACCACCGTTCACGTGAAGTTTTAAAAGTAAGAATTAATAATTCTGAAGAGAGCATCATCCCAGACCTAGACAACAGTTATGCGGGCACGGGTGGCATGAGACAAAATTGTCTTGTTAAATCTATGACCATGACTCCTGGAACAACTTACTCAATCGATGTTTCAACTATGGAAGATCCTGTAAACAACGTTGCAATTAGAGTCACAAGCTTTTTGCCCGGTAATGTTTACAACAAATGTAACTCTAATTAAAATTTACCTAAAAAAATCACTTCTGGTTCAAGGTTTATGCTGAATTGAGCATAAACCTTGTTCTGTATTTTTTGGATCAAAGAGTAAACATGCTGAGCCTTCGCATTTCCTGTATTTAAAATAAAATTAGCATGTTTGAGAGAAACCTCAGCCCCACCAACTTTTGTACCTTTTAGCTGAGCCGCTTCAATCAAGCGCCCCGCTCCTTTTTCTGAATGCGGCGGATTTTTAAAAACACTTCCACAGTTGGGCAATTCAAGCGGCTGCCTAAGACCTCTATAAGAATAAATCTCATCAACCGTAGAGAATATTTTTTCGACGGGTGTGATTTTATTAAGCCTCACAGTCACTGAACTCACAAGAGTTGAGCCATCAAGCAAACCCTCTCCATGCCCTCGATAGCGAAAACCAATTTCTTTTGCTGTCTTAGAAAACCGCCCCTTTGAAGCCGAAACAAAATTCACAGATTCTATGACCTCTCCATAGCTTCCCCACTTTGTACCAGCATTCATATAAACAGCTCCGCCCAATGAACCAGGAATTCCAGCTGAAAATTCTAAGCCACTCCATTTTTTTCGAAGACTAAAATCAAGTAACTGCGCTTTAGAAAAGTGAGCAGGTACTTGAACAAGAACATTTTGACTATCTTCTCTTATGATTTTTATAGAGCGTCTAATGTCTTCTGAAACACGAGGCCCCATCCATAAGATGATGCCCTCAAAACCTTTATCAGAGATTAAAAGGTTTGTTCCACTTCCTAAAATAAAAAGAGGGATGTTTTTTTTATAAGAAACATTTAAAACCTCTTCAACATCTTCATCCTTATCTGGAACGAGAAAATATTTTGCTTTTCCGCCTATTTTATAAGCAGCAACTTTTGAAAGATCTTTATTTTTATAAACTCTTCCTCGAAAATTTTTTAAAAAAGTTTCTTTCATTTCTGCTTTGTTCTTTATTCTACGTAAGCCTTGATAGCTTTCCCAATATCGCCAGCACCCAAGAAAAAGATAGGTCCAATTTTTTCATTTTTAATTTTTGACTCAAGTTTATCTCGAAGCTCCCTAAAATCGCTTACAAAATATTTATCTTTTAAATCAACATGGTCGCAAAAAGCCCTCCCATCAAAGGCTTCATCTCGAGAGTCACGAGATTCCCCCCCTGGATAGATCGGCAATGTAAAAAGAACATCTGCTTTTTCAAAACAATTTTTAAAATCGTCCCACAATAATCTTGTTCTAGAATATCTGTGAGGTTGAAAAACAACGCAAACTTTTTCTTCAGGAAAGACCTCTTTAGCTGCTTCTAAAGTCGCTCGAATTTCTGTAGGATGGTGGCCATAATCCTCGTAAATAGGATGGCCTTGCCAAATTCCTTTTTTCTCAAAGCGACGCGCAACTCCTTCAAAATTCGATAATGCTCGAGCGATATCTTCAGGACTTACCCCTAGTTCCAAGCAAACGAGCGCAGCCGCCACAGAATTAGAAACATTATGGTGACCTGGAACTTTGAGTTGAGTTTCAAAAAGTTTTTTTCCACTGGGACTAAAAACCTGAAACCGAGGAAAAGCTCCCTTATCTAAATACTGAACTTTATATGTATTTGGTCTTTCTTCAAAAGAATACCAAAGCGTGGGCTTTCTAATTTTTTCGCGAAGCTCTAAAAGCAAAGGGCTATCTGCACACAATACACTCTTACCATAAAAAGGAATTCGCTCGATAAAATCCCAAAACGTTTTTTGCAATAGCTCAAGACTTCCATAATGATCTAAGTGCTCACGATCGATATTTGTAACGACAGAAATTTCTGGTGATAGATGCATAAAGCTGCCATCACTTTCATCAGATTCTGCGACAAGCCACTCTCCTCCACCCCAGGCAGCATTTGATCCAAAAGCTGCAAACTGCCCACCAATAACAACCGTTGGTTCCTTGTGCGCTTCTTTTAATATAAAACTAATCATCCCTGTAGTGGTTGTTTTTCCATGAGAGCCGGCTACTGAAATTCCACGTTTCAATCGCATAAGCTCTGCGAGCATTTCTGCTCTTCGAATCACGGGAATTCCTTGTTTTTGGGCGTAAATCCATTCTGGATTCTGGCTTCTTACTGCATTTGAATAAACAACTACATCGGGCTTATTTTCTTCAAAAATTTTATCCGAATGACCTTGCTGAATTTTAACCCCAAGAGATTTGAGCTTTCGGATCTGTTCGTTTTCGCCTAAATCCGAACCACTCACTTGGTGACCAAGATGGTGCAAAAGTTCAGCAATCCCTGACATCCCAATCCCCCCAATACCAATAAAATGAACTCGGCAACGCCTATCTCGAATTGACATAAAATTTTACCCAACTCACAAGGAGTTTAATATCTCAGAAACTATTCTCTGAGTGGCCTGAGGTCTAGCAAATTTATGCATATTTTTTGCCATTAAGCTTCGCTCTCTAAAACCCTCTGACGCGCTAAGGAGTTCACTTAAATTTCTTTCTAAAAGAACTTCGAAATCTTTTTCTTTTTCATCAACCACCCTCACAGCACCCGCATTTTCCAAAATTCGCGCATTAACTCGCTGGTGATCATCCGCCGCTGCAGGAAAAGGAACAAGAATACTTGGGACACAACTCAAACTAAGTTCTGTAAGAGTCATAGCTCCCGCACGTGCAAGAACAAGGTCTGCCCAAGTTAGTTTTTGAGGAATATTATGTAGAAAAGGTTGAATATCGCACTCATCATTCAAGTTAAGATCTTTTTTGAGTTTCAAGGATTCTTCAAAGTTTTTTTCTCCACTTTGAAGTAATAATTGCAAACGAAATCCTTTTTCTCGGAGAATTTTAAAAATTTTCAATCCCACAGAGCAAAGAATTCTAGCTCCTTGAGATCCTCCCAAAATCAAAATATTTTGAGCTTCTCTTCGTAGAGGATTTAGCTCAAAAGATCCCATTACCGGATTTCCCGTGTCTAAAGTAGGACATTTAAATTTCTTAAGGGCATCACTTCCAGGAATCGTAAAAGCCTTTAATGCAAATTGACTTAAAATTTTATTTGAAATTCCAGCTCGAATATTAGGTTCTACTAAAAAAAGAGGAATTCCCCTTAGCCAACAAGCAAGCCCTACAGGCATTGAAACATATCCTCCCACAGATATTAAGCACAACGGTTTATCCCTTGCGGCTTTTCTAAAAAGTAACCCAAGTGATGCAATGAGAGCAAAGAGAGAGCCAAAGCGATGGAGAAAACTTTTTCCTTTCCACTGCTTCGCATTTAAAAACGTAATTGCGTAACCGTGTTTTGGAATAAGTTTTTCTTCTAAGCGATCTTTCGTTCCAAAAAATTCAACTTCAATCGAAGCATGTTGAGCTCTTAATTCATGAGCAATCGCAATTCCCGGAAAAATATGCCCTCCGGTTCCTGCTGCAACAATCCAAATTTTATTTTGCTTTTTCACTCGCACCCGCTACTGATTGTACCA
>CAYOWH010000037.1:0-24273 GCA_964407615.1 uncultured Bacteriovoracaceae bacterium | reverse complement strand
GCAGAAGCAAACAACCTCTTTTAATCTCAACAAAAGTGACTGATTTTTCAAAAGAACTTTCAGATAGTGAACTTGCCCGCCTGGTGAGAAGACATTGCCTGAAGGCGGGAATTCCTTTTCGAGTTTCTCCGCACATGCTTCGCTCAACAGCTATCACACATGCGCTTGATCAAGGCGCCACTCATCGAGGCGTGCAGCAGATGGCGGGATGGACTTCTCCCTTGATGATTTCTCGCTACGACAAAAAACGAATGGATCCTAAGTATTCGGCTGTGCATAATCTGCAGTACGCAAATAAAAGAAGAAAAAATATTTCTGAGACATCTGCCCGTGCTGTATCTGATAATCTAGAGCCATGTCCCCCGCTGCACGTTTCGTCTCCTCCCGCTTGAGTCCTTTTAAAATTAAAGAATTTAGATATCTCTATTTTGCGCAGCTTTTTTCTTGGATCGGATCGTGGATGCAAGACATGGGTAAAAGTTGGCTGGTGCTTTCACTTTTTGGTCGCGGTAAAGAAATGGGAATGCTGATGATCGCTTCGGCAATTCCCGTGGCTTGCTTTGGGGTTTTTTCTGGAACCTATGCTGATAAAAATAATTCAAAGAAAATTCTAACCGTGACTCAATTTGCTTTGTTTTTTACGGCCCTCATGCTTGCAGTTTTCTCTTACTTAGGGATTCTTAAGTTTTGGCAAATGGTGATGATCGCTTTTATTGAAGGACTTTGCATTGCCTTTGATGCTCCTGCTTTTCAGGTGATTCTCCCGCGCATCGTGGGTAAAGAAAACCTTCAACAAACTCTTGCTCTGAATTCATCTTCGTTTCATCTTTCAAGAATTATAGGGCCTGCCATAGGAGGTCTGCTCTTAGCAGCGTTCAATGTATCCTCAATATTTTTTATCAATGCACTTAGTTTTTTGGCCGTTTCACTCACAATTATGAGTTTAAAAAATATCAACACAGCTCCAGCCACACATAAAAGTGATGCAAGCTTTAAGGATTTTATAAAATTTCTTTGGAATCATACATTTTTTGCAAAAGTTTTGGTGCAGTTTTTGATTGTGATGACGTTTATTTTCCCTCACACATTCACCACGCTTCGCTTGCTTGTAACAGAGCGCTTTCACCTAGATGGTCATGGATTTGGAATTCTTCTCACAGGTCCTGGCCTTGGAGCTTTTTTGGGCTCAACTCTTTTGGTGATTGTAAAACCAGAAAAGCCCTATCAGCTTTTTCCATGGGGGCTTTGCGGTATTGTCGTGTTTGGATTTTTAATTTTGGGTTGCCAAGATTTTTGGACCATGAACGCTTTGCTGATGTTCTATACTCTGTCTTTATTTTTATATTTGAGTAGCTTGCTGATAAGTTTACAAATCACAACAGATCATTCCCTGAGAGGCAGGCTAGGGGCTTTGGTAACAATGGTTTTTTCAGCGTGGGCTCCTCTGTGGAGTGCTGCTTGGGGATGGTGTTCGGATCATTATGGATCTGCAAACGTTTTTACGGCCACAGGAATTGCTTTTATTTGCTTGTCTTTGGTGGTGATTAGCTTTTGGAAGAGATTTTTTAAATCTCTGCACTTGGAGCCAAGCGTAAAATAGGATAATTTTACATCCCACCGGCGGATTATTGATCTGCCTGTTCAAGACGCACCCGTAGCTCAATTGGATAGAGCATCAGACTTCGGATCTGAGGGTTATAGGTTCGATCCCTTTCGGGTGCGCCAGTTTTTTTAGTTATTTATTCGTCTCAATCACTTCAATCACATTTGGGTCGTTCTCATCTGCTTTCACACGATAAGCTCCGATTTTTTTGTTGTGAATGATTTCAGACGAAGTTTTTTTAGAAGAAGATAAAAGATTGCGAACGATTGAAAAAGTCACAAGGCTTCCACCAACCATTAAAAATACAGGCAAGCTTAAAGCCACAAGAGCTAAGAAAACAAAAATAAAAAGTATAACGGCCCAAGATGGTAATTTGAAAATCCGAACCATGAGGAGATTTTAGAAAAGATTTACCCTCTCGTCAAAAGAACTTTTTTCTTAGCTTTTGAGACTCCTCTACTCCTAAGAGAGCAGAAATCACGAAATACAACAATCCGTAAACTCCCAAAACAATGCCTGACTTGAGAATGTAATGAATTTTATCAGCTAAAAGATTTTTTAAACAATAAGCTATTAGAGCAGCTGTCAAAGCAGATCCCCACACTCGTAGTTGAAACGTTAATGCAAGCGAGGTTTCACCCACTTTTTCATTAATACCTCTTCGAAGAAGAATAAATTCAAGCCATCCCGCAAGTCCCGCAGAAGCCGTTAATCCTGCCGTACCCCACGATTCAGAGATTCCTACAAGACCAGGAAGCTTTAAGCCAAAAATGTAACCAAGAACGGTTGTGAGTATGACTCTTAAAATTGCGTAATTGAGTGGAGTGCGTGTGTCTTTGAGAGAATAAAAAGCAGAGGAATACAAGCGGCCAAGTGTTGTAGCGAGGAGTCCGACAGTCGATCCTGCAAGCACGCCCCAAACATAATGAGTTTCTGTTTGCTGAAAAACTCCTCCTTGCAGCACTCCCGAAATCACAACATCACCTAAAATTAAAAAAGCAACAGTCGAGGGAATCACAAAAAAAGCAATTTGCTTGAGGCCCGCGTTGATTCGCTTGCGCAAAGATTGAGCGATTTCATCGTCACTTCCCTTAAGACTCGACATCGCAGGCAGTTCTGCTGCTGATACAGACATACCAAAAAGACTTATGGGAAGCATATAAAGTGATTGTGCGTAGGCGAGGGCAGAAACCGCACCACTTGGAAGTAAGCTACCTATAATGCTATCGATATAGGCGCTAATTTGTACAACCCCTCTGGACATCACAACAGGAACAAAACTTTTAAAAATTCTTTTCACGGGATCTAGCTTGAAATTTAATCCAGGCTTTAAGTGGGGAGCGTATTTTAAAATACTCGGAAGCTGCACGCCCAGCTGCAAAAAAGAACCCGCAAGCACAGCCCATGCCGTATATATAGCGAGGTTGTTTTGAGCTTCTGATTTTCCAAAAAAAAGTAAAGCGGCAATAATCGCTAAATTCCAAAACACAGGCGCCACGTAAGAAAGGAAAAATTTACGGTGACTATTCAAGATTCCCAAACACCACGCTGACATTACAAGGAGACCGGTTGCTGGAAAAAATATTTGAACTAGCTTGATTGTTAATTCGCGTTTTTCTCCCTCAAAGCCCGGTGCTATTAAATCAATCAAAAAAGGTGCGGCAAGAATTCCTGCGAGCGATAAAATCGCATTGATGACAGCGAGAATACTTCCAATGATTCCTGCGATTTTATCAGCAGCTTTGGAATCTCCCTTGGCGAGCATGTTTGCATAGACGGGTATAAAAGAAGCAGAAAGAACTCCATCTCCTAAGAGGTTTTGTGAAAAGTTAGGGATCTTAAGCGCTGCATAGAAAGCATCGCCTGCATCTGAATTTCCAAAATAATGAGCAAATATTTTTTGCCGAACAAGCCCCATGATTCGGCTTAAGAATATCCCCGCCGCCACTAAATGAGCGCCACTTTTAGACAAGGGAGCTTTTTCTTTTTTCATCTCAATCTAGTTTATCATCGAGTTTTAAAGTTGAGGTTGATCTAAAAAAAATGGAACAACTTTCTTTTCATGCGCTGTTTTATCTCGGTAGCAAGCAGCACACGTGGGGAGATACTTATCTTCGCTCCCCAGTTCTATCTGCGGGCCTTCTGTGATTCCTATACCATTATTAAGGCGAAGGTTAAAAATCGCTTTTTTATTGCAAAAGTGGCATGTGCTTTTCACTTCTTCTATAGAGTCAGCTAATTCCAAAAGTCTTTGAGATCCCGGAAATAAAGATCTTTTAAAATCCGTGCGAAGCCCGTAGCAAATTACAGGGATATTTAAATCACGCGCAATCTCATGCAACTGATCGATAAAAAAAGGTTCAAGAAACTGTACCTCATCTACTAAAACGCATGAAATTCCATCAAGATCCGTTTTTTTAAATTTAAATCCTGGTTCAATCAAAACGTCAGCTTCTTGAACTAGTCCAGCACGCGAGCGAATTTGTTCTTTTCCAAAGCGATTATCTAAGGAGGGCTTCACGAGAAGTATCTCTTTATTTTGACTTCTGTAATTATGAGCAACAGCTAAAAGGTTAAGTGTTTTTGCACTTCCCATAGCGCCGTAGCGAAAATAGAGTTTTGCCATAAGGTGAAAGTCTAGGCTTTTTTTTTTAAATCTTAAATAGAGCTATGAGCACTTTTTGATTTACTAGCTGGCGATCTCTCTTCAACTAAGTAATCTTGTTCTGGAGTTCTATTACTTGGGACGTTATCTTTCTTTTTGTAGTAATGAGCATAATTTTGACCTGAGTAGGCTTCGATGTTTGCGACATTACTTGGATTTGTCATACGTGTGATAGCGGTTGCGGATTGAACGATATTAGACACAGGCTCGCAACTTACCCCAAATCCCTTGGTCGATTTATTTGAAGACCAATAATATATTTTTCCATCTTCTTGACCCAAATACACAACGGAATGTCCCGATCCGTTCTTACGATTGAAATTAACAAAATCACCTGCACATGCACTGTCTAGTGAAGAAACGCTTTCTCCAAACTTAATTAATCGATTTGCATCGCCAGCGCCTTCATAATTATTGTTCCAAGCTCCCCAAAAACCATAATTGTCATTGTGCTGAAGTTCGAAGTTTTTCTTTTGTGCATCACTCATTTGGTCAAAAACACGGTGCTTTTGGAAAACTTTCATAGCAACGGTATAAGTTGCTCCTGTGCAAAAGCTAGTTTTTGCTTTTGAGTTTGTTATTGATGAATCTCCAATTTTTAAAGGAATATTGGTAGCGGAGCCTCTTAGACTGTAGCCTCCACCGGAGGGAATAGTGGAAATTTGCTCCAAAACATCTTTGTTAAACTCACCACACTGAGCCTCTAATTTGGTTGGATCTGCAATCAGGTCAATAAACTTTTGAGCACCTCTACACCCAGGCTTTACGTTTTTTGACAAGCTCGAAGCGTAATCCGTATTTGCATGATTCTCTTCTTCTTTAAATGAGTATCGCTGTCCTTTGTAATCTCCATAACCTCTAAATGCACTTGATAACGAACGACAAGAGGTTAGAAGAACAAAAAAAGAAAACAAATAAATTATTCTCATTCTCTTAATGTAACATTTATCATGTTAAGACAGTGTTAATTTTAAAGTAAGAATGACGAGAGTTTAGACGCTTTTCTTAATTAATGAAGGGGCCTTCGTCTACTTTCTTTTCACTGGCCTTTGCATCCCTCACGAGAGGCTGCCTTGCCCAGTCTATAATTTGAAACTTGCCGCCCTCTACAAGAGCTTTTTCAACATCGCTCGAAGAAGGGCTAAGTGGAACTGTTATTCGAGTTTCTGTAACAACAGCATAAAGATTGGCTTTGTTTGAATCTTTGGGATTGATCATGATGTATTGAAAAATCACACGAATCGCAACCGTAGAAGTTTTTTCATCTCGTGAAATTTCTTTTATTTGTGGTTCAACAGATTCGTCGGCTGATTCTTTTTCATCTTTTAATTCTTCTCGCTCTTTTAGCAGAGCTTCAAAGACATCTTTTGGTTCGTATTTTTTTCTTAGATCGGGTCCCAGTGTTGCAAGATATTTTGCATGATCTTTTGCTACGACTGCTTTGTAAGAAGCTTGCATTGTTTGGTTAGCCGCACTGAGAACTTTTTGAGCAAGACGTGGATTTGCATCAAGAGTTTCACTAATTCTTATAACGGAAATAGGGTCGGGTATTTCTTTAGCTTCTGGAGCGTTTAATGATTTTTTGGAAACGGCGGCATTTCCGGCAAAAGCACCAAGAATCCAAAAACAAAATAAGAGTTTAGGCAATTTTCTGTTAGTTTTGGGGGTTGATGTTTTTGTCATAGTTCCGTGCTTATATCTCTGCTTTGAGCAGAAACTCACAATAAAAACTCTTACTTTCAAAAAAACACTAAAAGGAGAAGCTGTGCGTTACAGTTGATTGGTTTTTTCGATAGTTAAAGGCTTTGAAGGAGTAAGCTCTCCTTCGTTCAAAAATAATTGTGTAGAGGAATGCTGAAGAACAAGTTTGCGTTTAAATGTCTCTTTTTCAGAAAAAATAATTTTTTTCTCTTCAACACTTTGCCATGGATTTAAATCATATCCCATTGTCCAAACATCACGTGCATGATGTTCGGTTGGGCAAAGATCTGCAAGAAAAAGATAATTTGCATCAACACCATCAACATAAACAATTGACTGACCTTTAGTGTGTCCGTCTACTCGACGAATAGAGACTCCCGGCAGTACCTCTCTAAACTCTAAATGTTGGCAATCTACAAGGGTAAATTGGCCTTTCTTATAAGGATCAGTCCAGATTTCAGACAAGTAACTTGCAGCTTCCCGACTGTGGGGCTTTTGAGCATTTCTAAAATTTTCTTGAGTCACAAAAATTTCAGCATTCAAAAAAGAAGATTTTCTTTCGCCACTAAAATCTTGGTACGATAAAAATCCGCAATGATCAAAGTGTAAATGGCTAAGAATCACGTGGCTTATGTCGATCGCCTTAATTCCCAGAAGGCTTGAAAGACTTTCTTCCAGTGTTAGAGTTTTTAAATCGTAGATGGTTTTGGATTTTTCACTCCAACTGTTTCCCATTCCTAAGTCGATCAAAACCTTATCTTCTCCATTATCTAAATAAAGTGATCGAAGTGAAAGAGGAATGCGATTTTGTGGGTCTGGCGAAATCTTTTTTGACCAAAGAGTTTTGGGAACAACCCCAAACATCGCGCCGCCATCTAGAGCAAAAGATCCCCAATCAAAAACTTTCACATTCCATTTTTTATTCATGATTAAATAAAACCTACTTTAAAGAGCCCTTTATTTTATCATACTTTTGTGTTGATTCCTTCATTGTTTTTACCTTAACGATTCAGGTGCTTAGCTCAGTTGATCTCGTTGCTTGCAACGCCTAACATAATTTCCGTGCAAGAATCTCTTTCCAAAACGCCTGATTCAAAATTCTTAGATGAAGCTTTATATATCGTCGACGCGTCTTCTTATATTTTTCGCGCATACTATGGGCTGCAAACAAATCTTCAAGCACCCGACGGAACTCCCACACATGCTACGTTTGCGTTTGTTCAAATGATTCGTGCTCTTGCAAACACCTTCAAAACTAAAAAACTTGTGCTTGTTTGGGATCGTAAAGAACCTTCCTTTCGTGCAAAAATTTTTAAAGAATACAAAGCAAACCGAAGTGCTCCCCCTGAAGACTTAAGCTTGCAAATTGAGAACACTCAAAAGTTAATGGAACTTTGGGGTTATCCGCAGCTAAGTGTGGCTGGATTTGAGGCGGATGATGTCATTGCAAGTCTTGTTGAAAAAGAAAAAGGAAACATCGTGATTGTGACTGCTGATAAAGATATGCTTCAGCTTGTTTCCGAAAGAACATGGTGTCTTGATACGCGAAAAAACCAATGGTCCAATGCACCTGAGGCAAAAGAAAAGTTTGGAGTATCGCCTGAGCAAATCGTGGATGTTCAAGCAATTATGGGGGATAGCGTTGATAATATTCCCGGTGCTCCAGGAATTGGACCCAAAGGAGCTGCAGAGCTTATTCAGCATTTTGGAAGTCTACGCAAGGTCTTGGAAGAGGCCAAAGCACGAAGTCAAAATTTAGACAAAAAATACAGTGATCCCTTAAGTGGAAAAAAACTTAAATCTATTGCAGAAAATATTGAACTTGTAGAGCTTTCAAAAAAACTTGTAGAGCTTTCAAAAGATGTTCCTTATGAAAGTATTTTTCTTGAAAAACAACATCCTCCTCTTGTGGAAGAACTTGTGAAAGAGCTGTCACGTCTGGGTTTTAAGCGCTTTGTAGATGAAGTTCAAAAATCAAGCACTGCCACAGGTTCAGCCAGCAGTGATTCCATGAAGGACTCTTTAAAAGAGGAAAAGAAAAAAACAAGCTCTCAGTTTATTTGTGTCCGAAGTATTGAGGAGCTAAAAAATATTTTTGATAAAAACTCAGACAAAAAAATTCTTGCTTTTGACACCGAGACTTTTTCTCTTGATCAATACACTCCTCACAACCTTGTAGGATTTTCTTTTGCATTTGATTCGACAACGGCTTACTACGTCCCTTTGAGACATAAAAATGGAGTCAATCTTGAGCCTAGCCAATCTTTGAACATGGCTAAGGAGATTCTTCAAAAAAAAACAACCATCTTCCATCATGGTAAGTTCGATTGGCACCAACTAAAAGGGGAAGGTATTTCTTACCAAGGCGATTATCACGATACGCTCATCGCCTCTTTTATTTTAGATGTCACAGGATCGCACAATCTAGAAAATTTATCTGAACGCTATTTGGGTGCTCAACCCACTCGCTATGATGAGATTGTTAAAAAAGGAGAGAATTTCTCAGACGTTTCCCTTGAACAGGCTACTCACTATGCCGCAGAAGATTCTCTTTTAACATTTCAACTTTGGGAGCTTTTTGAAAAGGAACTCAAAGAAAAAAATCTCTATAGGCTTTACGATGAAGTTGACCGACCTCTTGCGCGTGTTCTTTTTGAGATGGAGCGCAATGGAGTGAAAATAGACAACATTTATCTTCATGAGCTTTATAGAGATCTAGAAAAAGAACGCTTCAAAGCAGAAGAGAGTGCTCGTGAAATTTTAAAAAACGATGGAATTCAAAACTATGAAAGCATTAACTTTGCTTCACCCAAACAACTCACAAAACTTCTTTTTGAAGATTTAAAGCTTCCAATCATTAAAAAAGGCAAAACAGGGCCCTCTACGGATGTTGAAGTGCTTGAAGAATTAAGCGTTCAACATCCTTTTCCAAAGGTTTTGTTAGAAATCAGAGAGCTGACAAAATTGTTATCAACCTACATTCAACCGCTTCCTGAATTGATGAATAAACAGACCAAACGTCTTCATACACATTTTTCTCAAACCATTGCACAAACAGGTCGACTTGCAAGCTCAGAACCCAATCTTCAAAATATTCCTATTCGATCAGAAAGAGGCTCTCGCATTCGCAAAGCTTTTATAGCGGAGGAGGGTTTTTATATTTATTCCGTCGATTACTCTCAGATTGAATTGCGTTTTTTAGCGGAAGTCACTCAAGACGGGCAACTAACTCGTGCCTTTAGAGAGGGTGCAGATATTCATGCCCGAACGGCCTCACTTATTTTTGAAAAAAATGAAAATGAAATTACAAGTGATGAGCGTCGTTCAGCAAAAACCATCAACTTTGGAATTATCTATGGCCAGACAGCTTTTGGACTTGCCAAAACTTTAGGAATTTCTCGCCAGGAGGCGCAGCGCTTTATTGAGAGCTACTTTCAAAGCTACTCTCAGCTTAAACCATGGATGGATGGTGTGGTTAAAGAAGCTCGTGAAACAGGAGAAGTGAAAACTTTTCTAGGTAGAGTTAGAAAACTTGAAAATATAAATTCAAAAAATCCAGCTCTTCGAAATTTTGCAGAACGAATGGCAATCAATAGCCCTCTTCAGGGGACCTCGGCGGATTTAATTAAACTTGCTATGATTCGCGTTAGAAATTGGATACAAGAAAAAAAACTTCCAGTAAAAATTGTTCTTCAGATTCACGATGAATTATTGTTTGAGGTTCCCAAAGGTTTTGAAAAAGAATTTTATCCTGAGGTGAAAAAAATATTGGAGAATCCTGAGATTTTTACCTCTTTTACAGGCAAAAAACTTAACACTCCACTTCTTACAAATCATAGCTTTGGCCCAAGCTGGGGTGAAATGAAAGATTTTGGTTAAATATTAAGCTTTAGTTAATTTACCAAGAATTAAAAAACTACACGTTCGTTTATTGCGATAATAATCATGTGAAAGAAAAAACAGAGCTACCAGCTAATGAAGAGGATTTTCTTTGTGAAAAAAGAGAAGATGTGCCTTTTCATGAAGATCATCCGTTATCTGAGAACTCAAAAAATGAAAACAAAGAATGTGTAGAGTGTGATAGGGCCGAAAAAAATGTAGAAAATTCTAAAATTGATAGAAGAGAGTTTTTAAACTTATCTCTTTATACTGTTGGCTCCGTAACAGTCTCATCTTTGCTGGGAGTCAGCGCTCTGGCCCCAAGTCTTTCTTTTTCTCAACAAACAAAAAACACAAAATTTATATTTGTTTTCTTACGAGGTGGAGCAGATGCTCTATCTTTTCTTCTTCCAAGAGACACAGCAACCATTAACAACCTTGAAAGGATGCGTCCTACAACTAAATGGTTAGCAGATGAGATCATGAACGATACAAATATCGGTGGTTTTCGATTAAATTCTTCTCTAAATAGTTTTTCTAATTCGGATTTACTTAAGGATACACTTTTCTTTATGGGTCTTGGCAGTAAAAACACTTCTAGATCTCATTTTTTCCAGCAAGATAATATTGAGTTCTACGATATAGATTCTACAAGCGGGAAGTATGGTCTTCTGGCAAAAGCCGTGTCTGCAATCGTAAGCCCACAAAACCTATCAAGTATGACCGCAGTTTCAATTGGAACAAATAAAGCGCTTAGTTTAGCTGGGCTACCAGCATTTGTAACAAACAATATAAATGAGGCATTTAAAAATTTTAGTGGAGGAAGCGTTCCACAAACGAGCGATCTAAAAGACTGCAAAGATTTGTGCGGAATGACTTTGCTTCAAAGACTTAAGCTATTTTGGACAACCGGTAATCTTGGTCTTCTAAAAGAAGCCGAAATTTCCAAGATTACCTCTTTTGTAAAAAAGAACTTTAGCGGCATAGGACCTTACTCTACAACTCAAGGAGTCGGCTACAGAGGCTCTTTTGGAAAAGAACTAAGAGAAGCAGCAAACATTGCTGTAAATTTTCCAGAAAATAAGGTTATTGCTATTACTTGTGGAGGTTGGGATATGCACCAAGAAATAAAAAAAGAAATTACAATGACATTACCTCAATTAGTAGATTCTCTTTCTCAACTTCGTAATGATCTTATTTCTGGAGGTATTTGGAACAATACCGTTGTGTGTGTCATGAGTGAGTTTGGAAGGAAAGTTAATGAAAATGGCGCCTTAGGAGTTGATCACGGACGAGGAGGTATAGGTATTTTAATGGGAGGAAATGTTCGTGGTTCAAGAGTTTTAACTCAGGTAGATTCTAGAGGTGAAACGAAAGATTTAAATTCATATCCCTTAACCGTTGGTGATTCTCAAGCACCTATTGCTTTAAGCAATGTTAAAGCCGAAGATCTTGCTAAATCATCTGACGCTTTAAGTGTGACAATAGACTATAGACAGCTTTTAAATACAATTTTTTATGAGCATCTGGGCGTACCCGTATCAGTAAATATTTTTCGTGGAAACTTTAAAAACAGAATCAAAGGAATATTTAAAACATCATGAAATATTTTTATTCTATTTTTTTGTTGTTTTCATTTACAAAATCAATAAACGCTCAAACAAAATCTCTTTGGAGCAAACCTTTAAACATTGAAATATCTAACAGAATAGCGATTCAAAAATCCTGTGAGTCTGAAGATAAAAAACCTTCAACCGCATGCGTAACGGAGGCAGGATGGAGCCGGATATCATCGAGTGTACAACAACAACTAACTAATAATTGTATCCCTGGATATACGCTTCAAAATAGCACTTGTGTTTCAAGTTATAATTCAAAAAAATGCAAAGAGTTTGAGTTTGTATCATCCTCAGGTTGTGTTGCAATGTCTAACGATGAAAAGAATATTTACACGCAGTTTCTAAATGTTCTAAAAACTTCTAAATTATCGCCTGATTCTTCTAAGGATGCCTATGCCAAAGCAGAACATACTCTGAATAGATTTGGATATGGACCCAGAACAGGATTCTTGAGTGCGGAAGTTCTCGCGTCTTTGGGTGTTCAAGAAATTGCAAAGTATATAACTTTACAATTTAAGTTAATGAATAACCAATCAACAACTGTGGAGCAACACATAAGTAAGTTGTTTCCAGCTGTCTATCCAGTTCCAGGTAAAAATGAAATCAACACTAAAGCTGCAATATCAAATTTCATAGATGCTCTGGTTAACCAAATGATAGCGGACAATGAAATTGAAGATGCCATTTCAAAAAAACTAGACAAAACTATTATTGATCAACTCAAAAAAACAAAAGGTGCCTTAGATTCAAGGGTCCGTTACGTAAGAAATGAAAATTTTACTGGAGCAAGACATAGAAAAATTTTAAATTCTGTTTTTAACGAAAATCAGTTTGGAGAAGTTTTAGAGGAATTTTGGTTAAACCATTTTAATGTTTTTTTTAACACTGATTTCACAGGTACACCTCTTCAAACATATATAGAATCGACAAAAAATAGAATCTACTCAAATTTTTACGATCTTCTTTACAGTACTGTTACAAGTAGCTCTATGAGCTTTTATCTTCATAATGCGTGGAATTACTGTAATGTAGGTTCCAAAGATAATTGTACCCCTTATATAAATGAAGATTATGGTCGAGAGCTTATGGAACTTCATACTTTAAATTGGCCAGCAAATGATGATGGGACTTCTGTTTATAATCAGGCAGGAGTAAATATTGCTGCAAGAATTCTTTCAGGCTGGTGGAGCTCTGTTTCTCAATTTTCAAATTTATTTGTAAAGCAAACATTGAAAGCCCAAGGAAATTCCTCAAATAACAGTTCAGCATTTATAAATGACTACAAGGCTTCGGTATTGAGTTTTAGTTTTATTCAAAATAAACACGACAACAGACCACTCAAAGAACCCCTTGTTCTCTCCAATCCCTACAAAGACTCCAGTGAGCCAGCAGTGAATGTGTTTTTAGATGCGACAGAGAAATCAGGCCTCAACCTTTTAAAAGAACTTTCCATGCATATTGCAACAAGACGCGGAATTTGTACGAAGTTGATGGTTAAATTTGTCAACGATGATGCTAAAAGCCTTTCTCTTTTAGATGTCAAAGACCCCTCGAGTTTAAGGGGCATGTTACTGGCGTGTGATAAAGCTTGGAAAGACAGTAATGGTGATTTAAAGAAAGTTTATTTATCTATATTCACTCATCCAGATTTTTGGAGTCAAAAAGCATACAATCAAAAAATAAAAACACCTTTTGAGTCGCTTATTTCATCCATAAGACTCTCAGGAGTTTCCATTGATAATGTGACTTTTGCAAATACCAATGTAAATACCGGACTATCTTTATTAAATTACTTGGTTTATCTCTTAAAAGATTCTGGAATGCCTTTATACGAATGTGCACCTCCCACAGGATATTCTGATCGCGGATCCGACTGGATTTCTGTTAAACGTATCGTTAATCTTTATAACACTTCAAGCCTTACAACTTCTTTTTACAAAAACTTAACTTTTGAAAATTATGCAAAAGATAACGTCGCTTCAGGAAAGCCCTTAAGTGTTTACAACTTGTTGAAAGAAGTTTTTGATCTGCGATTTATTGCCAATACAACAAGCCAAAACTACATCGACAATATTATTGTAAATTCACCCAACACGTCAGCCGGAAATCCACAGCTTCTTCAAACTTTTCTAAGTCATGCTCTCGGCAGTCAGGAGTTTTTGATTAAATAGGAGAAATATGAAAAAATTATTTTTACTTATAATCATTTCTGGAGTTGTTTATTATTTTTATAATAAAAACAAATCTGCTGATAATGATTTACCAGAAGACGAAATCGCTCAAACAGATTCAGAACCCAAACGAGAAGAGCTCGTTAAAGAAATTAAAAAACAAAATACGACGCTTGAAAACGTAACTCCTGTGACAGACCCTAAGAAGCTTGAAGCTTATCAAAACCAATGGAATAATTTTCAAGCAAGTGCTCTAGCCAATACTCAACCACTAGAAATGAACCAATCAAATAATGTAATTATTCAAAGTGCTGAACAATACTCAGACGAACAGCTTGCAGAAGAAGCCATTAAAACACTGAAGGAAAATCAAGAAAGAGAAGAAACAGAGCAAATACCTTGACTATTTTTTTTGCAGAACAACCCACAATTCCATGTCTTGGCGCTTAGGGTGAGAGAAGGGGCTACGAATCCATTCTTTTATTTCAAATAAATGTTCGACATGAGCACGCAACTCCCATTCTGAGAGCCCAAACGGGGGACCTTGCTGGCTTGATCTTGTAAAAAACACACCGGCATAGAAACCCTTATTTTTTAAAAGAGTGTGAATACGTTGAAGTGTTTTTTGTCTCATAGCAGGATCAAGTGCGACAAAAAAATAATTCTCTATCACGACATCAAAAGTTTTGAGCGAAGAATCGAAGAAATCTTCAACTCTGTAATCGCAAGAGGATTTCGGATAGAGTTTCTGAAATTCCTTTTGTGCTTGAAGGGAAAGATCGAAAGCCGTCACCTTTTTGGAATGAGATTCAAAATAAGTGATTTCATGCCCGTGGCCGGCACCTGGAATTAGCCAGTCGGGGCCACTTTCCCTTAGAAGTTTTGAAGCATGTTTTTCGAACAAAGGATTATTAGCATTCATATTCCAAGGGGTTTCTTGATTAAGATAAGCTTGATTCCAATCTCTTTGAATATTTGCTACTCGATAAGGTTGAGGCTTAAAGCTTTCTATTTTTTTTAGATTCAAAAGAAATCTTGCTTGAACCTTACGACTCATAACCGCAGGAATTTTTTCTGCTCCAAGGTAAGCATGCAAGCGATTCCACTCATCTACTTTGATCTCATCGAGTGGACACGAAAACTCAAGTCCCCCCAAGAAACGCCATTTTATTTGATCGCCCGCTTCTAAAACATCTTGAGCAACTAAGGGATCATCAAAAGACGTCACAATGATTTCTTGACCATCATAATTTGTCACAAGCGGAAAACGATCATCTCCCTGGGGGCGATGAAGGTTGAGAAAAATTCTTTCTAAAAAACTTTCATCATTCAGCCGGAGGCCGTCTTGAGTGATTGGAAAACCTTCTTCATCAATGTGAATTATATTTTTCATCTTTAATTTTTTATAAAATAAAAACTAAAAGCTTAGAAGCTCTTTTAGTTTTTGCACCCCTTCTTGCATTTCTGATCGAGACATTGTGTAGGGTGGGGCGAGCACAAAAGCATCACTTTGCATGGACTCTTCCTCTCCCGTTACCGGCCAAAGAACAAGTCCCAAATCTTTTGATTTTTTAAATAATTTCATGACGATTTTTTCGTCTGCTGAAAAAAATGTGTTTTTATTTTCTTTATTTTTTTCCTTAACAATTGTTATGCCCCAAAAAAAACCCTTTCCCGAAACTCTTCCAACATGAGGCAAAGAGTGAAGTTCTTTTTTTAATAAATCTCCTAAAAAAACTCCCTCTTCTTTGACCCTAGTAATAAGTTTTTCTTTTTCTATTTCTACAAGAACTTCCAAAGCACACGCGGCCATCATAGGGCTGTGCATGTAAGTTTGATGGTGCATAAACCCACCGCTTCCTTTTTTGATTTTTGCAATAATTTCATCCGATACAATCAGGACACTTGTGGGAATAAGCCCCGCGTTCACTCCTTTACCCATCACCAAAACATCGGGAATAAATCCGAAATGCTGGCAGGCAAAGTACTCCCCTGTTCTTGCAGCACCACAGGCTACTTCATCCGCAATAATTTTGACGTCATACTTTTTGCATACAGCGGCAATTGACTCGAAATAATCATGAGGAGGCACTGAGCAGGCTCCCGAAGAACCCATGATAGTTTCAACAATAAAAGTTGAAACTGTTTCAGGTCCTAATTCGATTATTTTTTTTTCAAGTTCATCTGCAAAATTAATATTTTTCTCGGTATTTTCTTGAGGAGCGCTCACAAAAGCGACCTCTGTAATGTAGGGTGAAAAATATTTTTTATAATTTTTCCGAGCAGAAGCCGCAAAGGCCATTCCTACATTTCCGTGATACCCGGGTGAGCGAGCAATTACTTTGTGTTTTTTATTTTTTCCTTGCTCGCAAAAAGATTGTCTCACAATTTTAATCGCTGCCTCAACGGCCTCTGAACCTGAGCTCAGTAATCCGACATGGCTCATTCCCTTGGGAGCATATTTCAAAACCTTTTCTGCATATTCTTCCATCGGAGAGGAGGAAAAATGCCATCCGTTAACGTAACTTAATTTTTTCATTCGATCCGCAATTCGCTGAATCAAATCGTGACGTCCGTGCCCCAAAGCGTTCACAAAAGCACCGCCACTCATATCGAGGTATTTTTTTCCTTTTTGATCCCAAATCCACGAGCCCTCCGCACGTTCCGCAAGGGGCATATCGAGAGTGAAATTTCTATACAAAACGTTCGACATATTTTATTGGCCTCTATTCAAGTCTATAATGAAGCTCAATGGCCGTCTCGCAAATTACCCGACCTTCTGTTTTTGTTAACGCTGCTTTCCGCAGTCCTATAGGAAAATTTGGCGGTGCCTTCAAATCCTTAAGTGCACCAAAGCTCGCAGCGTTGACTCTCAAAGAAGCCCTTGTGAGAACTCAGATGTCAAAACCAGACGCGCTTTTAATGGGTCACGCAAGACAAGCCGGAGCTGGTCCCAATAGCGCAAGGCAGGCTCTAATTTTTGCGGGGCTTTCAGAGAGCATACCTGCATGGACAATCAATCATGCATGCGCTTCGGGCATGTCTGCCGTGGCTCAAGGCATGGATAGAATATTTTTAAACAAGGCGAAAAATCTCTGGGTAGGAGGTGTGGAATCTATGAGTAGCACACCTTACCTTGTTCCAACTGCAAGATGGGGGACAAAGCTGGGCCATCAAAAAATAGTAGATGCCATGTATCAAGATGGATTTCATTGCCCGATGGCCGACATGCTGATGGGAGAGACGGTTGAAAGATTCATTGCACAAGAGCGAAACATTTCTCGTCAAAGGCAAGATGAGTGGGCCTACAGGTCACACACAAAAGCTTTTGAGGCAATTCAAAAAGGGTTATTTAAAGACGAAATTTTATCAATTCAACATGAAAAAACTTCTCTTGCTCAAGACGAGGCAGTTCGTACGGATATTTCGATTGAAGGACTTTCAAAACTCGAAGCGGTATTTACAAAAGATGGAACCGTGAGTGCAGGCAACGCCTCTAGTATTACAGACGGTGCAGCATGGTTGTGGTTGAGCCAAGAAAAAACTTCGACAACACTATGTGAATTGATAGACTACGAAGTGACCGCACTTGATCCTCGAAAGATGGGATTAGGCCCCGTTCAATCTATTCAAAACCTTTTGAAAAAAAATAATTTAAAAATTGATGATATTTCACGTTTTGAAATCAACGAAGCTTTTGCGGCACAAGTTCTTGCCTGCAAGGATGATCTCAAAATTCCTGATAATAAATTAAATCTCAATGGAGGCGCTATCGCTTTAGGTCACCCAATAGGTGCCACGGGCGCTCGAATACTCGTCACTCTCATTCATCAGTTAAAAATGCAAAAAGAATCCTATGGTATTGCATCTCTATGCGTAAGCGGCGGACAAGGTTTCTCGGTTCTCTTGAAGACCTAAGTTTTCTTTAGAAGAGCTTTTCTTAAAGCTTCGCGATGCTCTTTTCTAATTTTTGAATTTGCAAGATGGGCTTTATCCTCTTCTGTCTGAGTAAGTAAAGGAGGCATCGGAATAGGTTTACCTTTGTCATCAATCGCAACAAATGTGAGAGTTGCATCGGTGGTTTTAAATTTTTCATTTTTAGCAGGGTTCTCTGCAGTGACCACAACGTTTACCTCGCAACTTGTCCTATGAACGGCAGTAAGGCGCGCACGAATATTAACAATATCTCCTTGTTTAAGAGGTCGAAGAAAGTGTAATTCATCCACGGAAGCTGTTACGCACACTGCTCCAGAGTGTCGACGAGCCGCTATGGCCGCGGCAATATCGATCCAGCCCATCACGGTTCCACCGAAAATTGTTCCTAAAGCATTTGTGTGCTGAGGCAGAACAATTTCGGTCATGGTTACTTCAGAATCTGAAGGATATTTTGCGGAGCTCATTTTTCTATTATAAATTCGAATTCAAGCTTTTGACATGCCTTGTAAGCGTCATTTATTTTAAAAAAACATTAGTATTGAATTATATGAAGTATGAACCAAAAAACTTCGATTTGAGTGAAGATTCAACACCCGTTGAGCCTCTTTTTACAAGTAAACGAAGAGGAACTGTTGAAAATCGAATTTGGGCAAAATTGATTGATTTTTTTATCATTCAAGCCTTTCTTTTTATTTTTTATTCATTACTTGGTTCAAATTGGATGCTTCTACTCGCCCCCATTTTTTGGACTGTAATGGATCTTGTAAATGAAGGCCAATCACCTGGTAAATGGCTATTGGGCCTTCATGTGGTTGACTCCCTAGGAGCGCCTTTACCAAAGTTTTCAAATTGTTTTATTCGAAACCTGCCGTTTTTGTTTTTATCAATTTCAGTTTTTTACTTTGATACCTTCTTAGGTTTTTCAAGTGTGATTTTATCGATTCTTCTTCTACTACTTGAGACGTATTTTGTTTTACTTGTTCAAAGTGGAATACGAATTGGAGATGTGCTTTCTACTACGAAAGTTCAAGATTATCGTGATCAGCACATGCAATTCATTGAGCAGTATCTAAAAGAAGATCTTGATTAGTAACCTATTGCGCGACGCGCACAAATGAAAACACATTAAGACTCTCCTTTGCATTCTGAGTCCTCGCCGCTAGTATCGAATTGAGAAAAACCTAAAGGAGAAGACATGGCAGAAAATAACGCAAATGAAAATCCGAACTCAGGCTCTAACGGGATCATCATTGGTCTCACAGTGCTCTTAGTTCTTTTTATTGGATTATTTATCAATGAAAAAACCAAAGGTGGAGGCTCTGTTGGAACAGAAGTCGTTTCCCCCTTAGCAGATGACGTTGTGATTCTTAAGTACAAGGGTGGCGACGTAAGAGCTAAAGAAATTAAAGGAAATGTAGCTCCCCGTGTGAAACAACTTTCAGAAGAAGTGATCGAAATGTACAAAAGAGGAGCTGAAAATATACTTGTTGAAAAACTTCTCAATGACGAAGCAAAAAAGCAGGGAAAGCCTAACATCCAAGCTCTTTTAGAAACTGTTGGGACAGAGTCTCCCGTAAGCGATGCTGAAGCAGAAGCTTTTATTAAACAAAACAAACTTGAAAAAGGTTTCAAAGATCCTTCAACAGGCAAAATGAGAAAAGTAACAAAAGAAGAAATAAAAGGTCACCTCGCTAACCGCGGAAAGATGACTGCGCGCCAAGGATATATTGAAAACTTGATTGCCGGTGCTCAAATTGAGTGGATGTTAAAAGAACCTCGAACTCCTGTGGTTCCGCTAAGTTCGGATGAGCCTGTTCTAGGAAATCCAAATGCTAAAGTTGTTATTTATGAACATAGCGACTTTCAGTGCCCCTACTGTTCTCGCGGCAAAGAAGTTGTTCATCAAATAGCCCAGGCATATGGTGATAAAGTGGCTATTGTTTTTCGTCATCTTCCTCTTGATTTTCATCCAGAAGCAAAACCAGCAGCTATTGCATCTATATGCGCACAAGAGCAAGGCAAGTTTTGGGAATACCACGATAAACTTTTTGATAATCAAAAACAGTTAAGCAGTGATAACTATGTAAAATGGGCTAAAGAACTAAGTCTTGATGAAGGAAAGTTTAAATCTTGTCTCACAAGTTCAGAAGCTCAAAAGAAATTGGAAAGATCTGCTCAAATTTCACAAGAAGTTGGTGCTAATTCAACTCCAACTTTCTTTGTTGGAACTAAAAAAGAAGGAAAAAAAGTTGCGGGTGCGCAGCCTTTTCCTGAATTCAAAAAAATCATCGACGAGGCTTTGCGATAAATTGTTCGGAAAATTTATTAGTGTTGAGGGAGGAGAGGGCTCTGGAAAGAGCACTCTCCTTTCGCGTTTAAAAAAGCTTTTTGAAGAAAAAAAGCTACCTGTTGTCTTTAGTTTTGAACCAGGTGGGACAGAACTAGGAAAAGAAATACGTGAATCTTTAATTAAAAATAGAAGTTTTTTCTCTACGCGTGCAGAGGCGCTTCTCTACGCAGCTGCTCGTGCGCAACACATGGAAGAACTCATCGTTCCCTCGCTTGAAAGCGGAAAACACGTGATTGTGGATCGCTTTGTAGATGCCTCACTCGCCTATCAAGGTGTCGCTCGAAAGCTGGGTCTTAAAAGAATACGTGATCTCAACGAATGGGCTATGGGAGGGATTTATCCCAACCGAACATACTTGTTAGATATTGATCCGCAACTAGGCCTTTCGAGAGCAAAGGCTCGCCAAAATCTCGATAGAATTGAGAGGGAGGCTCTTACTTTTCACCAGGAGATTAGAAAAGCTTATCTCCATCTCGCTAAAATCCACCCTAAACGCTATGTTTTGATAGATGCCTCTCAAAAGCCTGACGAAGTTTTTGGCTTAGTTCAAAAGGATTTGTTAGGCTACCTATCAGCGAATGGATAAACTTCATCAACTTAAGCTGGCACTTTCAAAAGGCAAGTTAAGCCATGCTCTTTTAATTGAAACTTTTGATGGAAGTGAGTCTTATTTTCAAACACTTTTTCGATCTATTCTATGTGATCATGCCACTCACTGTGGAAAATGTGATTCCTGCAAAACACCTTTAGATCTCAATAATGCAAAAAGGTCTCATCCAGATTTTTTATTTGCAACTCCTCAAGGGGAGCTCTCTTACTCTGTAGATCAAGTCAGAGACTGGGGTGGGCAGTTCCTCTTTCTAGCCAAAAACATTTCTCCCCGAAAGCTACTTGTTATCCCTTCGGCTGAAAAATTAAGCTCCGGCTCTCAAGCCCCCGCAAACGCACTTTTAAAAATACTCGAAGAGCCTCGGCCCGATATTTTTCTTCTTCTTTTAACTTCTAAGCCTTACAAGCTTTTAGCAACTATTCGAAGCCGATGTTTAAAACTTTCTTTCAAAGAAGAAACAAAAGATTTTGCTTTAAAGCCGATAGTTGAAAATTCTGCTCTTGAGGAAATTCTTGATCTTTTAACATTGGCCAAAAATCCAAAAAACAAATCATCCTTTTCCAATCCATCGTGGTGGAAGGAGAAAGCTCTAAGGATTGAAGAACTTGAACACATCCACTCTCAGGCTTGGGCTTTTTTAAAAAATCGGATGATTCATTTTTCACATCAAGAAAGCGTTCAAGTTTGGAATCGATGGAAACACTTTGAAGACTTTATTTTAGCCGTTAAACTCTATGGAAATCCCCCTTTGCATTGGTTAAATTTAAAGAGAAAGATAAAAGGTAACGTCACGTGGCGCACATTGAAATTGTTCGGGTAAAATTCCGATGGCCTGGAAAAATTTTCGAATTCAGAAATCCGCAATCCCTTGCTCTCAAGCGAAATGATCGTGTTGTTGTTGAGGGCTTTGGTCGCGAAACTCTTGTGGGCATCGTGAGTGTTGCTCCCAGAATAAGAGAAAAGAGAAAAGAAGACGAGGGACTTCCTTGTGTTATTCGCCATGCGGAGACAGAAGACCTTCAGTTTTTAAATAAAAGCGATGAATTTCGATCAGAATTAAAAAGATTTTTTGAAACTCGCATTCGCGCTCGCGAAGTAAGTGGAGTGAAACTTGTTGATTGCGAGTTGGTTGACCAAGGACGAAAGTTAATCATTTATTATAGCTCTGAAAGTCGTGAATTTGATTATCGTGGAACAGGAAAAGAGATTGCCCAGAAATATGGTCTTCGTGCGGACATGAGGCATGTTGGGGTAAGAGATGCAGCTCGTTTAGCAGGTGGTATTGGGCGTTGCGGACTCTCAACATGTTGTAGCACTTGGATCAGCGATTTTAGTCCTGTCACCATCAAAATGGCAAAAGACCAAGGTGTTTCTCTTGAGCCTGAAAGCGTAAATGGACAATGTGGTCGTCTTTTATGTTGTTTAGGATATGAACACGAAAACTATGTTGCTCTTGGTGCAAATCTTCCAAAGGTTGGTAAAGCTGTGATCACACCTAAAGGAGAAGGCCGGGTTACGAAACTCGATGTGATGAAAGGCCTTGTTTCAGTACGTTTAGAGGATGGTAATTTTGAAATTTTCCAAGGACTTGAAGTAAAAAGAAAATTTGCTCCTCGTGCAGATGGAAAATCACAAGACGATCAAGGGGAGGGTGAAGATTGAGCCTTTTCGATACTCACTGCCATCTAGCGAGTGACGATTTTGCACCCATCTTGGAACAAACCCTTATAAATTCTGCGGAAGCAGGAGTTTCACATCTCACATTGATTGCTACAGAACTTGAAGATGGACGTCGAGCTAAGAAAATTGCTGAACAATATAAAGGTCCGCTGAAGCTTTTTCCGACACTAGGACTTCACCCGCATGATGCTAAAAAATTTGATGATTCTTTTGCAAAAGATTTAAAAAATGAAATCAAAGATTATGTTGCTGTTGGTGAAACGGGCCTGGATTATCATTACAATTACTCTTCACAAGAAGAACAACTTAACAGCTTTGTTTACCATGTAGAAATTGCGACAGAATTTAAAAAACCCTTGGTGATTCACTGTAGAGAAGCTGTGGCGGATATTTATTCAGTTTTCAAAGAACGGCAGTCTTTGCTCATAAGCCAACCTGGTGTGATGCATTGTTTTTCTGAAAATCTTGAATGGGCAAAAAAATTTTTAGATCTTGGTTTTTATCTTTCTTTTTCGGGAATTTTAACTTTTCGGGCAGCAGAAACCATTCGAGAAGTTGCTCAAAGTGCTCCTCTTGATCGAATTGTGATAGAAACTGACTCGCCTTATCTTGCTCCTGTTCCCTACAGAGGAAAGCAAAACTCCCCCGCTTATATTCCTCATACATTCGAAAAACTTTGCCAAATTCGAACAGAAAGCAAAGCGCTCATCGAAGACACTCTATTAGAAACATCTAAAAATCTTTATAGAATTTAGTTTTTAACCAAAGCTTTTATCGAAAGCTTTGAAAAGCAAGTTCACTTAAAAAATATCTCACTATGTCCATAAGCTGAACGCGCTCACCTTTATAAGACCAATAAAGTTGATCAAAAGGACCCCAAACAGCTTCAAGCTCCACATGACCTAAACTTTCAGATCGAGAATTAGGAGCCAAATATTGATTAAAACTCAAGGTAATGCGGCCTGCTCGCTGACTTGAAATAATTAATTTGATTCCATTTCTATAAATCAAAAAATCTTCATCGCTTCGAGAAATTTTATATATGTGAATGGAATGTGCAGGGGATTTACGAGATTGATTAAAAAGCTCAATTTGTTTTCGAAAAGTTGATTGTAAGAGACGTCCAAACTCTTTTGTTTTTTCTCCAAGCATCTCTTGTCTTTTAAAAGGAAGGCCATAATCTACCGTTCCTTCTTTTTCTAAGCGACGCTCATGAAAAGCAAGCTGGCTGACCCATGGTTCATGATGAAGTTCCGGATCTTCTTCGTGAGTCACAGCCGTACGAGAATTTAATTCTTGTGAGGGAGCGCTTTCCAGAGAAGAAGGATTGGAATGAATGCTTAAAGGTTGAGAGTTATTTTTGAACTCATTTTCCCATTCGTTCCAAAAATCAGTTTTCTCTCCCCACTCAGCAAGTGAAGTGCTTTGACGAGATTTAACTTCTTGGCGCCCAGGTAAATTATCTGGCAAATTCAACTCACGCATGTCCCACAAATCCTTGGACTTCATAGATTCCCCCAAATCACTTCTTAAACAAACTTTAACAAAAAAAATGGATGGGGGACCATCTCGGCCGATGTCGCACACTGTTTTGACCCCACGTAGTGAGGTGGGTGTCCCTTAAGCCATTTGACTCAAGGTCAGGGCTACAGGTTTTAGGCTTCCCTCAACGCATTGAGGGCATGCTCACGGCCTGCAGAGGGGACTCCCGTTTTATATATACATCGGACAAAACAAGTGTTCAGTACTCGAACCAGACAGAACACCCCATGCCTAAAATTTATTTTATCACTCTTAAGAACTTGCTCATAAAAATATTTTTTTATGAAAGACAATGCTGCCGTCTTGACGCAACATGTTCTTTATAGTTCAAGATTCGCAACGCTCCTTCCCATTATTGTTAAAATCGTTGAAACTAACTTTAGAGCCGTAAAAAGCTCTCAGGGGGGATCTAAATTTTGGCACAACATCGTATTTTGCTAGCCGACGACTCGAGCACTATGCATCGAGCTGTGAAACTTGCTTTGAGTCGAGGTGATTATGAAATTGTTTGTTGTGA
>CAYOWH010000036.1:0-25364 GCA_964407615.1 uncultured Bacteriovoracaceae bacterium | reverse complement strand
ATTCGTAGTCTGATGCTCTATCCAATTGAGCTATGGATGCGTAAACTAAAAAAGAAGCGCTAGGGCTGCTTTTTTGGTCGAAACAAATATATAGACGAAAAACTGCAACCCTGCAGCAAAAATATCGATCGAAATTAAGAGGAGATAAACATGTCGAGCATCCTAGAAAGCCTCTACGATAAAATAGCCCCCATCTATAACTGGACTATAGGCCCCTCTCTTGAAGGAGCCCGAAAAAAAGCCATTGAATTTGCTGAAATACAAAAAGGGGAAAGGGTTCTCGAAGTAGGAGTCGGCACGGGACTTACCTTTAGGCATCTACCAAAAGGCATCGATTTTGTGGGGGTAGATCTTTCAAAAAAAATGCTCGCTAAAGCTCTTAAAAAAGAACGCAAACTTGGACTTAACTATGAGCTGCTTAAAATGGATGCTTCAAAACTCACATTTTCGGATGAAAGCTTTGACCTTGTGATAAGCGCACATTTTTTAAGCGCTACCTCTAATCCCATACCTGCTTTGTTAGAAATGCGGCGAGTTCTCAAGAAAAATGGACGAATTCTTCTGGTCAATAACTTTCAAAAGGCTGAAGTATTGGCGCATTTTATGGAGCCCCTGGCTCATAAGTTTGGCTTCAGCATGAAACTTAATCTCAATGAGCTTTGCACTAAAAGCGGCCTTAGTGTTAACAAGCAAATTCGTGCAAGCAAAGTAATGCCCATCGATGCGGTTCTCTTAGTAAAGTAGAATTTAATCTAATTCATAACCTTGAAGGCTTTGCGGGATTTGTTTTTGAGATCGTACCCCAAACTCCTTTAGACGCTCTGACTGTCTTAAAAGATTTCCCTTACCATCACGAAGCTTCTTCATGGCCTCATCATAAGAATTCTGCGCTCCTTGTAGAGACTTTCCAATCGACATCAAGTCTTCACAAAATAAAACAAACTTGTCGTAAAGCAGCCCTCCACTTCGAGCGATTTCAAGTGCATTTTGATTTTGCTTTTCGTTTTTCCAAATTGATTCAACAGTTTTGAGAGTTGGCAAGAGAGTTGAAGGCCCTACCAATACGACCTTTCGATTCCAAGCTTGTTGAAAAAGATTGGGATCATTTTCATAAAGGGCAATGAGAGCTGTTTCTATTGGAAAAAAAAGAAAAACAAAATCGGGTGATCGGAGGTTTTTTAAATTTTGATAATGCTTCTCCCCTAAACCCTGAACATGTATACGAACAGCCGAGGCAAAACTTTTAAGAGCGATTCCTTTTTCATTCTCGTTTTCAGTGTTCACCCATTTTTCAAAAGCAGAAAGACTCACTTTACTGTCGATTACTAAATGTCTTTCTTCGGGTAAATGAATGATGACATCTGGCTTGAAACGTAAACCTTCCTCATTTTTTAAATCTAAATCTCTTCCTTGAGTTGTATACTCAAATCCTTCTCTCAATCCCGAGGCCTCTAAAACTTTTTCAAGAATGATCTCGCCCCAAATACCTTGAGTTTTAAAATCTCCACGCAAAGCTTTCCCCAAGTTTTCACTGGTGAAAGCCATTCGCTCAATTTCTTTTTTTAAATTAAATCTTTCACGAGCCTCAGCCTGATAAACAGTTTCTACTTTTTTTTCAAAATCTTTAATTTTTTCACCTAGAGGTTTTAAAATATTTTCAAAACTTTTGGAGGAAGAGATTTCTAAATTTTGTTGGCTTTTTTTCATTAAGTCTTGAGCAAAAACCTCGAATTTTTCATGAAGAAGTTTTTCTTTTAAAAGAGTTTCGTTCTTTAAAGAGTCGGCTTGAACACTCAAGAGCGTTTTCTCTTTTTCGGCTTCAAGCATATATTTTGCATGTTTTTGACTCATGAAATAGTAGGCAAAAAGAGAGCCAAAAATAAAACTTGCGATCATTAAAAATAAGGTTGTTAACATAAAACGTATTCAAGCTCTCTTTTAAGAGATTCACAATTGTTAACTTTAAGTTAAACTTCCAAATACAGTTTTCATCTTTAATTTCGTCGTAACAAAGCCGAAAGGGAATATTATGGGCTCATACAATCATCAAAGTCCTTGGAGGTCCTTCCTTCAAAGAGACGATCGTGAGTTATTGAGGGATCTTTCGGCCCATAAATGGTCTTCTCACTACGTGATAGAAAAAATTCCCGGAACAGTGTTTGCGGCTCTTAGATCCCTTCATTTTTCTCGCTCTCACAGATGGGGAGTTGCTATTTCAATCGAAAAAATGCGCCCTATTGCTTTGGAGTTCTTAGAATGGATGAGAACTCATGAAGAATGGGAAAAATGCGAACAACAATGGTCTAAAAAAGGCAAGGGTCCATGGTCATTACCTTTTCAAGTTTTTAGATCTTATTATCGCTTTCGACGCTCCAAATATCCTCAGGGAGTAAAAGGAGAAGTGAGTTTCTCTGGCCAAAGAAGCCTTCTTGATATTGAAAAAGGCTCGCTTGAAAATGTTTTAACAGGGCCATTTTTAGAAGCTTTTTCTTTTATAACTTTTTCACTACCTGAGCCTTTACAGCTCCCATACCAACTCCATCTTGAGGGTCTTTTACCTCATGAAATTTCTAAACTTTTGGGTATTCAATCCAAAAAAATTGATGAGGCTATTCATGCCGCTAAAGAAATCCTAAGTGCGGGCTACAGCAAAGCTAAGGAGACAGCATGAAAGAAGTAAAACAAATCAATTTCGATTTTGAGTCTCATGATATGGATTCCATCCTTACTCGATGGCTTCTTGAGGGTGTTAAAAAAGAAGAAAAAGAAAAATTTGAAAAAACCTTACTCTTTGATCGACGATTCCGCGAACATTTCTGCGAGTGGGTTAAGGCTATAAGAGAACCCGCATGGGCTCTTAACGCCTCTCAAAAGGATACAAAATGAACAGCCATAAGAGAGAACTTTTATTAGATTGCTTAAGCCATCTCTGGGCTTTATCTCGTAAAACGGAAGATTATTGGAAAAATGTCGCAAGTTTAGAGTGGGAAGAGAGCCTTTCTTTTTTTAGTTCATTAGTAAGAAATCCTGTGTATATTGAAAATTATTTTGGCTCTGTTTCTGATGATGAGAAAAAAAAGATTCGTGATTCTTTTGAGTTTATTTTAAATAAACCTCGCTCACAAAACCCAGGATTCTTTCAAATCGCTCTTTGGTCATGCCTTATTGAAATGAAATCTCAAACTCTACGAAGAGAAGTTTTTCGAACAGCTTTTATTTTAGATCAGTTATCAAGAAAAATGATTGGATCTCCCTCAGACATGTCCTCAAAAGAACTCAATCATTATCTTGAACTTTCGAAAAAATTTATAAGTCTCTCCAAACACATTCATCCCGCTTTTTCTCATTCTGACCTCCCCATTCCAGGAAGTATTAGTAAAAAAGAAGCCGCAGAAGGCTAGTGGAGCCTATATTCAGGAAGACGCTCAAAACGACCTGCCTGAAAATCATCTTTTATTTTTGTAGGAAGTGAATCAAGGTAATCTGCGAGACGCGAATATTTTACACATTTAACCTCGGGAAGATCACAAATCTTTCTAGCAAACTGTTTGAGGACTCGATTGTAGACTCCTCTTTGATAAGGAAAAAAATGATGGCCAATACTTAGAGGCGCACGATTACCAAAATAGTTTAATTTAAAATACTTCAAATAGGTTTGCATCATCTCATCTGCAAACTTATCTTCATTTTCTGGATCATTTTGTGGATTGTTTTTGTCTTTGCTTTGACGAACAAAAAAATTGTAGTCCATTGAAATTGACTTGCTTCCATTTCCGACGATCGTTAACTCAAACAAGGGAAATTGCCACAATCCATAGGCATTTTTTTTGGGCCAAAGCCTGTAGTCAGCGGCATAGCTTGTATCATATCTATAGCCTAAACTTTTTAAAGCAGGATAAAGCCCCGCACTTCTATCTAAGTAAGGTGCTCTAAAACCAACTATACTTGAGGCCATTTTTGAAACTTCGCTAAATCCAAAAAACTCAAAATTATCCACAATAATGTTTTTAAATTTTTGAAGCTCTTCAACCCAATCGTCTTGAGACCATTCAATTCCACTAAAATGTCCAACCGCATGAGAGGCTAATTCATGTCCCTCAGCGTATAGTTTATACGCGTAAGTACTCCTTGTTTTGATATCTTCTAGGGTTCCACCAAATCCAATGTTGGAAGCTCCTTGATTACGATGTGGCCCCTTATAAAGCATTCTCTTTTTATCTGGAATAAAATTCACTCCGCTTAAGAAAAATGTAAATTCAATATCTTTATTAAGCTCACGCATTTCCGAAGAAAATTGTGAAAGATCCTGCCATCGTTCATTCTCCGTACAGTTATCAAAAGCAAACATTACAAACTGAGGCGGTCGTTTAGTAAAAGAATCTTCCCTATTTAAAGAAACATCTTTTTTTTCAACTTCTTTTGGAGAAAGAGGAATAACTTTTGGAGGAACGTTGGTTGGAGCAATCGTTGTTGGAGGCGTAATAATGAGTGGAGGAAGAGCCTGCTCAGAATCAACAGGTACAACCTTTTCAACAGGTATAACTTTGGGGACAGAAGCCTCTCTGTTTTTATCTTCTACAGGCTGATTATTTTTAGGAGAGCAAGACACCCCCATAATCAACGAAAGGACAAAAAATGTCCTCCATGTAAATAAATAATGTCTCAATCGTAAGTACATATACTTTCAGACCCTTATTAAAGACCATAAGAAACACCCTGGCTTTCTAGGCGTCTCACTAAGCCTTATGAGAGCAAGCAATATGCCACTTACAGAGAACTATTGGCAACAAACTATTTGATCAAAAATTCAAGATATTCTGCAAGAGCTGCAACTCTATCTTCAAGACTTTTAATTTCAATATATTCATCTTTAGAATGAATGGAGCCACCCCTTGGCCCCAATCCATCAATAATTTGCAATTCCTTGTTAGCAAAATAACAACAATCCGATGCCCCCTGACCAAAAGACAAGCTAACGGGTGTCCCTTCAACCTCAGAATAAATCTTTTGAACATAATCTAACTCTGAAGATGCATGGCTCTCAAAAGAAGGGCAGTCATCAATTAATTCCATGGTAATAAAACCACGATTTTTTTTATTAGGTGAGAAAAAGTAAAAGTCTTTTAATTGTTTTTCTAAATCCAAATGAAAAGCTTGTGCTAAGGCATAATCTTCAAAACGCATGTCCATAGTTACATAAATTTTTTCAGAGCTCATATTAAATTTAAAAGGAGTACTCTGAACACCATTTAAACTTAAACTTAAATGAGGATAAGTCAGGGATAACTTTTGAACCATTTCATAAAGACCCACAAAACCTAAACTTGGATTTGCAGAATCTTGAAGATCGCGACCTGTATGGACAGAATTTCCGCAAATAGAAAACTTATAATATCGATTGCCTCGACGCTTTTTAATAAGGTGCCCACCAGGAAGAGCAGGCTCCATTCCCAAAGCAAAATCTAATTTATTTCGAAAATCTTTAATAAATTTTTGAAAGCCGGGTGAGCCCATTTCTTCACAAGAAGAAGAAAAAAAATAAAGTGGCTTTCGAAGATTATTGAGTTTTCCTGAGGAGAACAATTTTTCAAGAGCTCCCAGAGCAATAACGACACCCCCCTTATTGTCTGCAACGCCTCCCCCAAAAGCTAATCCCCGAGCTGTATCAATTTCAAAAGATCTAAGATCCTCTGTCGAATAAACGGTATCTGCATGAGTGATAAGACAAACTCCTTTTGTATCCAATGGAATTCCCTTATGACTCCAACTTGCAAGAACTGAAGGAGAATAATCAGAACTCTCTGATTCAATAAGAGATATGGTAGGCCGATAAAGCTTTAATCGCTCAATTATTTTTTCTTGAACAGCAAGAACCCCTACTTTGTTATTAGTTTCGGAAGAAAGCTCTACAAGCTCTCTTAAAAAGTTAAGCATGGGACCAGACTAAATCTGAGTCCCATGCTGTCAAGTTGAGAAAAGCGAGATTTTAAATCAGTGATTACTTTTTTCTACATTTCCACGTCTTAAAAAAGCAGGAATTTCAAGATCTTCATTACTGTTAGTATGCAATCCAAGATCTTGTGCAATTTTTCGTGCCTGTTGCAAAATATCCATCGACTTTGAAACCTTCACTTCAGGTGTTGGTTCAGGAGCAACTTCAACTTTTTCAACTTCAGGAGCGACTTCACACTGAAAAGTATCATCACAAATCTCTTCTTCAAGAGAAGCTGCTTGATGCACAGGCTCTTCAAAAGTCACCGTTTCCGTAGGCATAGTTACTTGTGAATAATCAGCAGAGAAAAAAGCTTCAGGGCCAGTTTCATTTTTGGTTGCTGTAACAGGCTGTTGAGCAACTTGTGTTGTCTGAACATTTTGATTTACAACTTGCTGAGCAACAGCAACAACGGCAGGAGTTTGTACAGGAGCAGGAGAAACAAAGGAGCTTGTTACTCCCAAGCCGTTATTTTTATCTTTTTGATTAAATCCCGTTGCAATGACTGTAACTTTTACGGCATCACCAATTTTGCTATTGAATACACTTCCAAAAATAACTTCTGCATCACGGTCTGCTTCTTCTGTAATCAAAGTCACGGCTTCGTTGATTTCATGAAGAGTTAAATTCTCAGGACCTGTGATGTTGATAATAATTCCGGTCGCTCCGCGGATAGAAATATCTTCAAGAAGAGGGCTTGATATAGCGAGGTGTGCTGCTGTAACAGAACGATTTTCACCTTCTGCTACACCTGTTCCCATAAGAGCCAATCCTCGATTTTGCATAACTGTTTTAACGTCTGCAAAGTCGAGGTTGATGTGTCCAGAGATATTAATCAAATCACTAATACCCTGAACGGCATTCAATAAAACCTCATCGGCTCTTGCAAAAGCCTCTAAAACGCTTGTTTTTTTATCAACAATCGAAAGCAATCTCTGGTTAGGAATTTGAATAAGTGTATCGACGTTTTCTTTAAGAGTCGCCAAACCCTTTTCTGCCACTCGCGTTCTTTTAGGGGCTTCAAAGATAAACGGTTTTGTTACAACAGCAACTGTAAGAGCTCCAATATCTTTAGCAATTCTTGCAATCACAGGAGCTGCACCTGTTCCCGTGCCTCCTCCCATACCCGCAGTGATGAAAACCATATCTGCACCTTCAAGAGACTTACGAATTTCTGCTTGGCTCTCTTCAGCTGCCTGACGACCCACTTCAGGATTTGCACCAGCGCCTAAACCTTTTGTGAGACCCATTCCCAATTGAATTCTTCGTGTCGCTAAACTTTTTGCGAGTGCTTGTCGGTCTGTATTTCCAGAAATAAATTCAACTCCTGAAAGTCCTGCTTTCACCATGGCGTTGATCGCATTGCAGCCACCGCCTCCTACACCCACAACTTTAATTTGAGCTCCTAATACTTCCATATCTCCCACAGTAATTTCCTGTGAAGATACCGGCTCCTCATTTGTGAATCCTTGATTTTCTTCCCCTTCAATTGGCTCAAATCCCATAACGTCCCCCCTCGTTTTTATACTAAATCTGTAAACCAGTTTTTGATTTGCTTTCCTGCAGTAAAAACTGGCTCCATAATATTGTTAGAAATTTTACGTTTCACTTTTGATCCACGTTTTTGTGCGCTAACCCACTCCACAAGACCCAAAACCGAAGAATAGGATGGATGAACAAATTGAGCATCTAATCCTTCCATTGCTTGAGGCTGTGATCTTTTGATTGGTAAATCAAAAACTCTTTCTGCAAGTTCTTGTGTTCCTGGAAGCATTGTCGCTCCGCCCGTCAAGACAAGGCCGGCACCCAATTTGTCTTGATATCCACTTTGAAGAATTTCTTTTTTCAAAAAGTTAAAAATTTCTTCAAGTCGAGGCTCAACGATTTCTCCAACAAGTTTTTGCTGAATAATACGAGGAGCTCCCCCACCGACAGGAAAAATTTCTAAAGTTGCTCCTTCATCGATAAGGCTCTTAAGAGCACAAGCTCTTTCAATTTTTAATTTTTCTGCTTCATTTTGTGGAGTACGCAATCCAATAGCGAGATCTTGTGTAAGATGAGTTCCACCTAAAGCAATTCCACCCGTATGAACAAGAGCTCCCGCTGAATAAATTGCAAAATCACTTGTTCCACCACCAACATCAATCACAGCAACACCTAGCTCTTTTTCATCTTGAGAAAGAAGAAGCCCAGAAGTTGCAAGACTTTGTAAAACGATTTCAGATGAATGAATTCCTGCTTTGTGACAACAACGAATTAAGTTTTGAATTGCAGAGCGAGAAGCTGTGACAATATGCACTTTTGCTTCAAGTCGAGTTCCAACCATTCCAAGTGGATCGCGAATTTCATCTTGACCATCTATTTTGTATTCTTGAGGAATCACATGCAAAGGCATCCGATCATTAGGTATTGCGAGTGCACTTGCTGAATCAATCACTCTTTTAACATCAACGGGATTCACTTCTCTTCCCTTGATGCCAGCAACCCCAGAAGAATTAAGTCCCTGGATATGTGGTCCGGAAACTCCAATCACAGCAGTTGTAATTTTTGCACCTGAATTAGATTCAGCTTCTTCAATGGATTCAGAGATTGCATTGACTGTTTCTTCAATATTAGAAACAAAGCCCTTCTTGAGTCCTGCAGACTTTGAAGTTCCAACGCCTAGTATTTTATATTGAGCGCTGGCTTCACTATTTTCTGAAGAATTCAAAGATGCCACAACCGTGGTTATTTTTGTGGAACCAAAATCCAATGCGACGACAATTTCGTCATTTTTCATACGGACCCCCCCGTCAATACACAGTTCACGCAGAGCGTTTTTATCTTTGTATTGCCCTTATATTTAATTTAATGGAGTATCGAGAGTTCTCAAACTGTTGACGGTGTCTATAAACTGACGACTGCTCGTTTATTGTATGTTGCGTCAATTTTTTTGGCGCGTATTCCTCGAGAACTTAAAAACTCTAGTGATTGTTTCGCTTTTTTCCAATTCTCTAAAAAATTCTGTGTCCCTAAAACAACTTTTGAAGTTTTTAAATTTTCTTGCTCCACAATCACCATAAGGCCCAGCTCCTTATCCCACGTCAATCCGTTAACTTCTTTGGGCCGATCCAAACTTAGCCACTCAAGTGCGGAGAGGTAGATTTTTTTATCAAGAGGAATTGGCCAAAAAAAAGGAAGAGCCTGCGTACTTTTTGAGAAGGCTATTCCCTCTTTATCAACTTGCCAGAGCTGCTGACCTACAAAAATAAGTGCAATTCCTTCTCTTTCTTCAAGTTCAAGCTGCAAAGTTTTAGGCCATTTTTTTTGAAAGTGCAGAGTTCGAAGAATTTTATTTTTGTTCAAAATATCTTCTGTAAGTTTTTCAAGATCAACTTCCCAAAGATTTTGACCAATCACATCCTTAAGTTGTGTACGAACAACTTCTTGTGTTGCTGAATTTTTTGCAATGATTTGAAAATCCTGAATCGTAAAAAAAGAAGATCTTAAAAAACAAACTCCTCCAAGGGTTATTCCAAAAACGTACGTTAAAAATCTTCCACCTTTTTTTTTCACTTAATTTCTAAATCCTTTTTGTCGCGCATAAGATTCTGTCACAAGTAATTCCACAAAATCCTCAAAACTAAGCCCCTTCGCTTTAGCCGCTTTAGGAACAAGAGAAGTCGCAGTCATTCCAGGTAGCGTATTAGCTTCAAGAATAAAAAACTCTCCCGAGTCTCGTAGCATGACATCAATTCGCGCATAATCCTGACAACGCAATATCTTGAAGGCTTTTAAACAAGACATTTGAATTTTTTTTGAAAGACTCTCATCTAAAGGGGCAGGGCAAAGATATTCCGTTTCTCCCGCTGTGTATTTACTTGAATAGTCATAAAATTTAGAATTAGGTCTAATTTCCACCAAAGGATAGGCCTCATCCAAAACAATCGCACATGTTAACTCTCGACCCTCAATCCACTCTTCTACAATAAGTTCCTCGTCGTAATGAAAGGCTTTTTCACAGAGTCCAGCAAAAGCAGTTTCTCTTTTGCTTTCAACAAAGTCTTGCGGATCATAACGATAAACTCCAATGGTGCTTCCCTGACAAGCTGCTTTGATAAAACTTTTCCTGTTTAATATTTTAGGATTTTCTTTAAGAACTTTTTGTAAAGAAAAATTTCTTTTTTCACAAACAAGAAAAGGAGCGACTGGACATCCCGCTTGCTTAAGTAAACTTTGAGTGACAGCCTTATTAAAACATAGAGCACTCGAAAGGACACCACTTCCTACATAAGGCACTCCCATCGTTTCTAAAAAACCTTGAACTCGCCCATCCTCTCCAAAAGTTCCGTGGAGGCCTAGAACTACAAAATCTGGTTTTTGTTTATGAAAAATAGCTAAAAGATCCTTTTGAGACTTTATCTCGACACCCTTAACTTTGAATCCTTTTGATTGAAGGGCTGAAAGAAGGTTAGAGCCTGTTCTAAGACTAACCTCTCGCTCAGATGACTCACCTCCATAAATAACCCAAATTTCTTGAGATCTCATAAGATTAGTCTAACAATTAGCGCCTTCGTTTTACACATCAAGTATTAGACTTTTTTAGTCTTCATGAGCTAAATTTTTTTTATGGCTAAAAACCCTCGGCTTGTTTCAAATATCAAAACATTTCTTCTAACTGGAATCGTTGGATGGATTGTTTCTCTTTATACACTTTGGCATCGAGCAAAGGTTCAAGCAGGAGTCGACCTAGGCCAGGCTTTTTGCAACATTAGCTCAAAAGTTAATTGCGACAATATTGCCTTATCTCCGTATTCTTCGATTGGTAATATTTCTATTTCTGTGTTGGGAATGGTCTTCTTTACAATCGTCACAATATTGGCGCTTCGCTCTCTTCGGACAATCAACCAAGGATACATCGGCGATCTAACGCGTAAACTTTTGATGATTTCTTCTATAGTGGGAATCCTCACTTCAATTGCTCTTGCCATCCTAAGCCTCACAGCAATTGGTGCTTTTTGCCTTGTTTGTGGAATGATTTACGCACTCTGCCTTTCTCTATTTTTCATAACTCGAAAAATACACAAAGAATCTGCTTCCATAATTAAAAAAGAAAAAATAAGCCCCTCTTTCATATTTCTCTCTTTTATAGCAATTGGAATTCAATATTTTTTTCAGCCTCTTTCAGAATCAGCAGCAAGAAATGCTCTTTTGGCCAACTCAGACGAAGAACTATCTCCTGAATTTCTAAAGCAAATCATGTCTGAACTCGAAAGTGGAAATTCATATGAAATTTCTTTGCAAAATAGCCCTGCTGAAGGAAATTCAAATGCCAAAATCACCCTTGTTGAATTTAGTGATTTCGAATGTCCACACTGCGCCCAAAACCACAAAAATATGCCCGTAGTTGCAAAAAGTTTTGGAGAAAATGTCCGAATTATTTATAAAAATTTTCCTCTTGATACAGCCTGCAATACCGCAGGAATGCATCACAAAGCCTGCTTAGCAGCTTATGCTGCCCGCTGCCTGTTTCATAAAAAAGGCTTTGAGGCTTTTAAGCAAATGCAAGATTATCTTTTTAAGAACCAAGATTTTTTCGATCAAAAAAGTATTCAAGAAAAAGCTCAAGCTCTTGGGCTCAACGAAAAAGAACTCGAAACATGTATTGAATCCGCCGCTGTCAAAAATGAAATCAAAGAAGAAATCGAGCTTGGAAAAAGTATTGGCGTTGAAGCAACTCCTTCTATTTATGTAAATGGACGTTTTTTAAAAATGGGGGCTAATCCTGAAATTCTCACGGGTGTCATTAAAGAAATCTTAAAAAAATAGTTTAAACTGTTCCTATTAGCAGGAACAAAACAGTGAAGGTAGAAGTTTTTAAACAAGGAACAGACAATTGGGGTTATATCCTTTTTAACAAAAACAAAGAATGTGTTCTTGTTGATCCACTCGACTCAAAACTTTATCTAAAAAAAATAAACTCTTTAAACCTCACGCCCCTCTCAATAATCCTTACACACTACCATGAAGATCACATAGCAGGCGTCCCAGAGATTTTGAAACAGCACAAGATGCCTGTTTTAGGACCCGATGATGGCGAGAACACTCCTAAAATGATTAGCCATAAAGCTGCTGGAGAGGTTCAACTTTTAGGAGAAACTGTTTTTTGTTATTCAATGCCTGGTCATAGTAGAAGTTTGAATGCCTATTACTTCAAAAAAAATAAATTTCTTTTTTCTGGAGATTTGTTGTTTAATTTAGGTTGCGGTCGAGTTATCGAGGGGACTCATGAGGAGTTATACTCAAGCCTTCAGTTATTAAAAGAACTTCCCATTGATACAGAAATTTTTGTTGGCCATGATTATAGAGAAAAAAACCTCATCTTTGCAAAAAACCTAGACCCTCAATATTATTCAGCACTTCAACTTGAAGACCTTCATCAAACAACATCTTTAGAAATGGAACTATGGTGGAATCCTTTTTTAAAATCTCCTTCTTTTGAATCATGGAAAAAATTACGCGACTTGCGAGATAAGTTTTAAGATCTTTTGGAACGAAAAAATTCTTGGAGAATTTGTCGACATTCTTCTTCGAGAATACCCTCAACTTTTATAATATCATGATTTAACCAAGCGTCTTCATGCACAGTATATCGTGAACCCATAGCTCCAGCCCTCAAATCACGACATCCATAAACAACTCTATCAAGCCTTGATAAAGACAAAGCACCTGCACACATCACACAAGGCTCTAGAGTAACAACAAGCGTATAGCCCTTTAATCTCCATGCTTTTTCTATTTGTGAAGCTGCTCGTAGTGCTAAAACTTCCGCATGCGCAGTGGGATCCTTAAGATTTTCTCTTTGATTAAAAGCTTCTGCTATAATTTTTCCGTCAACATTAACAAGAACAGCGCCAACCGGGACGTCTCCTTTAATTTGAGCCTCATTTGCAAGCTCCAAAGCTCTTTTCATATAGGGAGTCCAATCCCGTTCAAGACTCCATTTCTTTTTTAAGTTTAAAGTCATGAATTATTTTTTACGAATAACGTCTACTCCACCCATATAAGGAATTAAAACTTCGGGAATTTTTATACTTCCATCTTTTTGCTGATAATTCTCAAGAACCGCAATAAGTGTTCGGCCTACAGCAAGTCCAGAGCCATTCAAAGTATGAACAAAGCGAGTGCCTTTTTCTTTTGATTTATAACGAATCTTACTTCGTCGCGCTTGGTAATCACTGCAATCGGAGCAAGAAGAAATTTCACGATAACACCCTCGCTGAGAGCCCTCAAAGATCGATCCCGGTAACCAAACTTCAATATCATAAGTTTTTTGAGCATTATTTCCTGTATCACCAGAACACAAAAGCATGACACGATAGGGAATCTTGAGTGCTTGCAAAATACTTTCAGCATCTGAAGTCATTTTTTCAAGTTCATTCAAACTCTCTTCAGGTGAAACTAATTTCACAAGTTCCACTTTATGAAACTGATGCTGACGAATCAGCCCCTTTGTGTCTTTACCGTATGAACCTGCTTCCGAACGAAAACAAGGAGAAAAAGCCATAAAGTATTTTGGAAGAATTTCCTCGGGTACCATTTCATCAGCAAAAAGACTGGTTACGGGTACCTCCGCTGTTGGTATTAAATATTTATCATCATTTTCAATTTTAAAAACATCTTCTTTAAACTTAGGAAACTGTCCAATGCCGTAAAAAGTTTGGGCACTCACCATATAAGGAGGGATAATTTCTTCGTAACCTCTTCGACGATGATGATCGAGCATAAAATTTACAAGAGCTCTTTCTAGTTGAGCAAGTTCTCCGCGAATAAAAGTAAAACGAGCTCCACTTATTTTTGCAGCTCTTTCAAAATCTAAAAGCCCAAGGGCTTCTCCTAATTCATCATGTCCTTTTGGTTGAAAATCAAAACTTCTTTTTTCACCCCACGCTTTTACTTCTTTGTTTTGCTGAGCAGATTTTCCAACAGGAACAGATTCGTGAATCCAATTAGCAATCACTTCAAGGGTTTCTTTAAAAGATTGATCTATCTTTTCAAACTCTGCATTGATGAGAGTCATTTGATCGCCTACTTCTTTGGCTTTTATTTTTAGTAAATCAGCTTCGGATTTCTTTCCTTGCTTCATTAAAGAGCCTACGTTTTCAGAAACTTTATTTCTCTCTGCCTGCAAAGCATTTAATTGAAGCTGCCCCTTACTTCTCTCTTCTGCTAATTTAAGAATTTTTTGAGAAATATTTTGACTCTCACTATCACTATAGCCTCGAGCTAAAAGCGCTTTTTGAAAAGTCTCGGGATTTGCAACAACACGTCTCCAATCAATCATAGGCCACTACTCTACTACTGGCTGCTGTATGGGGGAAGGGAGAGTTTTTGTCGAAGTTCATCTGCATCGTTAGCTTGGGGCAATAATATTAAATATTTCTCAAAATTCATCTTCGCCAGGGGGTACTGGCCTTGAGAATTATAAATGTATCCCAAGATTCTATAAGGCTCCGCTTCCTTATTATTTATCTTAATAGCTAGATTAGCATTTCTTAAGGCATTATTCGGATCACCCAAAGCATAATAGGACTGAGCAAGCCGAGTTAAAACTCTCGAATCACTATTAAAATCCTGCCCAAAAAGTTTAAAGATTGCGGGAACTTGTGCAGGAAGATTGTTTTCTAAGAAAAACTCCGCCGCCTCAAGAAAGTTTTCAATCACACCAGGGCGCAATGTAACCTCTTTAAAATACATATCCTTTGCTTTTTCCACGTCGCCAGCTTTTCTGTAGGCTCTTGCAGCTTTTAAAAACAACTCAGGAAACTCATTGTCTTGAGATCCCGCATTGATATAACTCTGAGCCGCCTCCATATAACGCTTATCCTTCATGTAAAGGTTACCGATTCGAACTGAGGCCCTTGCTCGATGAGGCTCTAATTTTCGAGCTTCATTGTACATTAAAAGTGCCTCATTACTAAGACCTCTTTTTTCATAAACTTCACCCAAAAGAATCTTCAAGTTGGGACTATCTGGATTATCTACAACAACCTTTTCTGCAATTCTTAATGCCTCTTGAGTTTGATCCGCATCAAGAAGAGCTCGCACATATTCTTCTCGAGCAGATGATGTTTGCGGAAAGCGTTCCACAAACTGAGCAAACTCTCTCAAAGAAGCCTCCGTCGCCAGATTAGCTTTAATACGACATCTAAAATTCATAATTTGCGCACTCAGCTTCAAAGGTCCTGCACTATTGTATTGAGCTAATTGTGAATAACGAACGCATTCTGTGTACTTTTCTAGTTCAAAAGCTCCTCGAGCAATAAAAAATTGGCTTAATCCATCTTGAGGACTCTGCTCTAAAAAAAGCTTTAAATTATCAGATCCTTTTTCAAAATCTTGCCCAACCATATATAGGATTCCCTCGGCTTTGAGCTGTTCTTTTTTGATGCTATTAAATGAACCTGAAAAAGTATTATTTAAAATTTCAATGGCTTTTTCAAAACGAAAGCGCTCACCCTCGTACCATATCCTCAAAGTTTTTATCTCTTCATCAAAGGGAAATGTCTTCTCTAATAATCTCAACTGACGCTCAACGACTGTCCAATTTTTTTCAAGAAAAGGTCCCACAATAACCGAAATTAAATTAGATTTGGCCTTAGAAGAGGCCTCTGAAACAACCTGAAAAGAAGCTCTCTCTATATTGTTCATTTCATTTTGCTCAAAAGCTTTCTTGTAATTTTCTAAGAGTGTTGAAAATCGAAAAAATGGATCATCCAAATCAAGTGCCTTAGGGCTCTCTTCAAAACTTCCTTTTTTAATAATTTCAGCTGTTTCTAAAAGAGGGCTTGGGTCGCCCATCAAAAAATCTTTTACAAACTGTGCGTATTGCTTCCAGTAAAATTCCTGAAGAACTCGAGGATACAAAGACAACTCACAAAAACCAGAAAAGAAATATCTATTTGGAACCTGAGGATTACCTCTAAATTTTATAACGTTGTATCTCCCAATCAAATACCACGCCAATAAAGAATGAGCTTCGTAAGAAAGAAAATCATCTGCTCGCTTAATAAAGTCATCTGAAAAGCTTTCTCCACTAAAAGCTTTTTTAAATTTTTCTTCTTTAACAAACCTTGCAGGAAAGCTTGCTAAATCTTCCTCCGTAAAAATATCCTGTGCCTTTATAGACTGATGGTACTCAGGCATAAGCGAGGCCCACAAAGAAACATCTTTTATAAAATACTTAACCGCAAGACTTTTCACTTGAATTGATTCTGCAGTTTTCAATGACTTATCCACATCTCCTGAAAGAAACAAATCAAGGGCCGTAAAAAGTTGCTTTAATTCATCGGGAACTTTTACATTCTTTTCTATTTCTTGAAAAAGAGAAATTGCTGCCTTTTGAAAAGCAATTCCTTTTTTAGGATCTGCAACAGATAATGCGTCTCCTACAACTCGAAAGGCCCATGCCTTCAGAAACCAGGCACTCGCACTTAAAGAAGCTTCTTGATTTGATTCATTTTCATCGACCGTTAAAAGCAAATCATGAGCATTAAGAGGTAAAAATTTTATTTTCTCAAAATCCGAACTAAGTGTTTTACTGGGGTATGCATACTGTGGAAGAAGCTTTAAGCGCAAAAGAAGTGGCCTAAAGTACCCTTTTTTGTAATTAAAACTATATTCAAGATTTACTTTTTCTTGAACGGGTTGTTTATTTCCCTTCAAGGCATCTGAGAAAAAATATCCTAAAACTAAAATGGCAATAATTAAAAAAAGTCCCTGAAACTTCTTTGGTTTTTTTTTAACTTCTGAGGTTAAATCATCAAACCCCTTAATTTCTTTAGATTTGTCTCGCTGATGAGAAGATTGTTGGTTTTGTTGGTTTGGCGACGGAATAGAAAACTCATTTGCATGACCAAAGGGAGAATCTTTTTTAGAAGGATGCGAATTTCTAGTTATGTAATCGTTAGCAAGAGCATTTTTTGTATCTTTTCCGAATTGTATCTTTTCAGTTGAATCTATTTTTGAAGCTTCTTTATTTTCTTCAGAATCACTCCATCCTTTTTTTAAAGATCCTTTTTGAGATATTTTGGTATTTCCAGATTTTAAACCAAACTGAACTTCTTGAATTAAATCAAAAAACTCAGTTTCAGCTCCAATAGGTTTCCAATGACCCTCACTTTCTAAAAAAATTTCTTCAGACCCATCAAACCTACCTTTTTTGATGCGAATAATAATTTCTTGTCGGCTGTAAGGGCCTTTAATTTGTCCGGATGTAACTTTTACGCGAATACGCTCTGAAATTTTTGTATCCATGAATCAACAATGTCCTCATGAATATAATAACCGAGTTCTAAGCGACTTCGATGATTGTCTCTAGATAATTGCGCTGCGCTTTTCAGCAAAAAAGAGTTTTCCTGCTATTCGTATGTAATAGGCAACTCCCATGAGAGTCCCCAGTAATGCCCAGACAACAAGCTGAGAGTGCCCTTGCGTCCACAAAGATGAAAAAACCCAGTATTTAGCAAAAAAACCTGGTAAGGGAGGTATTCCTGCTAATGAAAAAAGGCCAAGGGCCAAAATAAGACTTTGGGTCTTGCTATGAAGAGCATCCTTTAGATCTAATTCATCCGGGTCGATATCAGCGTTAGAATCAAGATGACGCTTTTTCAAAAGACTTGAAAGAGCTGCCAAAATAAGAGCGAGTGTTAGACCATAAATAGAAAGAAAGAAAACTCCCGAAATAATTCCCTCTTTGCCCATAAGCATCAATGGAGCCAATACCCCCGCATTCACAGTCCCTGAGTAAGCCAACATTCGACGAAAAGACCTTTGAGTAAACGCAAGAAAACTTCCAACCAAAATACTCAAAGTTCCAGCTATCAAAGCAAATTCTATAAGATCCGTCCTGGTAGAAAAACCTGTTTCTGAAAACGCTAATGAAACAGAAACAAAAAGACTTAACTTCGTTCCAGCAGCTAAAAAAGCTGCCACACCCATGGGTGAACCCTGATAAACATCAGGTGCCCAAAAATGAAAAGGAGCGATCGTCATTTTGAAAAAAACACCTGAAAGCAACAATGCCAATGCAAGAGCTGAAAGTAAGTGAGTGGGAAAATAAGATTGCAACGCAACGTATGTAACTGTTCCGGAACACAAATAAATAAGAGCAATTCCCATTAACAAGAGAGCTGAGGCAAAAGCTCCTGAGAGCATATATTTTAGAGAAGCCTCTAAGCTTCTTTCGCGATTCGTGTCGTATCCCGCCAAAATATAAGAAGGAATCGAGAAAAATTCTAAAAATACAAAAAAACTAATCCAATCTCGAGATGCCGGCAGAAGACTCAATCCCATCACAGATAAAATTAAAAGAGCCAACCACTCGGGCCGACTTTCGTAGCGCTTTGATACATCAAACAAAATAAAGCTTGAAAGAGCAAAAAAAGAGCTCATGGCTCCTACAATTCTTGAAAAATATCCAAGTTGTAACCCTAAAACTAAACTATCAATCTTATGTAGAGCCAATAACCAACTGACAGCAGCTAAAGAAAAAACTAAAATTCCAGAAACCTTGAAAAATTTAGAGGATAATTTGAACCCCGCTCCTAAAACAGCGAGAGCAAAACCAACGGATAAAAGAAAAAATGGCAGTAAATCTTGTAGATGTTCAGCATTGATTTCAAAAATTTTACTTTGAAAAAATTCGTTCATGTTTCATCCTTACTTCACGGGAATAGATCCATTGATCCAAGCCAATAAAAATTGAGGAGCTAAGCCCAAAAGAGCAAGCCCGATTAAAAAAGGAAAAATGGAAGCATATTCATTCCATTTCAGAGTAATAGGATGAGATTCCACCAAGGGAGAAACTTTTCCAAAAACAAGTCCTTTTACAAGTTGAAGAGTATACATTGCTCCCAAAACAACACCTAAAAGAGGCATCAAAACCAGCCATCCTTTTTGCAAGAAAGTCCCAGAGAGAATTAAAAATTCGCCGACAAAGCCTGGTAAACCGGGCAGGGCGACACTCGCCATAGAAGCAAAAACAAATGTAAAAGCAAGAAAACGGTTTGTCGTTGCAAGCCCTCCATACTCAGCTAATTTACGAGAATGCGTGCGATCATAAATCATACCAAAGCTTAAGAACAAAAGACCGGTGCTTAATCCATGAGCAAAATTTTGAAAAAAAGCACCTGACTGTCCAGTCGCATTTGATGACGTTGCACCCAAAACAACAAATCCCAAATGAGCCACAGAGGAATAGGCAATCATTCTTTTAATATCTGTTTGTCGGAGAGCTCCATAGCTTCCTAAAATAATCCCTATAACAGAAGCAACAAACAACCAGTCAGTAGAATTCCAATAAAGAGCTGGAAACACTTGTAAAACCCATCGAAGCATCCCATAAACACCCAGCTTCAATAAGATTCCTGCGAGCATAACAGAGACACCAGTGGGGGCTTCCGTATGAGCATCTGGCAACCAAGTGTGCAAAGGCCAAACAGGAACCTTTACCAAGAAAGCCAACAAAAAAGCCCAACCTAACCAAGGAGCTGCTAGACTTAGCATTTCTGAGTTTCTTGAAAGCTCAGCCCACTCAAGAGACTGAACCTCAGTTTTTGTAACAATAAAAAAGATTCCCGCAAGAAGGGCTAGAGATCCCGCAAGTGTCATCGAAAAAAACTTAAGGGCAGCATAAACACGATTTTCCGAACCCCATATTCCAATAAGAAAAAATAAAGGGATAAGCATGAACTCCCAGAAAACATAAAAAACAAAAGCATCTGCTGCCAAAAGAGACCCAATAGTTCCAAAATTTAACAACTGAAATAAAATCAAAAATCCTTGAGTAATTTTAGAATGCCCCAAAAAATAAAAACTAAGAGAAAAACTTAGAAAAATCGTCAAAGCAATCAGAGAAACATTTAAAGAATCTGCTCCCAAGGCAAAAGAACTTTTGAATAACGGAAGTGTTCCGTAATTTTCGATAAGTCCAAAAGGTGCACCCGAGGGAGTTACTTTTACTAACTCAATTAAAAAAAACACCCAGGGAAGATGAAGCAAAAGATTTACCCACTGAGCCCAGTTTTGTTTTTTAAAAAGTAATAGAACAACCAGACTCAAGAGCGGCCAAAAAAGTACGCTTACCATATGTTCACAAATCCCCATATAATTAAAAGTCCTAACAACATAAACAGGGCATAACTTTGAATGGATCCTGTATGAAAAATGGAAGCTAGTTGTCCTGTGATACGATAAGAAACAAAGCTCCCGTGTAAGGTTCTGTTAATTCCATACTCATCAATCCAAAGACTTAAACAAGTTCCTATTTTTTTGAGGGGCTTTAAAATAAAAGCCTCGTAAATTTCATCCACATAAAATTTATTAAAAGACAATCTCCAAGCAAAATTTGCAGAGGAAGCAACAGGCCCTTTTTTGTATTTTACAAAAGCAAAAAAAGCCGACAATAAAGAAGCAAAGGTTGCAATTCCCATCAACACCCATTCTGTACCAGCGTCTACTCCATGCCCCTCAAAGCCTTTTGCACCAGAGGACTCTACCCAATGCGAAAAGTATTGAAGGTGACCCCACATGTGAGGGATTTCCAACCAACCTACACATAATGAAAGAAGACTTAAAATCATAAGAGGCACAATCATCATCGCGGAACTTTCATGAGCATGTTCAGCCTCATGACTACGTGGCGTGGATGAAAAAGCCAGAAAATAAGAACGAAACATGTAAAAGGAAGTCAGCATTGCTGCTAACAAAAGAAGGCCGTATCCAAGCACACCTCGAGATTCGAAAACTTTTGTTAAAATAAGATCCTTTGAGAAAAATCCAGAAGTAAAAGGAAATCCTGCAATCGCAACGCATCCCACGAGATAAGCTACGTGAGACCAAGGCATTTTTTTTCTTAATCCACCCATCTTGAAGATATCTTTTTCGTCGTGCATTCCGTGAATCACGGAACCCGCCGTCAAAAACAGAAGCGCTTTAAAGCACGCGTGAGTAACAACATGAAAAAAGGCTGCAGTAGGAGCACCCGCGCCTAAAGCTGCAAACATAAAACCCAATTGTGAAACTGTTGAATAAGCTAAAACTTTTTTCAAATCTCTTTGTGTGAGAGCCATTAAAGCAGCAAGCAAGGCAGTTGAAAGCGCTACCCAAAAAACAACTGTGAGAACTTCTGCTTGAGAAGCAAAGATGGGCCACAAACGAACCATGACTAAAATTCCTGATGTGACCATTGTCGCCGCGTGAATCAACGCTGAAACAGGAGTGGGACCTGCCATAGCATCAGGTAACCAAATATAAAGAGGAATTTGCGCAGATTTTCCACAAGCAGCCCAAAAAATAGCAAGTGCAAATACGGTCAGTACCCAAACTGGCAAAGCAGCTGCTCTTCCTGGATCGGCAACCCATTCCATAATTCCAGAAACAGAAGAAGTTCCAAAATACGCAAAGGCTACAAAAAGAGCGATCAAAAATCCTAAGTCACCCACTCTATTTGTAATAAAAGCCTTGATCCCTGCTTGGGCATTTTTATCCTCTTCAAACCAAAATCCTATAAGTAAGTAGGAGCAAACGCCCACGCCTTCCCATCCCAAAAAAACTCCAACCAAATCACTTGATAAAGCCAAAACCAGCATTGAAGTTACAAACAAATTTAAATAAGCAAAAAAACGAGCCGGACTTTTATCATGGCTCATATAAGATGTTGCATAAAGATGGATAAGAGACCCCACACCTGTGATGACAAGTAGCATGACGCTCATAAAGGGAGTCAGCTCAAATCCCATTTGTGCTTTAACGTGACCTGCCTGAAACCAAAGATAACCAGAATCAACAAGCTTGGATGCATCAGGAAATTTAAAAAACTGAAGAAGAGAAAGAACAAAAGCTGCCACACAAAAACCCGTTGCAAGCAATCCATTTAACGGAGACTTCAATCGAAACAGTCCATTTAAAACTGCTCCTATAGCTGGGAGCAAGATGATCCAACTCAAAGGAGCTTCTACAATGTTCAAAACATCTGTCATTTATTCAATTTCCTTTTAAACTTTCACCTAACCCTTTAGAGAACGAAAATTCTCTAGAGTGAGGGAACCATATTTTCTATAAAGAATTACAAATATTGAGAGAGCAAGTGCGGCCTCAGCAGCAGCGACAAGCGTTACAAACAAAATTAAGGAAGTACCCTCCGCGTTTTTATAGGTCTGCCCAGCTTGAACAAGAATTAAGTTAACACCGTTAAGCATAAGTTCTATTCCCATCAACGCAACAACAGCGCTTCTTTTAGTAAAAAAAGTTAACGCCCCAACACAAAATAAAAATATCGCGACCGAAAAAATTAAATGGCTCGTTGCGATCATGAACGCTCCTTTTTTCCAAGATGTCCTCTGGCAAGAACAATAGCCCCTAAAATAGCTCCAAACACCAGTAGACCAGCTGCCTGAAAAGCAACCTGATATTGTGATAAAAAATACTGGGCATATTGAGTTGCACCCAAGGGAGAATATTCTATTGCCTCTCCTCTCGGAACAAAGCGAATTGCCTTCAACAAAAACAGGGCAAGAACAGTTGCTACGATGCTTGAAAAAAGAAAGTAAGGGAGTCGCCCCGGTAAATTCTTCAGTTTCTGAGGCTTCAAATCTAAAAGCATCACAATAAAAACAAAAAGAACAGCAATCGCTCCTGCATAAACTAAAATTTGTATGGCCCCGACGAAAAAATTTCCTAGTGAAAAATAAAGAGCTGCTGTTGAAAAAAGGGTCCCCATAAGAGCAACAGCACTCGAAATTGGATTGCTACTGAAAAAAACAACTAAGGCAAAAAATATTGCAAAAAAACTAGCAACCCACATAAATACTGTAGGGGTTCCCAATATTAAATCTGCGGCTTGATTCATAAAGACCTCAAATAACTGACAATCATCGTGACAAAAATATTAAAAACTCCAAGAGGCAGTAAAACCTTCCACCCCAAATGCATCAATTGATCGTAGCGAAAACGTGGCAACGTCCAACGAATCCAAACATAAAACCACATAAAAAATAAAACTTTCACAGCAAAGGAAACCACTTGAAGAGCACACGTTGCTGCAGAAGCCATAGTAAGACCCATATCTTTTGCAAGAAAGAAATTTCGAAGAGCTTCTTCTGAAACAAAGGGAATATTATATCCACCCAAGAAGAGTGTTGTTAAAAAAGCAGACGCAACAAACATAGCCGCATATTCACCCATAAAAAAAAGAGCAAACTTCATTCCAGAATATTCTGTGTGATAACCTGCGACGAGCTCTGATTCACCCTCGGGAAGATCAAAAGGTAAACGATTGGTTTCGGCAAAAGCGCAAACCCAAAGGATAAAGAAACTCAAGGGCTGCATGAAAATTCCCCACGCAGGCAAAGAAGATCCAGCCTCTTGAAGCTTTACAATCTCACGCAAATCAAGGGTGCCATAAGTTATGACAAGAGCGACGATACAAATTCCGATTGCAATTTCGTAACTAATCATCTGCGAACTTGCTCGAAGCGCACCCATCAGAGAAAATTTGTTGTTTGATGCCCATCCTGCAGTGAGTACAGAAAAAACGTGCATGGAATTGATAGCAAGCAAAAACAAAAGTCCCACACTCATGTTTGCCACTTGCACGGGAAATTCAATTCCCTCAAGATTTACAGAACCCGCTAACGGAATGACCGTAAAAGAAATCAGAGGAGGAATCACCGCAAGAGCGGGTGCTAACAAGAACAAAACCTTGTGCGCTTTAGCAGGAACATTTTCTTCTTTGAATACAAACTTAATTGCATCTGCCATAGGCTGCATTAAGCCCCACGGTCCTACGCGGTTGGGTCCACTACGACGCTGCATCCACGCAGATCCACGCCTCTCAACGATAACCATCAAAGGAACACCCGTAAGAACGGCAGCTCCCAAAGCAACCGCAACAATCGCCGACCATAATTCAGCGTTCATGATTTTTGCCTCGCTCGGATAGCCTCTAATACAGATCCCAACTGACCCGAAACCTTAGGAAGCTCCGGAGTAAATTCACTTTCGGGTATTAAAAGTTTTTCAAACTCTTCAGGAAATTTTTTAAGCATACTTGTCACAGGCATTGCGCAGGCATCTGACAACACGCAAATAGTTTTTCCAGCCATGTTATCGCAAGCACTTTGAACATTTTTCAAATCACTCTTGGTTCCTTGACCACTGCAAACTCGGCGAAGCATTTTGTATGTCCACTTTGTTCCTTCGCGACAAGGCACACACTGACCACAACTTTCGTGGGCGTAAAAGCGTGCCGTTCGCATACAAATTTCTGGGATGCTTCTGCTATCGTCAACCACGATAATTGCACAGCTTCCCATCATTGTTCCTTTAGCTGCAAGGCTATCGAAGTCCATAGGAACATCAAATTCTTCAGCTTTGAGAAGAGGCGAAGAAGATCCACCCGGAAAACACGCTTTGAATTTTCTACCAGGTAACGGGCCACCACAAATTTCATTCAACATTGTCGAAAGCTTCGTGCCGACAGGAACTTCAAAAAATCCTGGCTTTTGAACATCTCCAGAAACTCCCCATACGGTTGTTCCCGCTCCGCGATTTGTTCCGTTCCCCATTTTGATAAACCACTCTGCTCCGTTCAACAAAATTGCTGGTACATGCGCAAGAGTTGCAACGTTATTCACAATCGTTGGTCCACCAAAAGCTCCGCTAATTGCAGGAAAGGGCGGCTTCAGGCGAGGCTGTCCACGATCTCCCTCAAGAGATTCGATCAACCCTGTTTCTTCACCACAAATATAAGCCCCTGCACCAGGATGAACTGTAAGATCAAAAGCTTTGCCTGATCCAAAAATGTTTTGGCCAAGATAATTTTTTGCATAAGCTTCGTTAATGGCATCTTCTAAGCGCTTAATGGCCAAACGCAATTCACCGCGCACATAGATGTAGCCCGTCTTAGATCCAATCGCGACCGCAGCAGCAATCATTCCCTCAATCAAACGATGAGGGCAATGTTCCATAATCTGACGATCTTTAAATGTACCAGGCTCTCCTTCGTCGGCATTACACACGAGATAGACTGGCTTACTACAATTTTTAGGAATAAAACCCCACTTCATTCCCGTGGGAAACCCTGCTCCGCCCAAACCGCGCAAACCAGAATCTTTAACTGTTTTGATAATTTCATCAGTCGGCATTGAAACGGCTTTTTTTGCCGCTTCGTAACCTTTGTAATTTTTTTCGTAATGCTGAATTGTCCATGACTTATCCTCACCGTATCCAGCAATTAAAACTCTTTTCTCAAGCGGGTGAAGGGGTAGAATTTTTTGACTCACGCGACACTCCCTTCAGAAATACGTTTTTCATATTCGGGGTAAGCATTTTT
>CAYOWH010000035.1:0-25480 GCA_964407615.1 uncultured Bacteriovoracaceae bacterium | reverse complement strand
AAGCGTTTTGTTTTAAAGGGCTCAACTTGAAGTGATTTTTTTTTCATAAAATAAAACTCACGAGGATAAAGCATTCCAAGAAGCAAAAGCCTTTGCATGCAGCTCCGTATTGTGAACCCGTAAAATATCCACTCCTTTTTTAAGCAAATAAAAAGAAACCCCCAAGGTTTGTGGATCTCTATCTTTTGCCTCCGATTTTGAGAGTGTCGCCAAAAACGATTTTCGCGAGTGTCCCACCAATACTCGGCAACCAAGCTTTTGAAATTCTTCCAAGTTTTTCATTAATTCAAAAGATTGCTCTGCTGTTTTTCCAAATCCAATACCCGGATCTAGAATAATTCGATCAAGTGATATTTTATTTTTTTTCAAAAAATTTAACTTAGCTTTAAAAAACTTTAACACTTCTTTTGTAGGATTTAATTTTTTATCAAGATGTATTTGAGGATTTGCGGGGACACTCAAGCTATGCATGAGAACATAGTCACAGTTATATTTTTTCAAAATATCTCCCATTTGAGGATCAGACATTCCACTCACATCATTGATAATGTCTACCCCCCAACGAAGTGCCCTTTCAGCTACGATAGCTCTTCTTGTATCAACTGAAATCTTGGGCCTAAGAAAGCGATTTTTCACAAAAGGCTCAATTATTGAGAGCACATATTCGAGTCTTTTCCATTCTTCTTCCTCACTCACCTCACTTGCTCCGGGACGAGTAGATTCCGCTCCCAAATCTAAGATTTGAAAAGATGAAGAGGGCCAGTTTTGAAATAGTTCTGTCACTACCTGTTTTGTTCTTAATATGCCATCACCCGAAAAAGAATCAGGTGTGACGTTCAAGATCTTCATCAAGACGGGCAAACGAGACGGATGCTTTCGAGAAAGCTCCAAAAGAGTTTTTTTTGAAGAAGCTTTTTTGGATGCTGCCAAATCTCTTAAAGGATCGAGCACAAAAGACCTTTTTAAAATTTCTGGATGAGGGATCTTTATGTTTTTTTGTGAAACTTTTTTATTTCCATAAAACAAAATATCTATATCTAGCTCACGAGGCGACCATTTAAGATGTTTTTCTGATCTGCCCACTTTCACTTCAATTTCTTTTATTTTTTGAAGCAATTCTTTTGGACTCAATTCTGTCTGACCCGACACAGCTGTATTGAGAAAGGGTAAATTCCATTCAGGGGGGGCTCCCTCGGGAAGCAAAGCTGCATTTTCATAAACACAAGCAAGCCTCATGGATTGAGGGAAAAAAAGCTTATTGAGTTTCTTAAGCGCAGCTTCGATATTCCGTACACGCTCACCCACGTTTGAACCAAGACCCAGATAAACTTCAGTAAACTTAGGCATTAGGAAAAGACTTCAACTCAAAACTAGCACTTCCTGCAAGACCCTCTATTGGAGGCCGAACTTTTTCAACCTTTAAAGTTAAAGAAGCGTCTTGAGGAAAATCGTTTTTAACTGACTCAAAAATAACCTTGGCAATTTTCTCAAGAGTTGCGTATTCACGGTCTTTGCAAGCAAAAGAAATTTTATCTGAGAGCTTATGGTAGCAAACCGTATCTTCTATTCGATCGCTCTCACACGCCTGAGGAAGATTAGGAAAAGAAATTTCAAAACTAAAACGCAATTCTTGTTTTTGAGAGCGCTCTTCTATTCCGCAACCCACGTTTACCATGACAGACAAGTCTCTAAGATAAATAGTGGATTTAAAAGCCATAGAGCTACTTGGTTAAACGTGCACCTAAGTTAAGGTGACCGCCACGCAGAGCCCACAAACATCCCTTTGCAACTCGCGAAACAAGACTTCCCTCTTTTGGTGCTTGGGCTGGTCCCTTAAAGACAACCGGCTTTGTAACAAGCTTGCCCTCAGCTGCTAGCTTTGCATTGTTTTCATAAATTTCACCTGTTTTACGAGCATAGCGTTCAAGACCAGTAATTTTAAAAATTGAGGGGATCGTTCCCACAGTACCAGATAAAAATTGCATCAAAACTCCAAGTGTTTGAAATCCTGGAATAGTTGCAATGATTCGGCCAGGTTTCGCTAAATAAAGACTCATAAGCTCAATTCGCAAACGCATAAATTCGGAAATTTGCCCGTAACTTTGCAAGCGGCCAATCAGGTTTTGGTTCATTGCAAGAGCAAAGTAAAAACCCAAAGTACTCGCAGCGGTAGGAAACACCATGTCTCCAAAAGTCTTCCAAGGAATCCCAGTAAAGTATGATGTCGCGTACCCAACTGCAAAAATTGAAGTCGCATACATAAAGTTGAACATGTTGATGTAATAAAAACCTGCTGTCAGGAAGGGTTTTCCTTCGTTGATGCTTTTATGTTTTACAGAATCAATTAAAAGATAATTCGCTGCTTTACTGAAAGCTCTTAGCCCATCTGCAGCGCCACGTCCTGCGATTCCTGCAACTTCAGGAATGCTTTGAAGGGGACTTTGGTAAAATAATTTAGTCATCGCCTCAAAAAGCTCCAAAAGACGTTGATTGATTCGCTTTCCGCTATCTTGGTTTTCACGAATTTCTTGAAAGCGCTTAGGCGACCATAAATATGTATTTAATTCACTACTAAATTTGCTTGTAAGAATTTCAACTCCCACTACGAAAAAGCCTTGGATGACTGAAGTTAAAAGCCGCATGTTATCAATCGCAGCCACTCCTCCCTGTAAATATTCAGGGACTGTAGTCGCCGCAACAACCACAGCAAAACTAATCAAAGAGATAAAACCCATACGACACTTCGTCCAACGCTCGTAGGAAGCCGCGTCTTCCACAAAGGGTTTATCCGGAGCAGGAAGAGTGGAATCATAAACAGGAACGAGCTCTACAAAATCTACCTTCGAACGCTCAAACTGCCTTTGCATAAAATCGATGACTTCTTGATTTTGAGGGTGAATATTCACCTCAACCTTTTGTCGTTCTCCATGGTTGGCTTCGAGAATCACTTTGCGAAGTGGAGTGAGATCCAGCCCCGCTTCCGCATACTGACGCATAAAAAGATCAGCTGCAGGAGCTCCCTGTTCTAGTAAGACTTTCGTAAGACCATTCACGTATTCGTCTGCGGTCATGGCTTCTTGAGCCGCTAGTTTTCCAATTGCAAAAAACAAAATGAAAAAGTTTCGGATAGAACACCAACGTATGCCAAGAGATTGCACCATCGCGTCATAACGTAAACTAGCTAAAACGTTCGATCAAGCTGTACGAAGCTAAAAAATGAAGAAGGGTTAAATTTTTAAAGACTCTTGCAAAGCGTGCCCTCTAGATACAAACTTTTTTTATGAAAACTTTCCTCAAAAGAAGCCTTTTTCTTAGCTTAGCCCTTGTTTTTGCTCTTCCCGTTGCTTTTTCTGCCCCCATAAAAGGATTAAAGATCTCTATCCTCAAAAAGGGCAAAGGAGCTGAGGTTAAAAAAGGCGAGACAGCCAAGGTTCACTACACAGGCTGGCTCATGAACGGCAAAAAGTTTGATTCTTCGAAAGATCACGGCCAACCCTTTGAATTTTCAGTTGGAGGCGGCAGAGTTATCCAAGGTTGGGACTTAGGCGTTGAGGGGATGAAGGTTGGAGAAGTACGCCGACTTATCATTGATTCCGATCTCGCTTACGGCAAAACAGGAGCGGGCGGAGCCATTCCTCCTAACTCAAAGCTTAAGTTTGATATCGAGTTGCTTGCAATCAGCAAAAACGCAGCTCCCTAATCAAGTTTTTATTCCAACAACCTAAACGTACTTCTGTTTTGCACAACAAAAGGAGGGGCGTTTTATGAAAAACTCCTCAAATTCCAACCATTCCTTTGATCAACAAATAGTTCTTGTAACGGGAGCTGCCGCTGGCATTGGCCATGCAACGGCTCTCGAATTTGCAGAAAAGGGAGCAAAAGTCATTGTCTCTGATGCAAACATCAAAAAAGGTGAAGAAAGTGCTGCCTTCATTCAGAAAAGAGCGGAAAAAAAGGGCGCTGGTAAGGCCATATTTTTAAAATGCGACATTTCTCAAGAAAACGAAGTTGAGAAATTAATAGCTGAAATCATTAACAAATTTGGGCGCCTCGATATTGCTTTTAACAACGCAGGAATCGAAGGTCCTCTCGCAAGCACCCATGAATGCAGCAGTGAAGATTGGGATAAAGTGATCAACACAAACCTTAAAGGCACGTGGCTGTGTATGAAGTACGAAATCGCTCAAATGCTACGGCAAGGAAGCGGATCAATCGTTAACTGCTCTTCCATTGCAGGACTTGTAGGCTTTCAAGGAAGTGCCGCATATGTGGCCAGCAAGCACGGAATCGTGGGTCTTACGCAAACAGCGGCACTGGAATATGCTCAAAAAAATATTCGCATCAATTCAGTTTGCCCAGGTGTGATCCATACCTCAATGATTGATCGCTACACACATGGAGATAAAAAACTAGAAGCCGATTTATGTGCTCGGGAGCCAATGGGAAGAATGGGCCTCCCACAAGAAATTGCCTCCGCAGTGTTGTGGCTGAGTTCCGCGGGTGCAAGCTTTGTCACAGGACACTCACTTACTGTGGATGGAGGATGGGTTGCTCGGTAGTTTGGGTTCTTCAATCTGAATCCAAATTTCGTTTCGACGCAAAAACCAAAGCGAAAAAGGAGAATTATAACGAGCAAAAATCGGCTCACCCATAACGGGCACTCCATCTTTTTTGAGTTCAGAGAGGAAGAATTGTAATTTCTTATCAAAGAGCTCCCGTGACCAAGACCCAGAGTAACGATAAACAGCAATGGTTCGAGAAGGAATTTCCCGAAGAAGAACTTTTTGGTCGATAGGTCGCGGGAGTTTTTGCATAGAAAAAGACCGAGGCATAGAGAACTGCAAAACTTGCTTGTCTCCTTTTCCGCTTAAATTAACCGGAGCAGTCATCTCTATTTTTGTTTGAGAATCATTTTTTCCAAAAATATATCCCGCTAAAATTTTAAATCCACTTCGGCTGGCTTCATCCAAATCACCACTCACAATTGTTTCAGCAACAATTGTGTTTTCATAACGCCTCACCTCGTAATACGGTGCTCGTCTTTCGATTGAATAGGGAGGTTCTTCGATAGGCATAGTTTAAACCTTAAAAAGTTCCTTAATCGCTTTTCGGCGGTGAGCAAATATTTTCTCAACATCAGACTCAACCCAAACAAGTCCTACGAGATTACCCAAAACACCCATAGGAATTCGATAGTAAACGCGATCACAAATCAAAGTTCCTCCCTCCATCTCGTAAAAGGTATGAGTGTGGTGCCAATTTTTGTAAGGCCCCTTTAGCATTCGATCGACAAAAGAGTTTTCAGGTTGCCATTCTTCTATAAGAGTTTTCCATTTAATCGGAATGCCTCTGACTTTAAGACTATAGTCAATCAAAGTATTTTTTTTAATTTCTGTATCAGACATTTTGTCGATTCGAAAATTCAACCAACGAGGAGTAATTGCTTCGAGGTTGTGTGCATCTGAAAAAAATTGAAAGACTTTATCCTTAGCAATTGGTAGCCACTGATAGGCCTCAAGAGTGTAAGCCCCTTTCATTTTTTTTGGAGACAAGAGATCGTTCAAGGCGTCTTGAATTTTAGAAAACTTAAATCGAAAACCAAACTCAAGAGCTTTCTTTGGAAAAACTTTTTGAGAAGAGAGGATGATAGAAGACGTTTCTCCAAAAGCTAATTTGATTCCAATGGAAGGAGCAGGAAAAAAAGCTGGTCGGCCAAGAGCCCTAGAAAGGGCTTTTGTGAATTCTTTGTTCTGAACAGCTTCGGGAGCAACACCATTTAAAACACCTTCAACATTTTTTCCTTCGAGAGCAAAAATATACATTTGCACAAGATCTTCGAGGTGAATCCAGCTCATCCACTGAGAGCCATTTCCCAAGGGACCTCCCAAACCTACACGAAAAATAGGAAGCATTTGCTTTAAAGCACCCGAATCAGTTCCCAAAACAATTCCCACACGTATAATCGCAAGGCGGATATCTTTTATTTTTCGAGTTTCCTCTTCCCAAATCTTGCATACATCGGGTAAAAATCCACGTCCCACTTGAGAGAACTCATCAAGGTGTTCATTTTTGCGGTCACCAAAATATCCAATTGCAGATGTGCCCACCAAGACACTTGGTTTATTTTTCAACCGATTTAATGCAGAAACTAAATTCACTGTTCCAATAGAGCGTGATTCAAGAATGTCTTTTTTTCGCTGAGCCGACCAACGCGATCCTGCCACTGCTTCACCTGCAAGATGCACAACACCCCATGCGTTTTCAAAAGCATCCAAGGGAGCTTCCTCAGCAGTCGGATTCCAAGAAAAGTATTCAACAGGAAAATCTTTAGAATTATTAAACCGTGATGCATCTCGAGTGAGGATTCTAACTTTATATCCTTTTTTTAAAAGCTCAACAGTGAGAGCTGTGCCGATAAAACCCGTACCTCCCGTGAGAACAACTACTTTAGACTTGGTAAAATCATTTGCGTTTGACATTATTCAGCCTCTCCCTCAGTTCCGGCAGCTAAAACTTCAAATTTAAAATGCTTTTCTGTTTTCACTGAATTCAAAATAAAACCAGACTCAGAAGCTTTTTTAGCTAGTAGCAAGGCCCTCTCCGTATTTGAGGGATCATAAATTTTCACATCCAAATGTATTGCCTTCATGACAGGTTTTTTTTGATCATCCAAATCAACCACGAGTTTTGATTGAACAGAGACAGAAGCGAAATTTAGTTTTGAATTCTCAGCATAAACCTTAAAAGTTGCGACAAAGCAATTTGTAAGAGCATGGTTGAAAAGATCTTCAGGACTAAGGGCTCCGCCTGAACCCAAAAACTCAACAGGAACAGAACAGTGGCTCATGTGTGCACCAGATTCGGTGCTCCACGTGCCAGATGTTCCTTCACGAGCCACTGTTTTTGAGTAGAAATCAATAGGGTATTTAATCATAATTTACATCCTTATTTCATTTATTATCTAGTTATTTATCTAGTTGTTGAACCTATACATTGTTCATAGTACCATGAACTATATGAGTGACACAAGTAGCTCAAAAATTAACACGAATCTCATAAAACTTTCTCAAACGATAGGAGATTTTATTAGGTACTGGGGTTTTCGTAGAATTCACGGTCAAATTTGGACACAAATCTTTTTAAGCCAAAAAGCCCTAAGTGGCGCTGAACTTACTCGCTCCCTCAAAGTCTCCAAAGCCCTGGTTAGTCCTGCTCTAAAAGAACTTTTAAAACACAAACTCATCTTTGAACAAAGGATTGATGCCAAGACCAAAGCCTATACTGCAAACCCTGACGTACTAGGAGTCATTAGGAATGTCCTTCTAAGGCGCGAAGCCCAACTTATAAAAAAAGCACAAAAAAATTTTCAAATTCTAAAAAGCTCACTTAGTAATCAAAATACAATTATTGATACCAAAAGACTTCATGAACTCGAATCAATTATCTCTGTTGGATCCATGGCCTCTGACTTTGTAATTGGTAACCTATCGGACAAAAACATTGCCATGTGGAAGCGCTTTGCAGAAATGAAAATCATATGAATACTTTTTTGATACTTGGAAATCAACTCTTTGAGCCTTCTCAATTTTTTTCAAAAATCGACAAAAAAACAACTGTTTTTTTTATGAGAGAAGACTTGGAACTTTGCCAATACAATCGCTTCCATAAACATAAAATTATTTTCTTTTTGAGTGCCATGAGGACCTACGCAAATGAGCTTAAAAAAAAAGGTTTCTCAGTTCATTACGAAAAACTCAACACAACGGCTTTTAAAAATTACGAAGAAGCTCTCAAGGCATTTTTGAAAAAACAAAAATCAGAGACTCTTTATTGCTTTGAAATAGAGGATAAGTTTTTTGAAAAAAGAATTAACTCTTTAGCCCCTGAATTAAAAATCAAACAAGAAACGTGGCAAAGCCCTATGTTTCTCACATCTAGACAGATTTTTAAAGAAAGCATCTCAAAACATAAACGCCCGTTTATGAAAAATTTTTACGAGTTCCAGCGTAAAAGATTAAAAGTTTTGGTCGACAAAAACAACAATCCCACCGGAGGCCAATGGAGCTTTGATAAAGACAACAGAAAAGCTCTTCCCACCAGTGTTCAACCACCTGAATTAAATGCGCCCAAACTCAAAAAAGAAATCTCCGAGGTTTTAAATACTGTTGAAAAAGAATTTTCATCACATCCCGGTGAAACTCAAAACTTTTGGCTTCCTGTAGATCGTGAAGGAGCTCGTCTTTGGCTTCGCGATTTTTTAAATGATCGCTTAGCTTCTTTTGGGCCCTACGAAGACGCCCTCCCTACTCACTCAGACTTTGTCTACCATTCCGTGCTCACACCATTTTTAAACACAGGTCTTTTGACTCCCAACGAAGTCATCGAGCAAACTCTAGACTTTGCAAAAAAACACAAAACCCCTCTTGGATCTGTTGAGGGATTTATAAGACAAATTATTGGTTGGCGTGAATTTATAAGAGGAATTTATCAAAACTTTAGTGAGAAACAAGAAAGCTCTAACTTTTGGAAACATGAAAAAAAGCTTTCTCCACATTGGTACACCGGCGAAACAGGCATTCCTCCTCTCGATGCTACACTCAAGAAAGTTATACGCTATGGATACTGCCACCACATTGAAAGGCTTATGGTGCTAGGTAGCCTCATGCTCTTGCTTGAAATTCATCCCCAAGAGGCTCATCGATGGTTTATGGAAATGTTTATCGACTCATCTGACTGGGTAATGGGACCAAATGTTTATGGTATGGCGCTCTTTAGCGATGGAGGAATATTTGCAACGAAACCTTATTTTTGCGGATCTAATTATTACATGAAAATGGGTCCCTTTAAAAAAGACAAAAACTCGCACTCATGGACTGATGGGGTTGATGGCTTGTACTGGCAGTTCATTGAAAAACACAAAGCGTTTTTTCTCAAGAATCCTCGCCTATCCATGATGGCAAGAAGCGTAGAAAAAATGAACATTGAGAGAAAAAAGTTGATTTTTACGGAAGCCGACAAACTGAGAAAGAGACTCACAATTTAGGAAAAAACTTAAGACTCAAGAGCACTTTCTAAAATATGAATCTTTTCAGAATAAATACTCTCTGGAACTTCTCTTAAATCCCAAACGATTCCTACCCAAGAAAATATTTTTAAGATGTAATAAGTGACATCTATCTCCCACCAATAAAAACCCTGCCGAGTAGAGGCCATATAGCGATGATGATTGTTGTGCCAACCCTCGCCCAAAGTGATGAGCGCTAGAAACATACTATTACGACTCTCATCTGAAGTTTTATAACGCCGACGACCAAAAACATGAGCCAAAGAATTAATCATGAGGGTTCCATGAAGCAAAAAAACTGTACTTACAAAAAAACCCCATACAAAAATCTGAGGTCCCGAAGTTTCAAAAAAAGGAAAATAAATATTTAAAAAACATCCTAAAAAATAAAGACTTATTCCAAACAGTGCGGGAACAATTAAATCAAAACGATTCAAAAAAACAAGTTCCGGATACTTCGCCAAATCTTTAATCGAAGAATAATCGGTAGGAAAATTTTTACTGCTCGTAAGCCATCCAATATGCGACCACCAAAAACCACTCACCACGGGTGAATGCGAATCTTGTTCTTGATCAGAATGTTTGTGATGGTGACGATGAGTAGCTGCCCACCATAGAGCCCCTCTCTGAATGGCTGTATTTCCAAGAACAGCAAATAAAAACTGCGCAAAACGTGACGTCTTGAATGTGCGATGAGAAAAATATCGGTGGTAAAAACCCGTGATCGCAAACATTCGCACAAGATAAAGCGCTAGAGCCACCCAAAGCGCCATCCAACTCCAGCCTACCCAAAACAACCCTACACAACCTAGATGAATAAAAACAAAGGGCAAACACCTTCTCCATTCAAATTGATTGGGTCGACTTCTCACAACATTCGCGCCCTCAGGAAAATAATCAGAGTCAAACCACTGCCGAACAGTGATTAAAATTTTAGAAATAAGGCTCATAATTTAATTTATGAATTTAGCATGTTAAAAATAAACAGAAAAACAAAACACATGAATCTTAAGAAAATTTAGTCACTATTTCTTTAACAGCCAAACTGCTTTCAAGTTCCTTATACTTATCAAGAGCTTTTTTTGAGAGATGGGTATTTCCAATTTTTGCATAAGCAGCACCTAAACAGCCCCAAGCTCTCTTAAATTTAGGGTGCTCTTTTGTACAAGCTTCAAGATATTTAATTGCTTCTTGATGCTTACCCTCATCCCAAAAAAGATGCGCACCCAAAATAAAATTTGCATGAACATTTTTTGGATCCGTCTTAAGTATATTCCTTAAAATCATTTCAGCCTCATCAAAAGACTGAACCTTAAGGCTATTTTTTGCTTGTTGAAGCTTATAATACAGCTTGATTTGTTCATTGTTCGGATGCTTCATCATGGCTTCAGCAAGCAACGTTGCTACCCGAGATCGAGGCGCCTCTGTTTCCAAAAGAATCTTAACGACAAGGATTAAAAGTTCCGTGTCTTCTAGAAGATCGTCTTTTTTTTCAAAAAGTTTGTTCACCTGAACAACTGAAAGCTCTGAATCTCCAGAAGTATAGCTTTGTAAAAGAGCATCATAAGAAGCTGAATGCTCAGATTCTGTATCGCTCATTGGACATTTACAGAAAGGACAAAATCCAACCGAGTGACCACTTGGGGCTCCGCAGTTTTTGCAAATTACATCAAATGCCATTAGAATTTTCTCCCACAATTAGAACAAAACTTAGAAGATACTGGATTTGGATTTTTACATTGTTCACAAATCATTTTTGCCTGACTTATACCCGCAACAGTTGCCTCAGCATTTTGTTTTTCTTTTTCATGATAATCCATTCCTAGAAGCCCCTTGCTCATGACAAGCCCCATCATCAACTGCATGGGATCAGCAGATTTCTGATCTCCATTCCCCATTCCAAGACTATTAGCAGCCTTGTAAATTAAATAATCCTTAGGCGAACCAAACATAGAGATAGCAGTTTTTGCATCAATTGCATCGATCACTTCTTTAGATGGTAAAAGTGACAGGATTTGTAAATTACTAGCAACCACACCCATCGGCGATAAAACTCCATTTAGTAAATCACATAAGCTTTCAAAAATTTCATTATGCTTAGTACTTAAATCAGAAATCTGGTTAATTGTACCGATTGCTGCAGGAAGAAACTCTATGACTTGTCCCTGTATAAATTCTTCAATGTCTGAAACGGTATAAAGCGATCGAGTTCCCACCAAAAAATGATAAAACTTTTTAGGATCTTTGATAGCAAAATTATAATTTCCAAAACAACGAAGCGGAATTGTTCCAACAGATTTAATTTCATGAAGTAATGGCTGCGGAGTTCCCCAGCGTCGGCCTGTAAAAAGGCTCCCGTTAACAAAATGAAGCTCCGCTCGCAAAGGACTTTCAAAGCCAAAACTCCAGTTAGCAATTCGAGTAAGGATAGGAACGTTTTCAGTAAAAATCTTATGTGAACCAGCAGAAAAAACATCCGCAACCTGACCTTTATAAACAAAGATTGCAACCTGATTAGGTCTGACGTTTACGATTGTTCCATTATACAAATCTACACTGCCCTCGTAGGGTACTTTTGCGCAAATAATCGTTCCTGATGGGTCTTCAAACTCATATATTCCTTTTGTTAAAAAGCTCTGTTTCTTATTTCCTTGCGCAGACATAGAAACTTTTTCGGATGAACTCCCCCCCCCCTCTAAAGAGACCGTCAAAAATAAAAGACTCAATTTTATGATATTTCTTTATTTATTTTTTTATCATGAAAGCATGAACCCTTTAAATTGCCTAAAAAAAACATACAAAATATTGGCATTAGCTTTTTATTTTCTTGCAAGTAGTCTTTATGCAGAACCTTCTTCAAACTCAAAAGATGGACCCTTTATATCTATACAGACTTGTCTAAAAAAAGTGCGCTCAGCTCAGTTGTTTGGTAATACGAATAAAGACCCATACGATTCAAAAGCTTTACAAAGTTTTGTAGAAAAAGTTTCAGACTCAGATATTTTAAAAAACTTCGAAGATAGTGAATCAATCAGTGCTTTTAGGTCTTGGATAAATTCAGACATTATTACTTCCAAAGAAGATCTCAATATTTTATCTCTTGTTGAAAAAAAACATAAAACCAACACAAAACTAAGTTCATCAGACCAAAAAGAACTCGTCCGTATTTACAAAAATGCACTACGAATGAACATCAAAAATACACCTAAAAGTTTTGATCTTGAGCATAATTTTGAATACAGCACAAATGATACCCTGATAAACGGCACTTATTACATTCTTGCGAGAAACGGAAATATTTACAAAACAAACGCAACCAGACAAATAAACGAAAGTCTTAAACAAAAAAATCAAGCTGGAGTTTTCGAAATAACTCTTCCTGTGAGCAAGAAAAGTACTCTTGTCAGATGGTCTCTCGATAAAGAGGGAAATTTAAAAACGGAAAACTTAACCACAGAGGGCTCACTTAAAAAAGGGGTTCAAAAAACGAAACTCGATTTACCCAAACTCGCTAACGATGAGAACTTTATTCTTATTAAAATGTTTGACTATGAAATAAAAAGTGCCGTCAATACAATAAACGCAAATTTCTCTTCTGACATAAAATTTCGCTCCGCTATGAAATCTGCTCTAGATTTTTGTAAGGACACAATTAAAGACGATGAACTTCAAAAAACACTAGACACAGGTCTGGTTTATCTAGAAAGAAAAACTGAAATTCCTAACGATAATCAAATTGATCCTTTTAAAACAAAAGAGACTCTGCCAAGAGATAAAAGATCACATTAGAAAAAGAAAAATCTTAGCGACAAAATCACAATATCGACTTGCTGCTAAAAAAACTAGATAATAACTTTAGAGACATAAAACAAAATGAAAAAAATTAGCATAGTAACAATCTCATTTAATCAAAAAGAATTTATTACCGAATGCATAGATTCAGTAATTAAGCAAAATTACCCAAACACTGAACATATAGTCGTAGATGCTGGAAGTACTGACGGTAGCAGAGAAATTATTAATTCCTATGGAGATAAAGTTATAAAAATTTTTGAAGCAGATAAAGGTCCAGCCGATGGATTGAATAAAGGCTTCTCAAAAGCTACCGGTGAAATTTATTATTTTTTGAATTCCGACGATTACTTGCTTGATGGCGCACTTGAAAGAATAAACAGAGAATTCACTGAAAATCCCAATATTGATGTTGTTTGCGGCGCTGGATTTATTGTTAACGAAAAAGGAAAAAATATAAAGACAGCATGGAATTCAAAATTTACTCCATGGCTTTGCTTGCATGGCGGAATAACCTTTTTTCAACAAGGATGTTTTTTTAAAAAAACTATCTTTGAAAAAGCACGAGGGTTTAACATACATAATTCAACATGCTGGGATGGAGAACTCTTTCTAAACATGTCTCTAAATGGCGGAAAATTCAAAATTATTCGACAGAAATTAGCATCCTTTCGAATTCATAGTAGTTCCATAAGTGGAACGAAGAGACTACAAGAAAAATACTTGCAAGATGGAAGAGCAATAAGACTAAAACATTCAAAAATTTATAATCCTAGGTTGATCAACAAATTACTTGCAAGATTGTTCAATGTTTTTTACGTTTTACCATATAGAATTTTAGACAAAATATGTCCTAAATAACACTATGTAAACTAGCAGCCCAGATCTCAGGACTTATTTTCTTACTTAATTCAGAACTATTCTTTGACATCAAAAAAAGCTCTTCGTCACTTAACCCTGTCATATATTCAAGACGAGAAAAAAAGCTTTCGAATGAATGAGTTTTAAAGGTAAATCCATTGTATTTATTAATTAGCAAATCACTTGCAGCCCCACAGCTATCACTAAGCAATAAAGGCAAACCGGAACATGTTGCCTCATGTATCGCCACTCCCCAATGTTCATTTATGGAAGGTAAAGAAAAGATACCTCCTAACCTTAAATAAGGTCCAAGATCTTGAGGCTGCATAAAATCATGAACACTCACACCTGGGCACTTATTTTTTTCAAGCTCATCTCTTAATTCGCCTGATCCAACGAACTCAAGCCTCCAACTCTCTCTTGTTTTTTTACTGAGTTTTTTATACGCAGCCAAAAGCCAGTCCGGCCTTTTGTACTTCACAAAACGTCCTGCATATACAATTCTTCTATTAAAATTGGTAACTGGTGAATCACCAAATTTTTTAAAGAAATTAGTATTAGCACTCAACATATTAAAGATAATATTATTATCAGAAAATCCCATCTTTAAAGCAAATAAACTCTGTGATTTACCTGGGATCCAACAGTGAGAAAAAAGCCTATGTAAAAAAAAAGGACTTAAAAATGCTCCGATATGCTGCTTCAATGATCCAACCCATATATTATCACTGAACACAATTGTAGGAATCTTGCCTTTATGACAGGAAACTACTTTTCTTAATTTAAAGTCAAACCAGACTGAAGAAGCAAAACATATAGCATTAAACTTTTCATAACATAAATCATTAACTATTTTTTTTGATAAATCTTTTTTATAAATGATTTCCACTCGCTTTGAATGCGATATTTTATAAGGTGCGTTTATATCTGGATGCTGGCATATAATTAAAGCATTTGCATTATAAAGACTAGTATATTCTTCTACACAATTTAAAAAATGATTCGGTAATCGCGAGTAAAGAAACAAAATTCTACTGCTCATTTTAATTAATAATATATACTAATATAACTTTTTTAGCTTTTAAGTTTATTATTTGGATAAAATTGTAAAATTCTATCAAAACCCAGTTTATATCCAGTATATAAGTGCCAAGATAAAATAAATGAGATGTAAACCTTTGCAGACATACCTAGAGGTGAAAAAAGTATATTCCATAAACTGTTACATGATAAAAAAATAAATAAAAAGTAGTTATTGCTAACATGATTTTTTTGTACCCAAAGTAAATTCCTTAAAACAATCCAAATAACCACTATCCAAAAGATGCCCCCAAAAAAACCCGCATAGAGCCATCCAGCTCCAATGTAAGAATGGACAGGAAAAATTTCACTTTTTGGTAAACGAGCAATACCTAATTTTGCTCTTTTTTTGAGGACAAATTCTAAATCTGCATAACCAGATCCATATCCAAATATAGGTGAATCTAGTATTTTTTCAATAAAAAATTGACTCTCTGTCCTACCCTTTTTTAAATCTAAACCATTACCGTTAGACTGCTCTAGAAATTTTTTTTGATTAGCTTCTCCTAAAAGTCCCTTTGAAGCCGCTTGCTCATAAGTGTATTTAATTGTAAATACGCCACTAGCTAAAACGAAAAATAACCATAATAATCGCCGGATACTTGTCTGATTTTTTTTACCATAAAAATGATCAAACATGTATACAAAAAGACCAATACCTAGAGATGCGCCAACATTTCTGGCCCCGACTAAAAACGCTATACTTAACATGACAAAAATAACTAAAATACTCAAAAAAAATCTTTTTTTATTCACTTTGTCGACAATGATAATAGATAACATTGTGGCCGGAAAAATCCACAACCATTTCATACATTCATCACTAAAGTCGTTTTCACAACCTTGTGAATAACGCCCGGGAAAAAAAACGCCTATAAAATTACCAGCATAATATCCAATCATAAGGTAGTGATTTTTCTTCTCGCTAAAAAACAAAATAAACAAAAATAGCAATAACGAAAAGCCCAAAACACCCAGCTTCGCCCATTCTCTTATAAAAGCAGAGCTAGACGTATTTCGATAAATGTCTGTTAAAATTTGAGAAAATATATAAATCAAAAAAAAAAAAAATACTTTTCTAAGTAAATTAATTTTTAAAACTATTTTTATTTTTTTGAAAAAGTAAAAAAAAGAAAATAATAAAATTAACTCACCTATGGACATGACTCCAATCAGATTGAATTTAATGGGCAATAAAGCAAGTACCATAAAACCCAAAACCGCTTCCACAAAAGATAGTTTAAACTAAATTTCTTAAACTTTAATAATTTAATTTTGGAATTTAAAAGAATACCATTTAAAAATCTTTATAATTTGGATAAATTTTAATGTATTTATCATGGAGGTGATTAGTGTGATTTCCGAGTTTTATATGAGTTTTGGAAAAAGAGTTTAATGCAGCTTTTTAGCGTCCCCCCACTGAACCTAATTGATCTGACCAAGGTTTCCTCCGTGACGATTTCTTGGCGGCGCTAGTGGCCTGATTATATTTGTTCTCGTATCAGCGAATTTATCTAAATCTCGTATTATATTTTCTTCAAAAGATTTGTCGCGTATTATTGTAAAGGTAACGAACAGCGAACTATTTGGATTTTATGCTAATCGCTAATTAAGACAATCCGCCAAAAAAACTAATTCAAGATTTAATTATACTGAAAAATAATATTGAAAAGCTGTTTCCAGGAACTATCTTCTAAGAAAAATTTGATATCCAAGTTTTAAAGGAATGTATCACCAAGTGTCCCCTGCAGAACGATCACTTTTCAGCGAATTCATATATTCCAATTACCGAGCAGGGAATTGAGAGTTTTGTTCGACTGAATGTAACCAGCAAGGAAAGAGAATAGAATCTAGCCGCTTGAGGACTTCTGCGATATGCCGATCAAAAACTCGACCTTGCTTTTGTCGAGTGACTCTTGAATGGCAATCATAAAATATCCAAAGATACCTATGGTAATATGCGGCTGGTGCTCAAGTAGATTAATTATTGAGCAGATAATACTCATATGAAGCAATCGAAAACCGATGATCGCGCGATTCAGACAGTTCTTAAATACACTCTGGAGCATGATCGAGTATGAGTTAACCAGATGCTTAAACAAGTCGATAATGAACTACGATAAAAAGCGCGGACAGATTCAATATCGGCAAAATTATTGATCGCTTTGGAGAAACTATAACTTTTTTCTTAAGATATGTACCAATCTTATGGGTTGTTGAAAAAATACGGAATTACCTAGCTCTCGTTTAAAGCAGGAATGATCAAAGTAGCACATTGAAACAATTATCGAGGTTGGCTCCATGACAACGTAAGCGCCTCGATGCTGGAAAAAACAAAAATTGGTCGGCGTGGCGGGATTTGAACCCACGACCCCCTGCACCCCAAGCAGATGCGCTACCAGGCTGCGCTACACGCCGAAGACCGCATTTGACTGTAGCCTAAGGGATCGCAATATCCAAGCCTTTGATTGAGATTGGCTGCCTAAAAATTGTGATTTAAGTTAGAGGATTAAGTAATGAATAGCTCCTCAACCACACATAATCCTAAAGTTAGTGGATTTACAATCTGTAGAAATTCCCAAAAACTGGGCTACCCCTATATTGAATCACTTTTCTCACTTGCTCCTCTTTGCGATGAAATCATTGTCACGCTCGATGACACTGAAGACGGCACAAAAGAGCAGCTCCTTCAACTTCAAGCTAATTTAAAACAACAATTTCAAATGGAATTTAAGATTATAAATACCAAGTGGAACATGCAAAACATGAAAGGTGGAGCCGAGCTTGCTGTTCAAACAGACATCGCCCTTAGTCATTGTCAGCACAACATAGTTTTTTATTTACAAAGCGACGAGGTTTTACACGAGGAAGATTACCCCCTCATTCGACAAGATCTCTTAAAACTCGAACAGCATGCTGAAGCTCAAAGCATGGTCTTTCAATGGATTCATTTCTATGGAGACCAACACACGATTGTTAAAAATCGAAAATGGTATCGCAAAGAAATCCGTGCCTTTAAAAAAAGCTCAGGCCTCAAAAGCTTTAAAGACGCACAAAGCTTTCGTAAACCTTTTGGAGAAAAACTCATAAAACTCCCCGCACTCGAATCAAAAGCCAAAGTCCTTCACTATGGACATATGCGCCCCAAAGAACTCATGGCAGAAAAGGTGAACTACTTCAAAGAACAATGGCAAGATAAAGATCAAACTAAAATTGCCCCCGATTTAGTTTTCAAGTCTCAGTTTGGAATACAAAAGTTCAAAGACTCACATCCTCTAGTTATGAAAAAATACCTGTCTCTTCAATGCAATACTCAGCCTCACGCTTACGAAATACTGTCACCTAAATCCTTTGATTTTAAAAATTTTCGCCTCTTGCTTTCAGATCTCATCGAACGCTTCACCGGACATCGCCTTGGTGAGTTCAAAAGTTATTCAAAAATTGTTTGAAAATTCAATTATGCACTTTGAACTTGCACTTTCTGAAAACTCAAATGAAATAGCCCTACTTGTAAACTCAGCCTACAGAGGCGAGTCTTCCAAAGTGGGATGGACAACAGAAGCCGATTTCCTAGGCGGCCAAAGAACCGATCAGAATTCAATTAAAGAATTAATTTTAAAAAACAGCTCCCTCATTTTAATCAAAAAAAACACACAAAACAAAATCATTGCTTGCGTCCATCTCGAAAAGAAAAATTCGCACACATGTTACCTCGGAATGCTTACCGTTAACCCTACCTTACAAACTCATGGGATAGGAAAAACCCTTCTTAAAGAAGCAGAGGTTTATTCTAAAAATTTTTTTCAAACCCAAAAGATTGAAATGACAGTGATTCATTTAAGAAAAGAACTCATCGCCTGGTACGAACGACAGGGCTATAAAAAAACAGGAGAAACTCGCCCCTTCCCCATGAATGATCCGAAATTTGGAATTCCCAAAAAACACTTAACCTTTATTGTTCTTCAAAAAAATATTTAAATTGTAATTTCAATTTTTTTACACTTTGGGCAAGACTCTCCCATTACGTAGTAGGGACTTTTCACATCCTCTGGCAAAAGAGGAGCTCGGCACGCGTAACATTGAGTTGTGTCTGTTTCGATCAAAGATGCATCCACTCCGATTCGCTTATCAAAAACAAAACACTCACCCTCGTAATGCTCTGATCCACACTCTTCAAAATACTTTAATATACCACCGTCAAGCTGACGCACGTCCTGAAATCCTTTTTGTTGCATAAAAAGAGCTGCCTTTTCGCACCTGATTCCGCCCGTGCAATAAGTCACCACCGTTTTTGACTTCCACTCTTCAGGCATTTCTTCAACTTTTGCAATAAAACGCCTAAACGAAGTCACGTTCAAATCGACAGCATCCTTAAACTTTCCCAATTCAATTTCATAATCATTTCGAGTATCAAGAATGATAAAATCTTTTTTTTCATCATAAAGTTTTTTTAGTTCTTTAGAATCAATGTAAGGAGCCTGAGCCAATTCGGGATGCAAATCATCACGCCCAGTAGAAATAATTTCTTTTTTTACTTTTACAAGAAACCTCTTGAAAGGCTGATAATCAGAAAAACTTTTTTTTAATTCAAACTCAGGAATAGCTGCTTTTTTAAATAGAACCTCTCGAAATTGCTCTAAAGACTCAGGGGTGCCTGCCACGAAACAATTGATTCCCTCATTTGCCAACAAAACCGTTCCCTTCACATCGAGAGCAGATCCCTCTTCTCTGATGAGCACTTGCAAAGCATGAGGATCAAGAGGAGTAAAAAGATAGCCCGACAAATTGACAATATTCTTCTCAACACTTCGAACGGTCATGAATAATTCATAGCTTTTTCAGGGCTTATCTATCAACGAAAATCAGGATGAAAATTGTAAGAAGAAACTCTCAAAAGCCCTTTGGCGATGGGATAAAGAATTCTTCTCATCCAGAGTTGCCTCGCTCATACGCTTTTGCAGGGATGGAACCCAAAATATGGGGTCGTATCCAAAACCTCCCAACCCTTTTGCCTCAAACAAAATCTCCCCCTCACAATAACCTTCTGATGAAAATTCCCTAACTTGATTCAAACCCTGTACCTTTAAAAGATTTAAAGCACAAACATAGCGGCATTTTCTGTTAATCTTTCCCTGCATTTCACTGAGTAATTTTTGAATATGCGATTCAGAACTTACGTGATCACCTGCATAACGAGCTGAATGCACTCCAGGCCTTTTATCAAGAACTTCTACCTCTAAGCCTGAGTCGTCTGACAAAATGTAGAAAGGATAAGCAGAATTTAAAGTTGTAAGTTCTTTTAAAAGAGCGTGAGATTTAATACGAGCATTTCCTAAAAAAGTTTCTTCAACTTCCTCTGCGTCTTTTGGAGCCTGAGCCAAAACCTCACTGACGTAAGGAATATATTTTTTAACAAGCGGAATTAATTCCTCAACCTTTCCCTTGTTACCAGTCGCAAGGTAGATTCTCATAAAATTACCAATTTAAAGGGCCCAATAATTTTTTTTGTAAATCGCAAAGCTCCGAACAACCTTTTTTTGCAAGAGCAATCAACTCAGCTAAGGTTGCCTCAGAAAACGGATCTTTTTCTGCTGTACCCTGAATTTCAACAATGTTTCCCGCAGCGGTCATCACGAGATTCATGTCGGTCTCAGCCGTCGAATCTTCTGTGTACTCCAAATCAAGTAAAGGCTTCGAATCAACAATTCCCACAGAGATGGCAGACATGTAATCTTTTACAGGAAAGGGAGTGTTGGGATTTAAAATAAGACCATCTTTTTTAAAACTTCGAAAAGCTTGTACCATCGCCACAAAGGCTCCCGTAATACTTGCCGTACGAGTTCCACCGTCAGCTCTCACAACATCACAATCAATTTGAATTGTTCGCTCTCCCCACCCCTCTTGAATCACCACAGAACGAAGCGTGCGCCCAATAAGACGCTGAATTTCTTGCGTTCGCCCAGAAACTGACCCTCTCTCTCGGCGAATGCGCTCAGGGCTTGATCGAGGCAACATACCGTATTCTCCTGTTACCCATCCCCGACCACTGCCACGCATATGAGGAGGAGCCTGGTTATCTATGGTCGCCACACAGATAACCTCGGTCTTGCCAAACTTTACAACGCAAGACCCTTCTGCATAATCATAGTAATCGAGTTCAATACTAACGGGGCGAGTTTGATTTAATTCTCGGTTTTTTCTCACAATTCTTGTTGATAGCATTTAATCGGGGAATTCTTCACTATTAAAACTGTGACTTTTTAATTTCTTCTAAAAAACGTGATGCTATTTGGCTCCAAATTTCTTTTCGCTTTTTTTCATCAAGCCAAAGCTTCATATCTTCCTCACGATCAACATACCCAAGCTCTATAAGAATTCCCGGTGTATCCACTGCATAAAGCAAGAAGAAAGATTCTTGCCTCATACCGGCTTTCACGGGTGATAAAAAAGAAGAAAGAATTTGCTTAAAAATAGCTGCCCAATGAACAGAAAGCTCCTGCTTAGCTGTTGATTTAAAAGTAAGAAGTGATTTTTCTTTTTCTTTTGAAACTCTTTTTCCGATTTCAAAAAGTGATTTTCGATCTTTCTTGTATTGTGAAAGAGTAAAAATTTCAAAGCCGGGCCCCACCCCATTTGCATTTAAATGAAGGGATAAAAACAATTTTGGTTTAAATTTATTTACCAGAGAAGTCCTCTCTGACAGTGAAACAAAAAGGTCCTGATTTCGTGTTAAAACACTTTCTATCCCCTTTTCTTTAAAAGCTGAATTTAGCTCACGAGCAAACTCGAGAGTTAAATCCTTTTCCTTAAAGGACTCGCTTTTGAAATTACCTGATGCCCCCCAATCATTTCCTCCGTGACCTGGATCAATCACAACTTGAGCGTGGCGAACATACTGCAAGTGCTTATCCCAAGTTTCGGGTGATTGTCCTGTAATAAGAGGAGTCAGAGCTCGATCTCCGAAATCGAGAGGAACGCAAAGCTTCTTTTTTCCCTTCTCTCGAATCCACACTGGTCGAGCAGATAGATTCTGCTTCCAATCAGCTGACCTTATTTGATCATGACGAGTTGAAAAATAAACAACTCGATCGCCCTTTTTTAGTTCAAAATCTTCTTTTCCTTGAAACTTAAGAGAAAAAACTTTTGCTATCTCTTCAACGCTTACAAGAGGAGCACCTAAATCTTTTCCGCATCGATCAAATAAATGAACACCCGAATCACTGCTTAACTGATTATTTGGTGAATGATACGTCCACTTATCTTGACTAAAATTCGAATAACAAAAAAAAGAAAATACGTTAGACGTTAAAACGGAAATGCAAAAGATCGCCGTCCTTAACCTCATAGCCTTTGCCCTCTGTGCGCATAAGGCCCGCTTCTTTAATCTTTGCTTCACTCCCATATTTTAACAGATCATTGTAATGATAGGTTTCAGCACAAATAAACCCCCGCTCAAAATCTGAGTGAATCACTCCCGCGGCCTGAGGCGCCTTCCATCCTGTTTCAATGGTCCAGGCTCGAACTTCTTTAGGGCCTGCTGTGAAATAAGTACTCAGGCCTAGAAGCTTATACACTGCTCGAATGAGCTTATTGAGGCCCGGCTCTGGGAACCCTAGGCTTTTTAAAAACTCCAATCGCTCCTCTTCGCTTAATGAAATCAACTCTGATTCCACTTGAGCAGAAATAGGAATTACCTCAGCACCTTGTTGAGCTGCTAGTTTTTTTAATTTTTGGTAGTGAGGGTTTTGCTCTTCTTTACCCGCATCATCTTCTTTAACATTACCCACATAAAGAAGCGGTTTTTGAGTAATCAAATGACTATCTGCCAAATGAACTAACTTTTCAGGATCAAGCTTCAATGCTCGAACGGGTTTTCCTTGCTCAAGAGCTTCTTTTACAAAACTTAGAACTTCCGTTGCGGCAATTGAATCTTTGTCTCCTGTTTTCGAAAGCTTTTTTGTTCTCTCCAATTTTTTTGTAACAGTTTCTAGGTCAGCTAGCATGAGTTCCGTCTCAATAACTTCCACATCACGCACACTATCAACCGATCCATTTACGTGAATCACGTTGCCATCTTCAAAACAACGAACAACTTGGCAAATAGCATTGCAGTTTTTTATGTGTCCTAAGAATTGATTACCCAAACCTTCACCTTGGCTTGCACCTTTAACAAGACCTGCGATATCTACAAAAGAAACAGAGGTTGGTAAAATTTTTTCAGGCTTAAAAATCTCTGCAATTTTAGTGAGCCTTTCATCAGGCACTGGAACAACTCCTACGTTGGGATCAATCGTGCAAAAAGGATAATTTGCAGCCTGTGCCTTTTCAGCCAAAGTAAGCGCGTTAAAAAGAGTTGATTTTCCTACGTTTGGTAATCCGACGATTCCACATTCAAGAGCCATTTCGCTACGATAGGCCCCGAAGCAAATTTTAGCAATCAATTCATAAAGTCAAATTTAAGGTTATCAAAAAATATTTTGCTTAGTGTATTCTTAGCTTTGAAGGTATTTTAATTTGAGAATTCTACTAATAGGCAACTACGAACCTGACAAACAACAAAGTATGCTTCGATTCTTGGCTATTATGAGCAAAGAACTAAAAAATCTAGGCTTTAACATTCACTCGATACAACCTAGTACTTTTTTTGGAAAAATTAATTTTGGTCCAAAACTTTTAAAGAAATGGCTCGGATACATTGATAAATTTATTATTTTTCCATTTTTTCTCTTAAAAATTAGAAAAAAATACGACGTTTTTCACATCCTTGATCACTCAAACTCTCTTTATATTAATTACCTAGAGACTAAGAAATGTATCATCACTTTTCACGATGCGATTGGTATAAAATCTGCAAATGGTGAAATTAAAGAATTTAGAGCAAGCCTTACAGGAAAAGTGTTACAAAAATGGATTTTGAACGGATTGAAAAAGGCAAAGACAATTATTTCAATTTCTCAATTTTCTGAAAGCGAATTTCTAAGACTTCTGGACAAAAAAACAAAATCCCAAACGAGATTAAAAGTTATTCACAATGGTTTAAATTATCCCTACAAAAAAAAAACAGACTGCAACATCAATCTTACCGCACAAAAACTTCCCTTTATTTTACAGGTTGGTAGTGACCTTAAATATAAAAATCGAGATGGTGCACTTAAAATTTTTGCGGAGTTGAAAAACAAATGGGATGGACTTCTTGTTTTTGTAGGCCCAGAACTTTCGCCCGACTTATTAAATTTGGCTAAAAATCTTGGTATTTACGAACGCATAAAAGTCGTGTCAGATCCCGACAACTCATTCCTCGAAGATCTGTACAACAACGCTTACGCACTGTTATTTCCTTCTTTGTACGAGGGATTTGGCTGGCCTGTAATTGAGGCCCAAGCTTGCGGATGTCCCGTCGTGTGCAGCAACAGAGGCCCCCTTCCTGAAATCACAAACGGCTCGGCACTTATGTCAGATGTTGAGAATATAGATGATTTTGCACAAAACTTACTGAAACTGAAGGATAAAGATTTTAGAGAAAAGATCATCGCAAAAGGACTAGAGAACGTTAAACGCTTCTCGCCTCAAGAAATGGCCAAAAAATATGGAGAGGTTTATCTTGAAGTTTTTAAAAGCTAAACTTGCGACGCTTTCATTTGTGCTTTTTGAAGACCTTCCTTCATAAAAACAGACAAAACGTCTTCACCGCCTTGAAGCATTTTCATCAAAACCTCTTCTTCGTTTTTAGTGAAGCGACTTAAAACATGATCAGCTAAATCTTGCTGAGGATTAGACGACCTCCCCACTCCCATTCGAAGTCGATAAAACTCACCTGACCCCAATTCTTCACGTAGACTTTTCAATCCATTATGGCCAGCATCTCCGCCGCCTTTTTTGAAGCGAATTTGTCCAAAAGGTATTTCAACCTCATCTTGAGCCACGACGATATTTTCAACGCTCAAATTTGAATTTCTCAAAAAAGCACTAACGCTTTTTCCCGACAAATTCATAAAGGTTAAAGGCTTTAGGATGTGAATCCTTGAATTCATCCATTCGCCAGATGCATATTCTGCTTGCCAGCTAGCTTTTTGCTGAAAATTCAGACCCAAGCCATGAGCCATGAAATCAGCAAATATAAAACCAGCGTTATGACGAGTGAGACTGTAACGAGGGCCTGGATTACCAAGACCAACTAACAGCAATTCCAAAAAAATCCGCCTTATTTCTTAGCGTCTTTTTTAGCATCCGCTGCAGGAGCCGCTGCACCAGCAGCTGCAGCAGCTGCTGCACCAGCCGCAGGAGCTGCTGCGCCAGCAGCCGCTGCATCCGCAGCAACAGGAGCCGCAACTTTTTCTTCTTCAGGCGGAACAATCGCGCAAAGAGTATAGTCTGCATCGAAAATGAATTCGTACTTAGATCCTTTTAATTTTTCTGCTAGTTGGTGAATGTGAATAGATTCGTTCACGCCCAACTCAGAAACGTCTACTTCGATTTCGTGAGGAATATCAGCAGGCAAACATTTAATCTCAGCCTGACGAGAAACGATAGACAAGATACCACCATCAGAAAGGCCTTTTGCTTTTCCAACAAATTTAAGAGGAACAGAAACCCGTAAAGCCTGGGTCAAATCAAGTTGAAGAATATCGACGTGAACGACGTCTCTTTTCAATGTATGAGTTTGAAGGTCTTTGATCAAAACTT
>CAYOWH010000034.1:0-25530 GCA_964407615.1 uncultured Bacteriovoracaceae bacterium | reverse complement strand
GACACCTTTGTGGACTGATGGCAGCAGAATTAGGCCTTGATGTGAAGCAAGCTCGTCGTGCAGGACTTTTACACGATATTGGAAAAGCTCTCACTCACGAGGTTGATGGTTCACACGCTGTGATTGGTGCAGATCTTTGCGAAAAATATGGGGAAAGTCCCGAAGTGGTTCATGCCATTCGCGCTCACCACGAAGATATCAAACCTGAAAACTGGCTTGATTTCTTAGTTATTGGAGCGGATGCGATTAGTGGAGCAAGACCGGGTGCTCGACGTGAGCAATTAGAAAGCTATGTTCGTCGAATCGAAGATCTAGAGCGAATTGCCAACTCACATCCCGGCGTTGAGCGCACCTTCGCCGTAGCCGCCGGACGCGAAGTGCGTGTGATGGTTGAGAACAGCAAAATCAACGATGAACAAGCCGTGATTTTGTCTCGCGAAATTGCAAAAAAAATTGAGCAAGATATGACCTATCCTGGACAAATTAAAGTCACAGTTATCCGCGAAACAAGAGCGGTATCTGTTGCTAAATAAAGCTCAATTCATATAAGCTTTGCTCGTGAGAATTTTATTTATTGGCGACATTCTTGGAGAAGCCGGAAGAAAAATGGTGAAAGATTTCCTTCCCGGTCTCAAATCAAAATATTCTCCTGATGTTGTTATTGCGAATGCCGAGAACATGGCGGGTGGAACGGGCATGACTCCCAAAACCTATCTTGAAATTGTTCAAGCAGGGGTGGATGTTGTGACAGGTGGCAATCACAGCTTTGATAAAAAAGATGGGCACGTGATTCTCGATGAAGAGCCCTATGTGGTTCGTCCCGCAAATTATCCTGCGGAACTTCCCGGAAAAGGCATCACCAGCTTTCCTCTCAAGGATGGACGAAGCCTCACCGTGATCAATATGCAAGGCCGAACGTTTATGGAGCCCCTGAATTGCCCTTTTCGATTGATGGATGATCTTTTAAGCGAGGTGAAAACACCTTTTATTTTTGTAGATTTTCACGCCGAAGCTTCTTCCGAAAAAGTCGCCATGGGTTGGCACTTGGATGGTCGCGTAAGCGCTGTCGTCGGCACACACACTCATATTCAGACAGCGGATGAACGCATTCTTCCAAAGGGAACAGCTGCCATTACCGATGTGGGCATGACTGGACCCTACGATTCTGTGATTGGCGTGCAAAAACAAATTATCTTGGATCGGTACATCTATAAAAAGCATCAAAAATTTGAACCCGCTGAGCATGATCCGTGGCTCTGCGGAGTGCTGATAGATCTTGATGATAGCAGCGGAAAAGCCACAAAAATTGAAAGATTACGCATTCCTCGCTTTCCACCTGTATGAATTCAGCAGGACATATGAAAAGCAACAAAAAATGCGATAAAATTTGAGAGGACATCTTTAAATTATGACAATTCAGGATTTAGACAAACAAATCGAAGAACAAGCTCTCAAACAACTCGAAGCGATTAAAAGAGGCTCTCTTGAAATTATTCCTGAAGCTGAACTTCTTTCAAAACTCAAAGGCTCAATCAAAAACTCTAAACCTTTGCGAATCAAATTAGGAGTTGATCCCTCCACTGCAGATTTACACTTAGGTCATACGGTCATTTTAGAAAAACTCAGAACCTTTCAAGATCTTGGTCATCAAGTTCTTTTTTTGATTGGAGATTTTACAGCTCAAATTGGTGATCCTACAGGGCGCTCTGAAACACGCAAAAACCTAACGCGTGAAGAAGTTTTGAAAAATGCTAAAACTTACTCAGATCAAGTTTTAAAAATTCTCAGTCCTTCCAAAACACAAATTGTTTTTAATTCTCAGTGGACAGACAACTTAAAAATTCAAGACGTTCTTCGCCTCACAAGTATGATGACCGTGGCTCGAATGCTGGAACGCGATGATTTTCAAAAACGATATAAAGAAGGTCACTCAATTGCCCTTCATGAATTTTTGTACCCCATCATGCAAGCTTTTGATTCGGTTCAACTTCGTGCAGACGTAGAACTTGGTGGAAGTGATCAGAAATTCAACGTACTTCTGGGTCGCGAATATCAAAAAGCATACGGACAAGAGCCTCAAGTAGCTGTTTTCATGCCTTTGCTCGAAGGTACAGATGGTATTCAAAAAATGAGTAAGTCGTTGAACAATTATATTGGCCTCAATGAAAAGCCCGAAGAAATTTTTGGAAAAATTATGAGCATTAGCGATAAGCTTATGTATCGCTACTACGAACTTCTCACTCTTGAGGATTTGAAAGTGATCAAAGAAATGCACCCTCGCGAATCTAAAGCTCGCTTAGGTGCTTTACTTGTAGACCGTTTTTATGATTCAGATACCGCTAAGGAAGTAGCAGAAAAATTTGATGCAGTTTTCTCTCGTAAACTTGTTCCCGACAATATTCCTGAAGTCGTGATCAATTCAAAACAAATTCCTCTTACAAAACTTCTTGCTGAACAAAATCTTGCAACCTCTTTGTCTGAAGCTAGAAGGCTTATTGTACAAGGCGGAGTACAGGTTGATGGAGAAAAAATAATTGATACTGCTTTTGTGATCGAGGGGAAAAAAGAAATCACAATCAAAGCAGGCAAGAGAAAATTTTTAAAAGTTTCTTTTAAGCAAGGTTAACTTCAATCATTTTCTTTGGCTTCTTGAGAGATCTTCATTCTTGCTGTAGATTCTCCGACGATGTTGCTTTGGCAAAAAAACAGCAAAAGATTTATCCGACAATTCATGAACTTAGGATTTTATTTTTTTGCATTTCTTACGACGCATAAAATTTTTGCACAAGGACCACTTCCTCTAAACAATCCTCCTTTCACACAAGGAAAACCCTTTTCAAACAAAAAATCAGAGTGGCGAGAAATTAGCGAATTTAAAAACCTAGAAACACCTCATGGTTTTATTCCAAATTCCGCACAAGTCTTAAAAGATTTTTCAATCGACTCTAACAACATCATCCAAGAATTTAAAAAAACATTGAGCTCAAAAAATGCTCAAATTTTTCATATTCCCTTTCGCGTTAGCTTGATTGATTACAAAAAAAACGACTTAGGAAATATGCACGGAAAAATCTATCATTTAGAAGGACTTTTAACCTGGAAAGTAGAGACTCATGGCGAAGCTTTTATTCAAATTCAAACTCTCTCCTCGGATAAAAACAACGATTATGGACACCAACTTGAACTGAAAAATGAAATCCCAAAACACCTAAAAAAAGTGTTTGAAACACAATCTGAAATCATCAACGCCATCCTTGGAAAAAGGCTGAAATAGGGTTTTAAACCAATTAAAAGAGTCTTCCGCACAAAAACTAAGACAAAGAAGCTTGACTAAGCGCGTTATATTTATTATCAAGTCTTATGCTCAAATTTTTCGGTTTACCTCAAAATTTAATAATCCTCTTAGCTTTTATTTTTATTAAACAAAGCGCTTATCTTAATGCAAGTCCCTCCCCTCAAACGTCTCTTTATGTGATTGAAGTTCCATCCAAAAACATTGGATTTAAACGATTAAGCGAAAACGAGCCACAAGTTATTTTAAGAAAAGAAGATCCAAATGCTCTTGGAGGTTCTACCTACACTCTTCAAACCTCCCTCATGATCAAAGCAGCCGAAAATTTTACTCTTGATAATGTCACCATCATCACGAATGGTCACTCACTTTTTATTGATGCAAACGACACAATTTCTGCAAAATCGACAATCATTAAAAGCTTTCAAGAAAAACGTGCTTCAAATTTTCAACCCATCGCTCCCGCATCCCCTGCTGAAGCTGCGAAAGACGGACTACCTGGACTAAAGGGGACAAATGGAAAATCAGCCAATCTTGTTCACCTCAAAGCAACTCACTTAGTGGGAAATCTTACAATTCTTAACGATGGTCAAAGTGGAGGACCTGGCGGACCCGGGGGGAATGGATCTGCAAAATCTCTTCAAGGCGCAGACGGAAAAAATTATCAAAGCGAAAAAAGTCTTGGAGATGCCGGAAAAGTTATAAATAAATTAACGGGCAAAAAAGCTGTTTTCCGTCCTGAAATTCAAGCAACTTCAGGGGAAAGAGGAAGTGCCGCGGGACTTCCTGGTCCAGCTGGTTGCGGAGGAGACGGTGGTAATGCTGGTCCGATCATTCTTAATGCTGAAAATTTTGATTTGAATTTATACTACAGTCTCAGAGGCGGCCAAGGCGGGCATCCAGCATTTAATTCACAAGGGAAACTTGCTCACGGGGATGCTGGCGCTGCTGGAACAGGCGGTAGCGGTGGAAAAAGGAAAGATGAGACATTTGAACCTTCTCTCGGAAATGGCCCTGCAGCCGATGCCGCTGACCATCCACGCGCAGACATTTATCAAAAAATCATGAACGGTGATTTTTCAAAAGCAGGCAACATTGGGACTTCTGCTCAAATAGAAATCAGGTCGGCTGAAGAAAATAAAAATAAATTACCTCGTGGTCTTTCTTTAAAAGTTATCGACCAAAAATAAATTAAAAAGGAATAAAATGAAAAAATTACTTCTCTTGACTGCCATAATTGTGAATCAATCTTTAAAGGCTGAAAACCTTACCTGCACGCTTGTTGCAGGTTGCCACTTTTTTAAAGATTATACGAAAAAAGAAAAATCTTTCTTTTTTGCTGAAGTTACCTACAAAAGCGGACAAGAAATCAGAATCCCTGGTGATCAAAATCGAAAAATTTTTACTCGCGAAAAAAATAAAATTGGTGGGGATTATCGAGCTGTTAGAATGGAATCATGCTTCAAGGCAGCTCTTGAATTTGCTGAAGAACTTAAGGATCTCACAGCATCCGAACTGGGTGGAAGCTCCGACGAGCCTGTTTGCAAAAGTTTTGTGAGGTGGTCTTACGTTGACACGACAACAAAAGAATTTAACGAAGGAAAAGTGTCAGCTGAAACCAAAAAAATTCTTTTGGATTCTTATAAAACAAATCCACAATCACTGTTGCTAAAAGTTGAAGGAGACAATCGTTTTTTCACCACATCAGACGCTGAGGGAAAACAAATGATTCTTCCTTTCAAAGGAAAAGCATTCTCTCCTGAAGCTTTGGATTACTAAAAAATAATTTTCAAGAATTTAAACTAGACTCTTTGGCATCACGAGCTTCCTCGTCAATGAGTCCTCTCATTTCAGATATCAACTCTTCGGCATCTTTGAATCGACGATAAACACTCGCGTATCGAATATAGGCTATTTCATCGACTTGTTTTAGAGCGAGCATGATTTTTTCGCCCAGCACCGTGCTTTCAACAGCTCCGACACAACTCGAAAGCAAATCCCACTCAATGTCTGCAATAATTTTTTCAAGCTGCGCCAGTGTGACGGGACGCTTACCACACGAAACCTTCATCGAACCCAAGAGTTTTTCTCGATCAAAAGGTTCATACGTCGCATTTTTTTTTATAACCAAAGGCATTTCATCTTCAACACGCTCAAGTGTTCGCCACTTGCGACCACAGCTTGTGCATTCTCGACGACGACGGATACTTTTACCCTCAGGGTCTGGACGAGAGTCCAAGACCTTACCCTCTTCGCTTCGACAAAATGGACACTTCATAAAACTCCCTGTTGTGTGATTTAAATATTTCGAACAAGAGCTCCCTCATAAAGAGGAAACTTACGTGCAAAATCTTCAACTTTTTTCTTTAAAGAAGCTAACTTTGCTAAGTCATTTCTTTTTTGAATCGCCTCATCAATAAATCCTGCGACTTCAACCATTTCGGCTTCTCGCATACCACGACTTGTGAGTGCGGGTGTTCCCAATCGAATTCCACTTGTAACCAGCGGAGATTTTGTATCATAGGGAATCGTATTTCGATTGGCATTGAGCCCCGCATGATCAAGAGCCACTTCCGCATCCCGACCACTCACTTCTTTTGACGTTAAATCCATTACGCAAAGATGATTATCTGTTCCGCCACTCACCATACGATAGCCATGAGAAGCAAGCGTCTCCGCAAGAGCCTTTGCGTTGGACAGAACCTGATCAATATAAAGTTTAAATTCGTCGGTCATCGCCTCTTTAAAGCAAACTGCTTTACCTGCAATCACGTGCATTAAAGGACCACCCTGAAAACCTGGAAAAACAGCACTATCAATTGCTTTTGCAAATTCTGGATGGCACATAATCATTCCCGAACGAGGCCCCCTTAAAGTTTTATGTGTCGTCGTTGTAACCACATGAGCATGAGGAAAAGGACTGGGATGCTGCCTTGCTGCTACAATTCCAGAGAAATGGGCCATATCGACCATTAATTTTGCTCCTACTTCGTCTGCAATTTCTCGAAAAGTTTTAAAATCTAAAACGCGAGCATAGCTACTGTACCCTGCGATTATTAATTTAGGTCTTTCTTTTTTGGCAATATCTCGCACTTCGTCCATGTCGATGCGTTCTGTTTCACGTTTCACACCATAGTGAACGGGCTTAAACCACTTGCCTGACAAATTCACAGGCGAGCCATGAGTGAGGTGACCCCCGTGACTCAAACTGCACGCAAGATAAGTATCGCCGGGCTGAAGAAGTGCTAAAAAAACCGCCTGATTGGCTTGTGCTCCAGCATGAGGTTGCACGTTGATGTGAGGGACAAAATCGCCCATCCGAAAAAGCTCCGCTGCTCTTTGACGAGCTAAGTTTTCTACCTCATCTACAAATTCGCAACCGCCATAGTATCTTTTTCCGGGGTAGCCTTCTGCATATTTATTAGTCAAAACGCTTCCCATGGCCTCAATCACCGCTCGAGAAGTGTAATTTTCGCTTGCAATTAACTCTAAGTGATCGCGTTGACGGTCAAATTCTTTTACCATCGATCCCCAAAGCTCAGGATCATGAAGAGGAAGAGATTCTTTAAAGTGAGAGTTTAAACTTTTTTCTAAATCCTGAGAAAAACTCATAGGTGCAGGTTAGCAGCAGAGAGGTGAAAATGTCAGCGCAGCTTTCTGAAAAATTAAAGGTCCATCATTTTAATTCGTTCTAGATGACGAGATCCCTCAAAACCTGTTTCCAACCATGTTTTCAAAACAGAACAGGCAATTTGAGTTGAAATCAACCGAGCTCCTAAACATAAAACATTAGAGGCATTATGTTGACGACTTAATTTTGCAACTTCTTCGTTCCAGCAAAGTGCTGCGCGAATCCCCTTAAAGCGATTAGCTTGCATCGAGACGCCCACACCAGAACCACAAATTAAAACCCCCAAGGGCGAAATAAAATCGTTTGTTTTTTTTTCAAGAATTTTTTCACAAAGTTTTTTTGCATGCTCAGGGTAAGGAGTTGATTCTTTGGAGTAAGTCCCTAAATCAATCCATTTAACATGGGGAAAGTTTTTTTTGAGCTCTTCTTTTAAATCAAAACCCGCATGATCAGAGGCAATAAAAAGTTCCATAAGATGATCTTAAGCAAGAGGCGATTAGGAAGCAATGGCAGAGACACAATCAAAAACATTAAACAAAAAATTCTTAAATTATATTTTAAAAAAAGAAAGGATCTATCTAGATAGAACGAGTTCCACTTGAATATTTATCTGCGAAAGGTGAATAAATATAAAGAAGAGATCCTCCAGAAATAAGAGGCTGAATCCTGTTAAAATCTTTTGGATCAAGAGCCGGACACCCATGACTTCTCCCTCCACTGTGAACGTAGGGAGCGTCATGCATGACAACAGAGCGGGAAAAAGTTGCTTTGTTTCGATCTTCAAGGCCGTGCAGATAGGTAATTCGTGAATGAGAATTTCCCCTTGCACTACCTCCAACTAAAAGAGCCCCGGGGGGTGTCTGAAAAGATCCACTCACATTTGCTCGTGAAAAATCAACAGGAAGTCCACCTCTACTCGCAACAGTCCCCCTTCCAAAAGAAACGTCATAACGCTTTACCTTAAGAGTTTTTGTATCAAGCAAGAAATAAGGCTCGTTTATAGATTTTTTTGTAGCATCTATCAAACTTATATATCTTTGATTTTTAAATCTATCTCGATGGTTTTCAAAAAACTTCAGTGTATTTTCAACCCCTACTGGATCAGCACCCTTTGCCAAAAAAGCTTTTCTGTAGGCTTCTATCTCATGATCGCTGCTACTCTCTGAGGAGCCAGCCGAAAAAGTTTTAACTTCATTTGTTTTAGGAGAATGCCCTTTGCTTATCACTCGTTGTCGCGAGGGTAGAACATCGGCAATCATTTCTTTCTCTTCTGAATTATCTAATTTAAATGGGTTTATTTCTATCTCTTCTTTTCTCTTTTGATGTTCACGAGGTTTTTCTTTTTCTGACTTCACTAAACCGCATGAAGGTTTTGAATAATTTAAATTCTTAATGTATTGAACTTTTTCTTTTAATTCTAACTTTAACTGATCTAGTTTTTTCTTTGATTCTGGTTGAGTAATGTCGTTTTCTCGAAAAAAAGCGAATAAGTCATCCACAGATCTATAAAGTTTTTGATAACAAACATTCGAAGTAGAGGCACAGACTTGATCGCTTTTTAAATAATCCCAAGCAACAAAACGCAAAAAACTTGAGTAACGCGTTTTTTTGTTGATCATTTTTGGTTTTGGGCCAAGCTCAAAAATTTTCTTACCCCATTCGTCAACCATCAAATCAAATTGATGATTCTCTTCAGCTAAACACCCCAAAGACTTAATAATTTTAGAGGCACCTTCGTTAATGGTACTTCGAACACTTTTTAAATCAGAGTTACTTTCTCTCGAGGAATTTTCATCTTTTTTTTCAACATTCCCAGCCTGAGGCTTCAGCTCAGAGTTTTCGTGTCCTGGATTTAGCGAATCAGATGCTTGAGAAAAAGAGGGATAACTTAAAAAAACTAAGACAGCCAAACAGCCAAGAATATTAACATTCTTTAAAATTGTTAAGATTCTCATAGTCCTTCTTCCCCTATTTCCCTTTACTATAGGGTGCAAGAAAAGGGCCCACATAAATGGCAAAAAAAGGCCTAATAAAGCCATCTAAAAGTCTAAGTTTTGTACAGCTGTTTAAAATCGAATTTAATTTATATTTTCTTGAAGACCAGAGAAACGTTTGTTCCACCAAAGCCAAAACTATTGGACATAACCGTCTTCATTTGGTGAGAGCGGCTTTCGTGAGCCACATAATCAAGCGGGCACTCGGGATCTTGCTGATGCAAGTTGATTGTGGGAGGAATTCGCCCCTCACGCATTGCTATCACGCACGCTAATGCTTCGAGCGCTCCCGCAGCTCCTAGCAAATGACCCGTCATAGATTTTGTGGAGCTTACAAGAAGATGTTTTTTCCAATCAGGAATGAGCGTCGCAATAGCGCGCGACTCCGCAACATCACCAACCGAAGTCGATGTTCCGTGCATATTGATATAATCAATTTCACTTGGAGAAAGAGAAGCATCTGCCAGTGCATATTCCATACACTCACGAGCCCCCTCGCCATTTTCAGTAGGAGCCGTCATATGATACGCATCTGAATTTGTTCCATAACCTACAATTTCAGCAAGTATTGGAGCGCCTCTTTTCTCAGCGCTTTCAAGAGTTTCTAAGATTAAAGTCGCAGCCCCTTCACTCATGACGAAGCCATCGCGATTTACATCAAAAGGACTTGAAGCTTTTTCGGGAAATTCATTGCGTGTAGACAAAGCCTTCATGGCAGAAAATCCTGCAATAGAGAGTCGAGTAAGTGGAGCTTCACTACCGCCCACAACCATCGCATCCGCATCTCCACGCTGAATCATGCGAAACCCCTCACCCACCGAGTGAGCAGAGCTTGAACAAGCAGAAGTGATACAAAAATTTGCGCCCTTGTAGCCCTTCAAAATACTCAACTGACCAGGAAGCAAATTAGAAATAATGGAGGGAATAAAAAAAGGAGAAAGCCTTTTTCCTTGAGATAAACTTACAGAGGATTCTTCAATAGCAGACAATCCACCAATACCGCTTGAGAGCAACACTCCGATGCGACGTTTATCTGGAAACGAATCGAGCTTACTTTCTTCAATCGCTTGAAGACTTGCCGCAAGACCTAATTGGATAAAACGATCCATCCGACGCAAATCTTTTTTATTAATCCAAAGACTCGCATCAAAACTTTTAATTTCACCCCCAAAATGGACATCCAAATCAGAAGTATCAACCGAAGTAATAGTGGAAATCCCTGACTTTCCGGAAAGAAGACTCTTCCAAAAATCTGAAACATTCAAACCGAGTGAGGTGACACACCCCATACCCGTGACGACAACTCTACGCTCATTGGACCGTTTTTGCTGACTCATCGGCTGAAATCCAAAAAATTAATTAGTGAGATTCTTTGCTGTTGGTTTTAACGTATGTCACAACGTCGCCAACAGTTTTGATTTTTTCTGCCGCTTCATCTGGAATTTCGAGATCAAACTCTTCTTCCATAGTCATCACTAATTCAACAATATCAAGGCTATCGGCACCCAAATCTTCAATGAAAGCCGCCTCTGGTTTTACAGCGTCTGCATCTACATTGAGTTGTTCAACAATAATTGATTTTACTTTTTCTTCTACGTTCATGAGTCCGAACTCCTTAATTTAAAATCTTAATTCCTTAAATATACAAGCCACCATTTATGTTCAAGACCTGTCCCGTTATGTAACGCGACATATCTGAAAGCAAGAAAGTAACCGCCTGGGCCACTTCCACCGCTTCCCCAAAACGCCCTAGAGGGATGTTGTCCATATAAGATTTCTTAACGGACTCATCTAAAACTCCAGTCATTTCGGTCTGAATAAATCCTGGTGCTATTACATTAACCCTTAACTGGCGCGAAGCAAGTTCCTTGGCCAAGGATTTCGCCAATCCTACAAGCCCTGCCTTTGAAGCCGCGTAAGCTGACTGCCCCGAATTTCCCATAACACCCACGACCGAGCTCATAAAAACAACCGATGCTGAAGACTCAGAGCGCATCAACGACCTCATGCATTCTTTTGTAAAAAAATAAGCACCCTTGAGATTCACATCCAAAGTCTTATCGAACTCTTCTTCTTTCATTCTCAAAATCAAATTATCGCTCGTAATGCCCGCATTATTCACAAGACCATCGAGGCCACCCAAATAATCGGTCATTAGAGAAATCTTTTCTTTAAAAGAACCCACTTCTGAAAGATTCACTGCAAAAGCTTTTACATCATAACCCTTAGATCGAAGTTCCGCTTCAAAGCTTTCCACAGCTGCACTGTTTCCTGTTCCTGTATGAGAAAAAGCCACTTTTGCACCTTGCGCCGCCAGATACTCCACACAAGATTTTCCAATTCCACGCGACCCACCCGTTAAAATTATTTTTTTTCCGTGTAACAACATTTTATATTTTTGAAAAAACCTCTTCTACTTTTGTCGGATCTTCGAAATGAATATTCTTCCAATGCTTCAAAGCATCCACTCGCGCTACCATTCCCGTTAAAACCTTAGAAGGAGCCACTTCAATATGGTGAGTAACTTCATCTTTAACGGAAACAAGACCTGGATACCATTGCACGCCACCTGCAACCTGAGCCTTCAAGTTTTCTTTTATTTTGGAACTATCTTCTAAAGAACTCTGCTCGCCTGTCACGTTTGGAATATAACGTGATTTTGAAGTTGAAAATTTTAACGACTCAAGAACAAGCCCAAGCTTTTCTGTGGCCTTTTCCATGAGCGGAGAATGAAAGGGCCCGCTCACTTCAAGAGGAATACTCCGACGAATCCACTTCCAATCATCTTTGCCTACAAGTGTGTCGAGATATTGCAATCCTTCGTTGTAGCCAGACAACACCACCTGCGTATCTGTGTTCCAATTAGCAAGAGCAATCAACTTGGATTCTTTGCTTACAATTCGACAAAGCTCCATGAGCTTTTCGCGCCCTACTGCTTCTCGCAAAATCAAAGCCCTCATGCCCCCCAACCCAATCGGACAAGCTTCTTTCATAAAGCGTCCGCGAAGACGCACCGTTGAAGCAGCGTCTTTAAGACTCAAAATTCCCGCACACACGAGTGCCGTATATTCACCCAAAGAGTGTCCTGCGAAAATTTTTGCTTCAACTTTTTCTTGAAATCCAAAAACGGAATTTAAAACTTTCCACATTCCGCAAGAAGCGGTGAGAATCAAAGGTTGAGCGATTTCTGTATCGCGAATTTCACTTTCGCTTGCTTCGAAACTCAATTTTTTGAAATCCAACGAACAAGCATCAGAAGCTTCTTCAATCGCTTCACGGTAAAGAGGAAAATTCTCGAACCAAGATTTTCCCATACCCGGAAACTGACTTCCTTGGCCGGGAAAAACAACAAGACTTTGTGCTTTCATATTTTTTATAAATTAGCAGCGAAACTACCAACGAACCAGAGCCGCTCCATAATTAAAGCCGCCTCCAAAAACATCAATCAAGATAAGATCACCTTTTTGTAATTTGTTTTGTTCTTGCATTTCAGAAAGAGCAATTCCAATTGTGCCCGCAGAAGTGTTGGCCCATCGATCGATATTCACGAAAACTCGATCCATAGGAAAATCCAAATACTTTGCAGTCATTTCAATAATTCTTAAATTGGCCTGATGTGGAACAAACCATTTAATTTCAGAAGTGGGAACTTTAAGCTCAGTGAGCAATTCATTTGCAGCACGAACCATCCCCTTTACAGCATGCTTGAAAACATCCTGACCATTCATCTGTACATAGGGAGAATGCTTTTCATGTAAATCATGTCTGAAAGTAGGCGCACGGCTTCCGCCCGCATTGATCGTCAACGCGTCGGTTGCATCAAAATCTGTGTAAATTTTTGACCCCAAAACCATAGAGTCTCTAAGAGGATTAGGATTTTCAATACGCTCTAAGATTGCACAGCCTGCCCCGTCTCCAAAAAGAACACATGTTGTGCGATCTTTCATGTTGAGAGCCGCAGACAAAACATCCGCTCCAAAGATCATTACCTTTTTGTGAGACCCATTTTGAATCAAAGCATTTGCTGTATGAAGAGCAAATAAAAACCCTCCACAAGCGGCACTTAAATCAAAACCCGCAATTCCCTTCATTCCCAAACGACCAATCACTCGAGCAGAGTTATTCGGCATGAAAGTTTCGGCAGAGATTGTACCCGTTAAAACAAGATCGATATCAGAAGCTTTTAACTGTGCACGCTCGAGTGCTTGCTCAGCTGCTCGCACGCAAAGATCGGTGATCGTTTCACCTTTTTCAAAATCAATAAATCGACGCTCTCTGATTCCCGTTCGTGTGCGAATCCACTCATCATTTGTTTCAACAATTTTAGAAAGATCGTCGTTTGTGTACTTGAGACTAGGCTTACCTAAACCTGTGCTGATGATTCTTGAGCCGTATTTCATAAAAGCTTAAGATTAAGTTTCAAGAAAAGTAAAAAAACTACTTCGCTTTACGTTCAGCTTTAGTTTGGAAAATCTTTTTTCCTTTGTACCAACCCATAGGGCTAACACGGTGAGGAGGCACAACCTCTCCCGTTTCTTTACAAATACTAAAACCTTTTGGAACTAAAAAGTCGTGTGCACGACGCTGATTTCTTCTTGAGCGAGACGTTTTCTTCTTAGGTACTACCATTTCATTTACCTCTTTTTAAGCCTTTTAGTTCTTTTAATTTTCCAAGAACTGCGAAGGGTGAGTTTCGCGCTTTTGAGTCATTTTGTCCAGTACTTAGCTCACTTTGTTCAACAGAAGCTTTTGTCACTTCCTTTGACCCTTCACATTCGTGAGGTTTTCCTTGCAAATCTTGATCAGGTCGCTCGACTAAAGATTCGGCTGCCACGAGCTGCTCTGAAAGGATCTCAATCATATCGAGCCATGGGGTGTTCAAAAAGATGTAGTCCGGATCATCCCCTTCTTCGTTCACCTCATGGGCCCCCTGAGGACGGATAAAAAGGCGAAAATCGCCTTCACGAGCCACGGTCCCCTCTTCTGTGCAACGAGGGCATAAAACAGGCACTCGAGCCTTAAAATGGCCCTCAACCGTATATTCGGGGTCTAAACGCTCAATACGCACCTCACCCGAGCAAAGCGATGCTGCGGCCCAATCAGAGGGGCTTTTTCCGCTAATATCTTGATGAGGAGCAGATTTTTCGAGAGCCCGCAGAACCCATTCGTCTTTTTGATTGAATTCCATTTCCAGCTTGCGACTGATTTCACGGAGGGTCACTTTGCCTTGTACCATGTGATGTGTATAACATTTTTCATGGCGATGAGAAAAAGAATTGCAGTTGTTCTTTGTGGAAGCGGATTTAAAGATGGAAGTGAAATCCGAGAATCTGTCGGCGTCTTGTGGGCCCTGAGCCAACACCCTGTGGAGGTGCAGTGCTATGCACCCGACGCTCCTCAAAAAGACGTCATCAATTGCCTCACAGGACAAACCATGAACGAAACCCGCAACCAACTCGTTGAAGCTGCACGTATTGCTCGCGGAAAAATCAAAGCCCTCTCTGAGCTCAACCCTTCCGAATTTGATGGTATTATTCTTCCGGGTGGATTTGGAGCGGCAAAAAACTTATGTGACTTTGCAAGCAAAGGAATCGACGGAAGAGTGATCACAGAGCTCAAAGAAAAACTCCATGCTTTTCATGCGGCACAAAAACCCATTGGAGCTGTGTGCATCGCTCCCGCTATTGTTGCTCTTGCTTTTCGTGATAAAAATTTTAATTTAACAGTAGGTGCCGACGGAGAAGTTGCCAAATCCATCGAAAAAATCGGCCACAAACACACCGTCACTCACGCAAATGAATGCTGTGTTGATGGAAGTAATAAAATCTACACAACTCCCGCTTACATGTATGACGATGCAAACTTGAGTGATATTTTCGAAGGCATTCGAAAACTTGTAAGCGAAGTTATCCTGAAGGCTTAGCTTTAAAAGTAGCTATTGTTAATGAAAATTTAACTTTAAGACGCGTCATTTTTTTTCCGTTAATTAATAGTGAGGAAGAAAAATGTCTAAAACAACAAAGATCCCTGTGGAAGAACTTTCCTATTACAAAGAAAAATCCATACGCCAAGACATTCTCATTTTTGAGATGCGCGCTCTCCTTCAATCAGGAAAAGGCCTAGGAAATATTCTTCAAATGAAACCCCTACTAGATACTTTTATGGCCGTCGTGCGCGAAAAATATGGTTCTATAAATTCCACAGTTTTACTTTTAGACGATCTAGATCCTTCAAAAGAATATTACCAAGTAAAAGCATATCATGGGCTAGCAGATGAGTTTTACGATTCCAAAAAAAACAGAAGTGAGCCCACCTTTTTATATAAATTTCCCAAAGACAATGGTCTTCTTTGGCAAATTATTCAGCAAGGAAATGTTTTCAGCGTGCGAGATATGCAACGCGATCCACGTTTTGAAACAGCATGGAGACAATGGAACTTAGACGTTCTCAAATCAGATATCTGGTGCCCACTTATTCGAAACGGAAGCGTGCAAGGAATTCTGACACTTGGAGAATGCGAAGACGGGAACCAAATCTCAGAAAATGATTATAGCTTTCTTCAAGAACTTGCCTCTATTGCCACAACAAACATCGATTCAACTTTAAAATACGAAAAAAACGAACGTATTTTAAGAAATATTCAAACTCTGTACGATATCAACCAACAGATCGCGAGCGTAAATGACTTTAAAAAACTTTGCATTGATTCTCTTGCAACAGCCGTTGATGCCGTCAAAGCACAAAAAGGAAACTTGATGCTTTTAAATAAAGAAACCGGAAAACTAGAACTCAAAGTTGTATGGGGTGAGATTCCAAGCGATGTCCGAGACAATATAAATAATGGCATTACAGAAACAAAACCCATAGATATTGGTGAAGGAATTGCAGGTCAATCAGCAGCTACCCGAAAAGCTATTCGAGAAAATGATCGCGATAGAATTCCGCAATTTGGTCAACACGTTGTTTATTGCATATGCTCTGTCCCCGTGATTTACGGCGGGGTTGTGGAAGGCGTTATCAACATGACCAATAAAGTGAAACTTGATGAAAATGGAAAAAAAGTTCTCGATCCTTTAGGCAGATTTACCCAAGAAGATCTTACTCTCCTCGTAAGTCTTTCTGACCAAGCTGCAGTAAATTTAAATAAAACCCGACTCTATAATGCTTCGATAACTGATCGAATGACAGGTTTATACAACACAAGACACTTTGAAATGATTCTCCATGAAGAATTAGAAAAATCTCTTAAAAGCGGCAAACCCATGTGCCTTGCCGTGAGTGACATTGATAAATTCAAAACCTTTAACGATACCTACGGGCATAAAGCTGGCGATGAAGTTTTAATGTCTGTTGCTAAGGTTTTTTCAAGCTGCAGACGCTTAGACAAAGAAGACATCGTCTTTCGATACGGCGGTGAAGAATATTGCATGATCCTTCCCAACACGACACCCGAGGAAGCCGCATTAGTTATTGAAAATTTTCGAAGAAAAGTCGAACAAAACGTTGTGAAATATCAAGACAAAGAATTAAAAGTAACAGTTTCTGTTGGTATTTCTGCTTCTATCCTTGATACGTCTGACATCAAAGAAATTTTTACCATGGCTGACGATGCTCTTTATGCCTGCAAAGAAGGTGGCCGAAATCAAGTTCGAAGCTACTCCCAAGGAGCAAATATCCGCTTTGATTCACAACCCAAAAATCAAAAACTCAAAGCTGCTTAATTTAAAACACACTTCGCTTGAAGAGGATCATAAGAGTACTCAGGATCTTTGCATGTTTCAGAAACTTTAAATTGAGTTCTATATCCCTCAGCGCTCAAAGCACCCAAGAACCACCCGCTATCCACTTCAACTGCGCATGGTAATCCATTTGCTGCTGGCACTGGGTTGTTACAAACTTTTTGTTTAAATTGTGTCTGAGTATCTGTTCCAAAATAAACAATACTTTCCTCACTCCAAGCACCATCTCCAGCATGTAAAATTTGATAATTGAAACTTGAGACATCACCACAAAGATAAGTGTAAGTACTATCACAACCCTTTGCTTCAATTTTTACATTTCCGGTTAAATAGACTGCATTGTAAAGAGTATAAAGATAATTCACATTATTAGAAAAATTACTTGCACTACAACGCTGCCAAGATCCCACAGTCACTGCACCATCAAGACCCTTTGCAGTCACACGGCAATAAGGAAGAGTGGTATGAGATTGAACACCACTTGAATTCAAATACGGATTTGAACACTTCAAATAAACCGAAGTTGATACTGTGTCTGTTTGACTATAACTTTGACCTGCTACTGGGAGGATCGAACAGCTTGGAGCTAAGCTAGAGTTAGGTCCGGGAAAAATCAAAGAAGACTGAGTTGAGCTACGATTCACATTATCGAAAGCTGTGATATCAATACGATAAACACTGTCCGCATTAAAATTTCTTGATCCAAACTTTAATTGATTGGAGCTTATCTGAACATCAAAGTCCGTTAATTCAGACAACACAATTCCTTTTGCGGTTCCATCACGCAAAACTTTGTATACGTTATAAACAACTCCGTCTGTCCTCAAACCGCTTCCAGGATTTGGATCTGAGGCAATATATGTTAACAAAACTTCATTGGTAGAAGCATTGATATCAATCTGACTGATCACAGGATCAGAAGAATCAATTTTGTAACTATCTTGAGCCGTAGCCGTTGATAACAACACAGAAGAATTTGTTCTGTCTTGAGCCTGAACGTTCACTTGAATGGTATCTCCTGAAGAATAAAAACTTGATGAAAGTTGTGTCGTAAAACTTCCTGCCCATGTACAAGAAACACTTGTGGGATCCAAAAGGGAATTGACGCACACTGGAGCAGCCGTTGAACAATCAAAAGCTTGAGATGTATTACGAGTCAGATTCACCGCAGAACAAGCAAATGTAACATTAGTTCCCAACGAATTGTAATCACAGCTATAGTTAAAAGTCTGATTAGGACTGTCAACCCATGTACCATTTTGTGGATTTGTAAATTGACAAGAAAGACCGTTACTTGCTCCAACCGTTATGTCCCTCACAAGCATCGTAGAATCTAACCCTACTCGATCATAAGCTTTTGCGTAAAAAGTATAAGAACCCAAAGCTGTCACAACAGTTGAATCAAACGATGCCGTGACCACAGAACTTCCAAGATCACCGCAAGGTACACTCTTATCGTTTAAAGCTGCATCTACACTCACCTTTTCAACTTGAGCAGCATTATAAACTTTTCCGCTTTCATTATTTACAAGAGCACATGTGAAGCGATCAATTCCACTGTCAAAATCACTAGCCTTCAAAGTTGCAACAACACTCGATGAGGTTGATGTAAGGGTTTGAATCTGAGAAGTCGGCTTAACCGTATCTCTGTTAAAACTCACACATGAATTTGTTCCGCTCGGCCCATCAACTACACAAAACTCATAGCGACCATCTAAGTTAAAAGAGGTTTGATAAAAGCTTTCGTCACAATTGAAAAGAGCTGAACTTGTCTGACCTGGTCTTAACAAATAACACTGATTTTGTAGAAGATTATTGGGACAAGAATAAGAAACTCTCAGAGTTGTACCTGTTAAATAAGTATTTTCTGTAGGAGATGAAATAGTACAAAGCCCTGGACTTCCAGGATCAACAACCACTGGCGCTGTATTGGTGTGAATTTTATAAAAAGTAATTCCTTCACTCGCTGTAGAATTTGTATTTTCAGCAAAATCAACAACATTAAAAAACACCCAGTAATCAGTATCTGCATTTAAAGAAGCCTTACTAAATTGACGAGAGCTACAATCTTCCCATGAAGGGCTAGCAGGTAAAACGCTAGCATCGGAAAGAGCGCACTGAATTGTTTTCTTGCCAGACGAGGGCAAGGGAGAACTCGGCTCTGTCACTGCAAAATTTATTGAGAAAGAATTATGGGTTTTAGAAACAACAACCACGCTGTCTTCTACAAAAGGAGAGAGAAGATCAATTCCAAAATTATAAAGAACTGGAGCGCTAAAAGTTGTATCAGAAGAGTTTTTACCTCTAAAAGCAAGATTATACTGTCCGGTAAAAAGAGATTTAGAAACCATAAGACTTCCCTCTGCCGCACAAGAACTAAAAGACGAATCAGAGGTGTTTCGACATTCAGCCTCGCTCACCAAAGCCCCATCTTTTTCGCAACGGTAGTTCACAACATACGAATTTGCACTTGGATACGATCGTATAATACCCGTACCTGTCGTTAAAAAGCTCGGGTTGAATGTACAACTTACAGAAGAAAGAGTGCCCACACTACTAGGAGTTGCTGTAGAAGAAGAATCGCTATTAACAGAATTCGTACAAGAGACTAAAAACAAACAAACAAAAAAAGAAAGAATTGAAAAATTTCTCATGGATTTATTATGAACTTTTGAATGTTAAGTTTTGGTTAAGAATTAGAAAATATCATACAAAAATACGCTAAAAGCCCAAACAAGCGTCTAATAGCTAGACACCTCTAGCGAAAACTTTGATACTCGATTCTTTCTATAATTTTTGCTTCAGCGTTGTGTATCCAGACAAGAAGAAAACCCCAAGATTGACCTTGGTATTTCAAGCGCTGCAAAGAATACGTCAGAGAAATCAACCTTCCTCTTTGAGAATCGCTGATCAAAGACTCAAAGCCAGAGAAGGTCCAAATATGTTTCTTTACCTCAACAATATAAAAATGCTTTTCTTTTGAAACAACTAAGTCGACCTGAATTCTTTTTTTAGAATTTAGAGACGATCGAACTCTCCAATTTTTTTTCTCAATTTGAAATCCCTGTTTTCTTAAAAAAACAATCGCCTCTTCCTCACCTTGGCGACCCCATTCTTTTCGTCGATCTTTTAGTTTTGTTTCTTTAACTTTATTTTTAACTAGAAACTTCTGAGAGATTTGCTTCACCCCTTAAACCTTGCAAAGATTGGCCCACCTTTTTAAAGGAAATGTTTTTACAAAAACTCGGTCGATGATGAGGACTCAATCCATATTCACTTACAAGAGCCATATGGTCAGGCGTTGAGTAACCTTTGTTTTTCTTCCAATTATACTGAGGATATTCTTCAGAAAGCTTTCCCATCAGGCGATCACGGCTAACTTTTGCAAGAAGCGAAGCTGCCGCCACACAAAAATAAGTCCCATCCGCTTTAGGAAAAGCATGCACCCTTGGCTCAATGCTTCTCCATTTTTGCGCAAAATTCTTATCACTCAATCGGTCAGGGGAGACATGCAAGCGATTTCCGTCCACGATAAACAAAGCACGACCTTGTAGCTGAGCATCCAACTCAAGAACCAGCTTTAAAAAAGTTTCCATACGTGCCCAATAGATATTTATTTCTTCAACAACCGAAACAGAAACGCTTTCGATTCGAGCTTGTGCGCCATCTTCTAGGTTCTGAATAAAATTGAAACTTTTTTCCCTTTGAGCTTCTTGTATTTTTTTTGAATCTCTAACGGGCTCAGGAAGCTCCACTAAGTTTTGATAAAATTCATTTCGCGGCAACACAAAAGCTCCCACATGGAGCGGACCCGCAAGACATCCTGCACCTGCTTCATCCAAGCCAACAATCCAGTCATAATCTTGCGTTAAAAAAGCAGCGAAGTCATCTCGAGGAAGGAGAGTACGGGACATCGAAAAGGAGGCTAGTCATTTTCGATAAAGATCATCAAGACTGATAAAATATTTTTTTAAGTTATTTTTCTTGAGCAGCAGACTCAGTGCTTGCGCCCTGAGACTCCATCAAGCGAATGTTCTTGTCTTTGATACGAGCTGCTTTACCATCAAGATTGCGAATGTAGTAAAGCTTCGCGCGTCGAACATAACCTTCAGATTTACGCTCAATAGAGACAACGTTTGGTGAATAAAGAGGAAAAATTCTCTCAACACCCACGCCCGCAGAAACTTTGCGAACAGTAAACGTAGAAGCAGGTCCACGACCTGTACGAGCAATCACAACACCTTCAAAAGCTTGAACGCGCTCTTTGTCGCCTTCCTTGATTCGTGATTTCACAACAACTTTATCCCCCGCTTTGAAAACAGGGATTTCTTTTGCTTTGTTATTGTTTTTACTAAATGTTGCTTCAACACGATCAAGTCTTTGCATGGCTAGTGTATCTAATACTGAGTCGCAAAGTGGGTCAAGGCCAAGCCTCAGCTTTTAAAGGGTTTTTTAACCCTAACCACACTAACTTTCTCGTAAATAATAAAATTAAAGACCTCTCTTTTATTCAAATATTTACTATCAAATCAAGGCTTTACGCCGAATAGTGTCTACTAAATCAAACGAGGGCTTAGGAATGCTTTGGCTCAAGATTTAGAAATCTTGAAACTCAGCCGGACGGACGTGGCCATTAGGTGGATTACTTTTCTCACTTTTCTCACCTTTATCAGTTTTGTAATTGTAGATCACAGCAAAAACCATAAGAGCAGCAAGACCTATCAAGAAACCATTTACGGCCCCCTTCATGCCTGCGTGACCCTTGGGAATGAAAACTTGATCCCAAACAGAAACCTTCTCACCATCGAGTAACATTTTAATTTTTTCCAAGTTAGATTCAAGAGAGGAATTTATGTCATACTCAAAGCCTTTTCCATTTAAAGAAAATTTATTTTGACCGATGATCTGAACCGTTGCTTTTGAGCGGTGAGAGCTTACATCGTAAATCTCATATTTATCATCTTTAACCTTTATCAAAGGAAGCTCAGTTGTTTGCAAAGCAAGAATCTCCATGTATTTTTCATCTTGTTTTTTAAAACTAGGATTAAAGTTAAAGTTCACTTGAGCTAACCCATGCTCTACTTGAGAGGGTGTCTTAAGAGTGAGCCAGTTATGACTCAATCTATTCCACTTCAATACTAATTTAGGATCAATCGTTACGCTGGAGGCATTAGCTACTAAAGAGTAAGGCAAAGCAAATGAAGTCATTAGAACAACCAATAAGCAATTAATAGTTATTTTGTTTCTCATTTTAAAAGTTTAGACGGAATTAATTTAACTTTTATTAATTTTATATTAAGAGAAAACTTTAAACACGCTGTTCTCTTTAAAGAAGTTTTTCTTAACGAAGAATTAACTCATCTTTTTTTAATTTCATGTAGATTATAAGAATGAGAGATAAAATTTTTGTTAAGATGCTTTTAGTTTCTTTAGTGATTTCTTTTGTTTTACCTGGGCACTTACTCGCAAGCTCCCCCAAGGTAATCGTTGACCCAACCATTGTCAGCAAATGGAATCGAATGAGAAAAAACTGGCTAACAATCAAAACCCCTTCTCAACTTGAAAAAGAAGTGGCTCGAATGAACTTTCAATACAATTCACGCTTTGAAAAACAAGATAAAAAATTTATGGAATTACTTGCGGCTCAAGAAACAGAGCTTCCGGAAATAAAAATCAATAACGATAAACTTGAGATCTCCGACAAAAAATCTTCTTCTTCAAAAGTAACAATTCAGACACTAGGAGAAAACAAATACCTCATTAACGGCAAATCTTTTGAATATGATATGTACTCATCTCTTGAAACAAATTTAGATAGCATAAAATCTATTTTTGAAAAAAAGGAAGTTTCTTTTTTGGATCAACTCCTTCTACCCAGTGCATATGCTAGCAAGCTCGGCAATGGAATATTGATTGCTACAGCTGTTTGCATACTAGGAGCAATAGGATACTCACTCTATGAAAAAAAATCAGGCGGAAGAAACCATACTCCTGCTCACTCAAATAGTAGCAGCGGAATGGATATCGGTTTCGATGCTCAATTCTAAAGGTAAATAGCTTTAAAATTTTAAAAAGTAACTTAGACTGATGAAATGACCCAAAAATCAATTTTTAAAATTTGTCTGTCATTCATTTTACTTGTTCAATTAAGGGGACAGCTGAATGCACAATCCAAACCTAAAGATGAAAGTTCTGATTTCCCTGCGCCCTCTTGTTTTGGACAACCCATGCCAAACTTTGAACTCCCACAATTTACCGATTTAAAAGATCAGTCCTCTGAGGGCACCTGTTATTCTTACGCTGCAGTCGCAAGCATAGAAGCAGCGCTCTATCGACAAACAGGGCAAAAAAAAGCTCTCTCAAGGGAATACTCAACTGTTCTTAGCTGTGTGAAACAAGCACCCATCAAAATGAATGAAAGACAAAGGAGGATTGGAGATCAAACTCGCGAAAATAATTTCTTTAACTCCGGAAATGAATTTTCATCTGTAAAAAATCTTTTAGATAGAGAAAGAGCCCCCTGGGATCTTTCCCCACAACAAGAAGAAGAAGCAAGAGAGGCTTACAAAAAACTTAAAAATAGCGCAGGAAAACTTTCTCTTGAAGCCCAAGCTCAAGAAAAAATACTTTCGATCAATAAAATCGAGATTCACAATCGAATAGATACAATTATTGAAGAAATTGAAAAACTCGAAGCAGATGTAGAAAAAAGCAATGACCAAAAGACAAAAGCCGCAAAACTTGAGTTGCTTCAAAAAAAATCAAGAGAGAAGGCCGAATTAAAAATAGAATTAGACAACATAGATTCTAAGATTGAAAAAAACTATAGCGAAAAATCTCGGATAATCTGCGACCAAGGTCATTGCTTTCTTCAAAAAATAAAAGATAACTCTAAAGAAGTAAGCTTAAGAGATTTAGAGATGACAGACGACGACATCTATCTGAGAAAAGGAAAAAAAGCTGATGACTCCTGCGATTTTCGTCACAACTCTCATGTTATCAAAAATATTATGCGAAACCTTTGCATCGGCGTCCCTGTAACTGCTGGTACGGGAGACACAAAAGCAGGTGTGAGCAACAGTCCAGAAGTCACACCCAAAGCAGAAGATGTCAGCAACCATGCAATGGTCATTACAGGGGTTAAAACAATCAACGGAGCACCTCATTTTACATTTCGCAACTCATGGGGAGAGCGCGGAAAGATTACAGTTTTGGGCTTTTGGGATGCTTGCAAAATAGAAGCTACAGCAGGTGTCCTTAACAAAGTTCCGATTAATGGCGAAAAGATTTCTGAAGCTCAGGCATGGGTTCACTCTGACATGAATAAACCCGACAATGAAAAAGAAAAAGAAGCTTATGATTTTTTTAAATCAAGACTTGGGAAATTCATTAAAATCACAGATGAAAAACCCTTTGCAGATGATGATAAAAATGAAGACAAACAACACGATGGAGAGCAAAAACCACCCCAAAAGCCAGACTTAAAAAACGCACATAAATCCAGAAAAAAATAACCTACAATCGCGACTGTAGCTCTTGAAGTAGAGCTACAGCCCACTTAGGCAAGCCCTCTCCACTGTGAGCGCGAATCATATCGGGACGAAAAGCAAAGGTTAGAAATAAACTTGTTTTGAGCTTCCACTCGTCCATTTTTGCGTGATTTCCGTCGAGCAAAACTTCGGGCACTTCTTTGCCCAAAAATTCACGCGGCTTTGTAAACTGCGGATACTCAATCAACCCGTTGCTAAAACTCTCTAAAACATTTGAACGCACATCGCTCAAAACACCCGGCAGCAAGCGGACAATCGCATCGACAAAACACAATGACGGCAGTTCTCCGCCTGTGACGATAAAATCCCCCAAGCTAAATTCCACATCGACCCACTTTGAAATAAAACGCTCGTCGACTCCCTCATAGCGACCACTCACAAAAACAACTTTAGAGGGTTGATCTTTTTTCACAATCCACTCTGCAAAAGTTTCGCAAAGTCCTTGAGTCAACGGAACTCCACGAGGAGTTGCATAGAGTACCTTGAGATTTTCACGCACCCCACCCACTTCAGATAAAGCCGATTCAAGCGCCGTGTTTAGCACATCGGCCCGCATGAGCATTCCAGGCCCTCCGCCAAACGGAGTGTCATCGACGTTTCTGTGCTTGGTAAGTCCGAAGCTCCGTAAATCTTTTGCCTGCAAATCAACAATGCCCTTTGCCTGGGCTCGTCGCAAAATAGAAGAATTCAAAAGAGCTTGTACGGGCTCTGGGAAAAGAGTTAGAACTTCTAAAGTTTTTTTTGTCGCTTCATTCATCGGGATCATCCGGCCTTGACCGTGAATTCAAGACCTCTATCCATACCTCAAGATCATCTAAGTGCCACTTATTTTCGTGTTGCCTGAGGACTGCCAAAGGAACCTCAACGGAAATAGACCGATCTGAATTCTCAAGAAGCAACGTCACACTTGAAACTTCGTGCTCCAACGCACCCACAAAATTCTCAAAAAAACGAATAACCTTTAAGGAGCCCCGCGCACTTTGAACATCCACCCCGAAAAGATCGCAGAGATAAATTTCGGTATTTTTTACCTGCGGAAAACGACTGCGCTCAATGTAGATATGGAAGCCCTCTAAATCATCAAGAGTATCCTCAAAACGAGTAAGAAAAAAAGCATCTCTCCCACTTGCTTCCACATGAATCGGAGTTTGCACAAGCGCCTTAAAATCAGAACGCACACGAGCCATTAAATCAGGCAAAAGATAGCCCACCGAAAGCTTTTGAATCCAAGGAGATGCAAAGCCCGAGAGAGCTACGCACTTCCATTTGTTTTCTTTGTAAGTATGTCTTTTGATAATTTGAGCTAAGGGAACGAGAAGCTCTT
>CAYOWH010000033.1:0-25696 GCA_964407615.1 uncultured Bacteriovoracaceae bacterium | reverse complement strand
TCTCTCCACGATAATCACTATCGATTGTTCCAATACCGTTCACAAGAGTTAATCCGTGCTTAAACGCAAGACCACTTCTCGCACGCACTTGCATCTCGTAACCTTCGGGAATTTCCACCGCAAGGCCTGTGGGCACAGCAAAGACTTCTCCTTTTTTGAGAGTCAGAGGCTGATCCAAACAAGCACTCAGATCAAAGCAAGCCGCCCCCGCACTTTGAGCGCAAGGAATTTTTGCTTTTTCATCTAATTTTTTCCATTTTAAAATGACGGGACCGTTTTCTTTTACAGTTGATGCGTTTGTCATAATCCTTTCGAATTAAGATTGCGCAGTATTTTCGAGAGCTGCCTTACGGCTAAGTCTGATCTTTCCTGAGCGATCTATTTCCAATACTTTTACTGGAATTTGATCACCTTCGCGACACACATCACTGGTTTGCTTCACGCGCTGCGCATCGAGCTCAGAAATATGACATAAGCCCGTTGTTCCAGGCATAATTTCTACAAAAGCGCCGTACTCAGCGATTTTCTCAACAGTTCCCATGTAGATCTTTCCAACTTCAGGCTCTGCCGTGAGATCGCGCACCATCTGAAGCGCTTTTTCCATCGCTACAGGGTCCGCAGAAGCTAAGTTAACGGTGCCATCATCTTGCACTTCAACTTTAACACCTGTAACGGCCACAATGTTTTTAATATTTTTTCCACCAGGACCAATCAAATCTTTAATTTTTTCATTGCTGATCTTAAGAGTTGTATAACGAGGAGCAAACTCAGAGATATCAGATCTGTGAGTTGTGATTCCTTTTTCCATTTCATTCAAGATATGGAGACGGCCTTCTCGCGCTTGCAACATTGCTTGTTGCATAATTTCACGAGTCACACCTTTTAATTTGATATCCATTTGCACAGACGTAATTCCGCGCTTTGTTCCGCAAACTTTGAAATCCATTTCGCCTAAGTGATCTTCATCACCCAAGATGTCTGAAAGAACAACGAACTTCCCATCTTCATGCATCAAGCCCATTGCGATTCCCGCAACTGCTTCCTTGATAGGCACACCTGCATCCATCAGAGCCATACTCGCTCCGCAAACAGTCGCCATTGAAGATGATCCGTTACTTTCAAAAATTTCTGAAACCACTCGAAGAGTGTAAGGAAAGCCTTCTGCTTTTTTAGGAGCAATCGCTTCAACAGCGCGCTCTGCAAGCATCGCGTGACCAATCTCGCGACGTGAATTTCCACCAAAACGTCCTGTTTCACCAACAGAATAAGGAGGGAAATTGTAATGCAAAAGAAAACTCTTATTCCACTTACCTCGAACCGTATCAATCAACTGTTCATCATCTGCTGTGCCTAAAGTGACAACAACAAGTGCTTGAGTTTCACCACGAGTGAAAAGTGCTGATCCGTGAACGCGTGGTAGAACTCCCACTTCTACTTCAATCGGACGAATTTGTTTGTAATCACGACCGTCAATACGCTTTCCAGATTTCAACGTAAACTGACGTGCATATTTTTTCTTAACTTCATCGTAAACAAAATCAACATGTTTCGCCCATGTTGCTTCATCCACTTCGACTGGTCTTTTGCCTGTCACTGCCGCTGCAAATTCTTCATAAGCAACATTCAACGCATTGTAACGAGCTTGCTTTTCTTTGATTGCAAAAGCTTTTTCAAAGTGAGGCCACAACCACTCTTTTCCTTCTACCAACAAAGCCTCATCTTGCTTCGGAGGAGTGTAAGCGCGTTTTGTCTTGCCTGCTTTTGCTTGTAATTCTTTTTGTAATTTAATGAGTGCTTGGATTTGATCGAAACCAAAATATAATCCACCCAATAAATCTTCTTCGCTCACAAATTGAGCTCCACCTTCGACCATGCAAAGCGCTTCAGATGTTGCACTCACAAGAACACTCATGTCACTTTTTTCAAGATCAGAAGTTGTGGGGTTAATCACATATTGACCATTGATACGACCCACGCGAACCGTAGCAATCGGACAATCGAAAGGAACGTCAGACACCATCAAAGCAGCAGAAGCTCCTAAGCCCGCAATTGTTTCAACTTCGTTTTCGTTATCAAACGAAAGAAGCGTCACAACGATTTGAGTTTCGTGACGATACCCTTCTGGGAAAAGCGGACGCAACGGACGATCCACCATACGAGCATTTAAAGTTGCCCAATCAGAGGGTTTTGCTTCACGCTTAAAAAACCCACCAGGGATTTTTCCTGAAGCATAGAATTTTTCCTGAAACTCAATTGTCATAGGGAAAAAATCAACACCTGGTTTTTGTTCTTTTGCGCTCACGACTGTCACAAGAGCAGAAGTTTCACCGTATTTAATGTAAACAGATCCATCGGCCTGTTTAGCAAAACGTCCAGTTTCAATAGATAATTCACGGCCGCCGATAACGGTCCGCACGGATACGGGCTTATTTAATTGTGTCATTTTATTTTTTGCCTAACTGTTTGCTTAAATTAAGATAAAAGCGAACTTTACTTACGAAGTCCGAGATCTTTTACAACTTTATTGTAACGAGCAACAGACGTGTTTTTGAGGTAACTCAAAAGACGACGACGCTGACCAACGAGCATCAAAAGACCACGACGAGAATGATAATCCTTCATGTGTTTCTTGAAATGACCTGTTAAGTTATTGATTCTTGTTGTCAAAAGCGCAACTTGTACTTCAGGAGATCCTGAATCCTTATCGTGAGTTTTGAATGTTTGAATAGTTTTTGTTTTTTCCTCGTTCGTTATAGACACTTATCTATGCTCCTTATTTCAACTTATTAAAATCTTTGTGAATCTATCGTGTTATAGGGGGACTTTCAACTAAAGCTTACAACTAAAGCTTAGTTGCAAACTTTAGTGGATCTGCATTGAAATACCGCCAGCGTTGGGCATCAGGAACCCATACGGCCTCAAGGGCTCCCTCCAAGCTGAATTTGAGGCTTTCTGATGGGAAGATAGCCTCTAAATCCTGGTTGTTTTTAAAGACAACAGCCTCTTGAGATTCCTTTAAAAAACGACCTATTCCAATACGCTTCAAGGCGCTCAAACATGCCTCATGGCCAAATAATTCCTTAGCCCAATCTCGAGCAAAAGCTCGAATATAAGTGCCAGACGAAACATGTACCCTAACTGTCCATTTCCAAAGGTTTTTTTCAACTTTTACGAGACTCATGTGCTGAGCACTCAAGAGCTCAACTTCACAGGGTTTTAATTCTACTTCTTGTTGTTTTCGAGCGAGCTCATAGGCCCGCACACCCTCAACCTTTTTCGCTGAAAAAAGTGGAGGAATTTGAGCATGTTTTCCAATTTTGCGTTGAAGAAATTTTCTTAGGTCTTCTTCTTGAGGATTTAATTCACTCCCATAAGACCAAGAAGTTAAAGACACTGTATTATCAAGAGTCTCACTCGAAGCGCCCAAAAGAATTTCTGCTTCGTAAATTTTATCTAGTTTTTGAAGCCCACTTAAGAGTTTTGTTCCCTCTCCCCACCCAACCAATAACCATCCTTCTGCAAAAGGATCAAGCGTTCCTGTGTGACCAATCCCTTTCCTCGAGGGACCGCCTAAATCAAGTTCGCGTTTTATTTTTCCAAGATATTGGCTTGAAGAGGGTCCCGAAGGCTTCCAAAAAAGTCCGAGACCCATTCTTTTTTACTGCTATCAATCTGCTTTTAAGCAGAAGCACCTTCTAATTTAGTCGCCACTTCTGTTTGCTTGAAACATTCAAGAATATCGCCTTCTTTGATGTCGTTGAAGTTTTCGATACTAATACCGCACTCATAACCTTGAGCCACTTCACGTGCATCATCTTTAAAGCGCTTCAATCCACTAATATTCCCTGTGTAAACAATTCGTCCCTGACGAAGAACCCGCACCTGACCTGAACGAACAATCTTTCCGCTCAAAACAAAAGATCCCGCAATCATTCCAAATTTACTCAAATTGAAGACGTTGCGTACTTCTGCTTGACCCATGACTTCTTCCTTCATCGTTGGAGCAAGCATTCCTTCCATGAGCATCACAATTTCATCTATGAGATTATAAATAATATTGTAACACTTCACTTGAACTCCAAGACGTTCCGCCTCTGAAAGGGCTTTCACATCGGGACGCACATTGAATCCAATCACAATTGCTTTTGAAGCCGAAGCTAAAACGATATCGCTTTCAGAAATTCCGCCCACAGCTGTGCTCAAAATTTTCAAACGAACTTTATTTGTGGGAAGTTTTTGGAGAGCTCCACTGATTGCTTCAACAGACCCCTTCACATCGCCTTTAAGAATGATGGGCATCTCGAGGATTTCACCCTCGTTCATTCTGCGCATTAATTCTTCCATCGACATTTTAGGACCGGATTTTTGTTCTTCACGCTGACGCTTACGAAGTTCAATCAGTTCTTTTGCTTTTTTCTCATCTTCAACAACGTTTAAAGGATCACCTGCTTCGGGAACTTCTGTTAAACCAAGCAACATCACAGGCATAGAAGGTCCAGCTTCGCGAACGTTTTTGCCTTGATCATCAATCAAAGCTCGAACTTTACTCGCTTGCACACCAACCACAACGTAATCACTGATCTTAAGAGTTCCTTCATTCACAAGAACCGTCGCCACAGACCCACGACCTTTATCCAAATGAGCCTCGATGATGGTTCCATTTGCAGGACCTTCGCGTCGGGCTTTCAATTCAAGCATTTCGGCTTGCAATTGAATTTTTTCGAGCAAGTCATCAATTCCCATTCCTGTCTTGGCACTGATTTTCGCAACTTGAGTATCTCCACCCCATTCTTCACTGACGATTCCGAGTTCAGAAAGTTGTTGTAATACTTTGTCAGGATTTGCATCGGGCAAATCCATTTTGTTGACAGCTACGATCAGCGGAACGCCTGCTGCTTTTGCATGATCGATTGCTTCTCGTGTTTGAGGCATCAAACCTTCGCTTGCTGCAACGACGAGAATAACAATGTCTGTCACTTGAGCTCCGCGAGAACGCATCGATGAAAAGGCCGCGTGGCCAGGAGTATCGAGGAAAGTAATTTCTGGAATGATGGCCGCAGCTTGAGATTTCTTATCTCCCTTTTCTGCCTTTGAAGCTTTTGCTCCTTTTGCCTTACCCGCCTTTGCAGGTTTAGCATCGCCGCTTTCTGCAGCTGCAAGAGACGCAGCGATGTTTTGAATCGCCTCCGAAACTTTCACTGTGTACGCGCCAATATGCTGAGTGATTCCACCTGCTTCTTTAGCCACGACACGAGAACGACGAATAAAATCTAAAAGAGATGTTTTACCGTGGTCGACGTGACCCATGATTGTCACAACAGGAGGGCGTGATTTTAATTCGTATTGATCGGCTTCAACTTCAACAAGCTGTTCTTCTGAAACAGTTTCATCTTTTGCCGAATAACCAAACTCACCAGCAATCAATTGAACAGTGTCGTAATCCAAAATCCAGTCCGCAAAAGTTTCTGCTTCATCGGGACGCTCGACACCTAAATTATCAAGCTTCATCGCAATTTGACGAACTTTTAAAGAAAGTGCTTCCGCAAGTTCTTCGACTGACATCTCTCCGCGATAATCCACCACTCTTTTTCGAGCACTGGGAGCAACTGTTGCAACTTTACTTGAAGATCGATTGAAAACAAGGCGTTTCTTTTTACTAGGAGCATAGACTCGCTCTCGTCGCAAATAATCAGTTGAACGAAACTCATTTACTAAACTTGTGTCTCTAAAAGAAAAGCCACCTTTTTTGCGACCTTGCGCTTCATCTTTTTCTAACTCACGAAGGATTTCAGCCGCACTTCGCTCAACCGACACATGATCGTCGTCATCTTGCTTACGAGCTTTTACATCTTGGTACTCTTTTTTAACTTCTTCCGAAACAACATCTTCTATAATGACAGGACGACGAACAGATAGATCCTCCGAAGAAGCATCTGCAACTTTAATAAAACTAAAGCGACGTGGCTTAGATTGTTGAGCCACCTCAGGAGCAGAGGCCTTGGAGGGAACTTCGTTGTCTTTTGCTTCTTTTACAGGAACAGGAGTTTCAACAGTTTCTCCCGGGACATGCTCCTGAGCACTAAGCTCAGCAACTGATTCCGTCTCTTCAACAGAAGCCACAACAGCGCTCGCTTCTGTCTGAATGAGTTCTTCAGCTTTGATTTCTTCGTCTTCCACTTCTTTTACAAGAACTTCTTCCGATTCTTTTTTTCGCTTGATCACAACCGAAGATCGAACAGGAGTTTTTGTGTCAGATTTTGCGACTGCCTTTTTTCTTTTCACAACTGTTTGCGAAGAAACCGGAGCGACAACAGCAGCTGCAGGGTTGATAAACTCTTTGATTTTTAAAACCTGATCATCTGACAATTCAGACATGTGGTTTTTAATTGAAAAATTCAAAGGTTTGATTTTTTCGATGAGATCAAGGGCTTTAGTGTCTAACTCTTTTGCGAGTTCAAAAACCTTCATATGACTCCTAATCATTTCCTATTAGCCATTGCCTTTAGTTTTTTCTTGTGATGCGGCCGCCAATTCAGCTCGCAGTTTAGCTTCAATAGAATCCATTGAATGAGAGGATTCTGCGGATGCTGCTTTTTCTTCTTCTGTTTTTGACTGACCCTTCAAGCTCTTACGTGTTTTATAGTCGAGCATTTCTTCGGGCATTGCCACGTTTGCCTGACCACTTGCCAAGACTTCTTTTGCTTTTGCAATAACTTCTTGAGCTTTTTCAAGATTAAATCCAGGAACCGTCGCTAAATCATCTGCAGCTGTTTCAGCCACATCTGCTACTTTTGTTAACCCGTTTTGATAAAGAGCCAACGCCATCGTATCAGAAACGCCAGGAATTAAACTCATTTGATATTTTGCTTCAGCCAAACGCTTCGCCATTTCGGACTCAGAAATAATATCTAACTTCCATTTCGTTAACTGACTTGCTAGTCGAACGTTTTGACCACGTTTACCAATCGCAATCGAAAGATTTTCATCAGCAACAACGACTTCAATAGATTTGTTTTCATCATCGATCACAACTTTTTGAATTTCAGCGGGCGACAAAGCATTACAAACAAAGCGTGTAATTTCACCATCCCAAGGAACGATATCAATCCGTTCACCCTTCAATTCTTGAATAATGTTTTGAACGCGACTTCCTCGAACACCCACACATGCACCCACAGGATCTACTTGAGGATCCTTAGAACGAACCGCGACTTTTGCGCGAATACCTGGCTCACGAGCAGCACTTACAACCTCTACCAATCCTTCGCGAATTTCAGGAACTTCATTTTCGAAAAGTGTAATCAAATATTCAGGACATCCACGAGATAAGATAATTCGAGGTCCTTTGGGAGTGAGTTGCACATCCATTAAGTAAGCTTGGATTCGATCACCTGAGTTGTAGGGTTCTTCAGGAATTTGTTCCTTGAGAGGCATATAACCCTCTGTACGACCCAAATCGATGATAACTGCACCTTTATCAACTCGACGAATTAATCCCGTAATCACTTCGCCTTTTCGGTGTTGGAATTCGTTAAAAATTAACTCGCGTTCGGCATCTCGAACTTTTTGTAAAATAACTTGCTTTGCTGTTTGAGCAGCAATCCGAGAAAGATAAGTCGCATCAACCTTGATCCCAATTTTGTCTTCTAACTCCACATCATCTTGCATTTGTTTTGCTTCATTAAAAGAAATCTCACGATCACGATCATTAACTTTATCAACAACCGTTTTAAATTCATAAAGTTCTACTTCGCCAACATCAGGATTATATTTTGCTTCAATTTCACGTCGAACACCGTATTGACGACGCGCTACCGTTAGAAGAGCTTCTTCAATGGCACTAATGAGAAGAGCTTTATCAATGCCTTTATCTTTTCCAACCTGATCGAGAACCTTTTCAAGATCTTCAATATTCATATTTATCTCTCCTTATTTCTCATTTTTTGCGATTTGTTTATTGTTTCTTTATCGCTATCTTTTGTAGACCAATTTCTTAACCAACGAGCCTCTTCCACAAGACTCGCATCAATCACATGTGTTCCCACAGAATCCTCAAGAATAATCTGAGCTCCACCCTGCTCGGTCTTTACCCCTACCAACTTACCCTTCCAGTTTTTTCGAGGGGCAGCCGTTGGACTTTGTTCCATTTTAAGAGCTTCTCGAGTTTTAAATTCGATTTCTTGCCCTTTTGCTTCTTCAAAATGAGAGTCTAAACGCAAAGGTGCTCTCTCCCCAGGACTGCTGATTTCAAGAGTATAGGCCCTTTGGATAGGATCCCACACATCAAATAAAGGATCTAGGACTCTATGAACTTCGTAACAATCGTCTAAAGTTACACCCCGGCTACGATCCTTGATATCAATCGTGACGCGAATAACAAGAGGCTGCCCATTACGCAGGCTAATATCCCTTAATTCATAATTTAATGAGGATACAACAGGAGTCACTTTCTCAATTAATTCAAGTTCTTTCGGACTTTTATAAATCATCATTCTTAAAAAAGCACAAAGCCCACCGACCCTTCATGTAAGAAGGTCGTGGGCTTCACAGCTGGTTTATTATTACCCTAGGAGGATATTTATCGCAACCCCAAAGAAGCGAGAGGACTTAGCTCAGACCTCAGCGAACTTTCATAGATCGAAACTCAGATCTTAAAACCTTAATGAGAGGTACCGGTTCCTGTTTTGTGAGCTTTTTGGTTATGATAGGGACATTCGTTGTTTGCTCAAAACCATAGGAGGTCACCACATTTGTGTCTGTTCGAGTTCCATTGATACAAAATTCTACAAGCGCACGATTTTGCCAATCCTGGTGATCAGAGCCCGCTGCCCCTTGTTGCTGAATACCAATTTTCTTCGTAATCGCTGCGCCATCAACTCCCAAAACACCCTCAGATACAGCCCCCGAGACGTTCGTTTTTAGAGCAACTTCATCCGCAATCGTTTTTTGGCCTTGAGAATTCACACGAGCCACGAAGGAATTAAATTCTCGATAACGCCCCAGAATCGTTTCAAAAGAGAGAGCATTCGAAGCAGGTTCGAGAGGACTTAAGCCATCTAAGCCAGGAAAAAACTTAAATCCAGGAATGTTACTTGTGATTAATGGTTTCACATAAGTACTCCAAATGCGCGTTCGTCCCGTAAATAAACCACACAGATCTTCGCTAGCTCCTTGAGTTCGACAGTACTTTTGTCCCTCTGGAAACTTTTCAAAGGAAGGAGTTTCTTTTCTCTCTAAAACCCAAAGACCGGAAAGAAAATAATAAGTACGCTCATCTTCCTCTGTACTTAAATTATCCAGAAACTGAGGGATTTTAATTTGAGTTGTGAACATTCCATTGTCACCATCGCAGTCAGTCACCGTTCCTGTGTAAACATCTGTTGTGAGCTGTGTTTTGTCCCAGTACAAACGCCCCGTTGAATCTATTTTTATAGGAGCTGTTTTTGCGTACATGGAACTAATAAAAATTTCAGATGAGGGTTTAAGTTCTACAGGAGCTGCATTGGGATCATTCGATGAAAAAGTAACCTGAGTGACAGAATTAGTTGCCTTGTAATGATTAAAAATAAATTGCAGACCATTGATAATGAGACCCGTTCTTTGACGAGGACGAATGTATTGTGCATAGGCATCTCTTAGGTCTTTATATTTTGTGTTAAATGATATTTCTCCCGGCAAAGCATCGCTACCGGTAAATCCTTCAAAAGGTTTTAAACAAGGTACCGCATCTACATAGTTGGGATTTGAAAAGCGCTCTGTTGAATAACAAAAATTTCTGCCCGTAGGGTCTACGAAATTATAAAGACCTTCCGAGACGTAATTTCCATTTTTGTAATTGGCAAATGAGGAAACAAAAAACAAACCACTTGGTTTTTCCAAAACCATTGAAGGATCACTAGGAGTGCTAGAATTACTACTTGAAGAAGAAGAACTGACCGCAGAGGTAACAGACATAGGCATAAGCCCTCTCTGAGCACAGGATACAAAAAACAAAACCGTCAAGATAAAGATCCAAGATTCGATTGATATTTCCTTGAAGGTTTTCATAACTATCTAAGCACCTTCAAATAGGGAGATCGCAACTCAACCCGTAGCGCTTCCATAAACGGAATCTTTGATTGCTCACCACTGTTATTTTTTTCGATACGATAACCTTTTAAACACAACCTTGTTATAAAAGTTTTTTCCCAATTTTTAATCGTTTCGCCTTTATCATCGACTTTTCCTATTTCGGGAGTTTTTACAAAACCCTTTGTATCTGTGGCTGTTGAGTAAAAACCAAAAGTTGCTTGCTCTGCGGAAATATTTCCCTCCAAACCTGAAGAGGTTGTTATTTGCGAAGGAAATTGACGATGCCCTACACCTTTTTCACCTGTTACCGGATGTTGAAAAATGACGGGAAAAAACGCCGCATACCAGACGTGCGCTTTATCAACAAAAAGATTGCAATACCAATCAGTTTTTGCGTCTTCATCAAGACACCGATCTGACTCTTGAAAATCTTGCGTTTCAGCAAAGGCTTTTCTTTTGGTTCGAGCAAAAGACCAGAGACCAGACAAGTAATAGTCTTTACCCACTGAAGCGGCCATCGAATCAAAACCCACAGCATTTTCTTCAATCAACTTGCAGGAAGAGCCATAAGAAATTTTGATTTTATCTTTTTCCAAAACTGTATTGAGCTCCCCTGTTTGAGCATTGAAAGATATGGGAGCTTTCTCAACAAAAGCTCCTTCAAAAACAACCTTCGAAGATGAAGGGCCTTTTTCTGAAGTCTTAAACATAAACTGTAAAGCATTTATGTAGAGAGGTTGCTTCGCAGAACTAGATTCCTGCAGACCTTTGATTTGCATAAGGACCTCAGAATCTAAAGCAGGACGCGCACATTCTACCCCTTGAGGATTGTCGTCATTTGAAAAACAATAGTGCTTCCCATCTGTTTTATGATTTCCCTCTAAAATCATTTCCACAGCAGGAGTTTTTTTCATTAACTCTGAATGAGCTTTGTCGTCTGTTTTGTTTGCGAAAGAAGTTAGAAAAAATCTTTCAGCACCTTCTTGATTGGGAATTTTAGGCTGAGCATGAAGAAGACTCACACTTTTAAGAGAGGATTCAGTCTGAGAATCCTCCACACTTTTAACGGCAGGAGCTGAAACAGCCACCTTTGAAGATTCATCAGATGTTTTTTGAATTTGAGAATCAGAATCTTGTTTAGAAAAAAACTTGGTGCATGAACTCAAAAAAATTAACGAAAGAAAACAAACACATAAGTACCTCATGCTTCTTCTTTATCGGAGGCCATGAGCCTATAAATCATGAATATCTTGTTAATTTACAGGAGAAGCTTAACATCTTTTTAACAATCAAAATAAACGAGGCCACCGGCTCCAGTTCGGAGCCGATGGCCTCTAGAATCGAGAAGGTGCTCTCGTAATTCTTTTTTATTTAAAAGCGCCAGATAGCGTTTGCAGACATTGCGTATCGAGCATCATTATCGTTTGAACCGTTTACAAAGAGACTTCCATTTGATCCGAAAAGATGTTGATAATCACCACGAACTCCGATTGAGAAGTTGTTTGATAATTTTGCATCAACTCCAATCCCAGTGTTTACTTCGAAGTTTGATGAATTGCTATTGAAGGAAGAGAATGGAAGTTGATAAGTCTGGTGTATGTATCCAACTCCAAGAGCTACGTAAGGCTTTAAGAATCTTGACATGTATTTACCTACTTTAACTCCACCTGTAACTTCATAAGAATCGCGATCAAAAACTCTATATCCAAGACTTCCCAACCAGCCAGAGATGCTGTCTTTTCCGTAAACAAATTTACCCTCAACAGTTAACCAAGGATTAACAACACCATCGAGACCTACACCAACAAGATATAAGTTATGAGCTTTAACACCCGCAACTCCAATACCAGGAGCGAGTAAGTAAGGCATGTTATTTTGGAAAAAACGCTTTCCAATAACCGGAGAGATTCCAAGCTCCATTCCTAAAAGTGTTGTGCTTGAAGAATCTTCGGATTCTATGCTGATGCTTGAAGAACCACTTCGAGCAGGGACGATAGTTGAACCATTGATGTTAATATTTTCGACAAGAGGTTGAGCGGGAGCAGAAGAACCTGTTGAAGTTGAAAAACTTTCAATCGCCTTCAATCTTCCTTGCTCTGCTTTCAAACGGTCAAGTTCTAATTGTTGTAAGAGCATTGAGTTATGAGCTTGTTCTGTATCTGTTCTCATTTTGCTCATGTTATCGACATTGTTATAAGCGTTTGTCGTGTTTGAAGAAGCCGACTCTGCTTTTGCAGCACTTACAGGACTTGCTTGAACAGTTACATTTTGAACTTGGGTTCCACCTGAATTCGCTACACCCATTTCACTGCCTGTGACCGTTGCTTTTGCAGCTTCAGCCTTGATTTCGGCTTGAGGAACTTCACTTGGATTCATTCCAGGCGAAGTTGTGACTGTTTTAACAGTCGTTTCGGGCTCATAAATGCTCTGTTGAGCATTTGCATTCATAACGAGCATAGCGAAGCCAGCCCAAAATGCACCCATGAGAGTTATGTTTCTGATTAATTTTGCACCTTCCATTTTACGTACCTCCTAAAGGAATTTTGCTTTGCAGATATATTTTCTGCTTTTAGGGAGGGATATAAGCAGATTACATGCCAATTTTTGTCATTTCCGTGAAACAACACGTAACACATCGAATTCATTTGTTTTACATGAAACAAAATAATGGCGCTCAAACCAGTTCTACAGAAAAAACCGCGTCGAAGTTTTAAACAGGCGACCAAATTCTAAACATAAGACACGCAAAAATTGTCTTTATTTCTCAATAATCGATTTAATCGATGGTGACGCCTTTGAGATAGTCTAAATTCTCAAGAGCAATTCCGGCCCCCAAAGCGACAGCTGAAAGAGGATCTTCACTTAAAAAAACTGGCAAGCCTGTTTCTTCACGAAGAAGAATATCGAGGTTTCTGAGCAGACTTCCCCCACCCGTCATGACAACCCCTTTGTCGACAATATCAGCAGCCAATTCAGGAGGCGTTCTTTCAAGTGTGATTTTAACAGCTTCAACAATTGAATTCACAGTTTCTGTAAGCGCTTCACGAATTTCATCGCTGCTCACTTCGATAGTCTTGGGAACCCCTGCAAGGAGATCGCGACCTTTAACTTCCATAGAAGTTTCTTTACCAGAGGGATAAGCGTTTCCGATTGTGATCTTAATTTGCTCAGCAGTTCTTTCACCAATCGCAAGATTATATTTACGACGAATGTAATTGAGAATACTTTCGTTCATTTTGTCGCCGCCAACGCGAACGGATTTTGAAAAGACAATTCCACCTAAAGAAATAACCGCAACGTCTGTTGTTCCTCCACCGATATCAACAACCATATTTCCACTAGATTCAGTGATAGGAAGACCCGCTCCAATTGCCGCCGCCATTGGCTCTTCAATCAAATAGACTTCTCGCGCGCTTGCAGAAAGAGCCGCTTCTTTTACAGCGCGCTTTTCTACTTCAGTGATTCCGTAAGGAATACAAATGATAATTCGAGGACGAATCAAAGTTCGTTTTTTGAGAGCTTTTGAAATTAATTCTTTGATCATCGCTTGAGTCACTTCGAAATCCGCGATGACTCCGTCTTTGAGAGGACGTATTGCTTGAATGTTGCCAGGAGTTTTTCCGAGCATTTCTTTCGCTGCATGACCTACTTCAATCACTTTTTTTTGCCCGCGATTATCTTTTAAGATAGCAACCACACTTGGCTCATTCACAACAATGCCTTGATTTTTTACGTAAACAAGAGTGTTCGCAGTTCCCAAATCAATTGCAACATCATTGCTCAAAAGAGACTTTAATCTATCTAGAGTGGCCATATCCTTAACCATACGCGACTTTAGGAATTTCGGGCAAGCCTATGAATAACTTAGGCACCAGGCCCTTCTTGCGCCGCGCTAATCCTCCATTCATCTAAAAGTTTCCATGCCTCTCGTGGAGACAGTGAGTCCGTATCGAGTGTTGCAATTTTTTGCAACCAAACATCCTGTTTTTCTTTTCTTATTTTTTCCAATTCCCCATGCAACACTTCGTCTTTATTCGCTTTTGCAACTAAAGGCTGATCAAAAAGAGAAAGTAATTGAGTCGAATTTTCAGAGCTATTTTCACTCTTAGAATCGTAAAAACTCTTTGCCCGATTGAGCAATTTGGAAGAAATTCCTGCCAGCTTAGCCACATGTAAACCATAGGAACTTGAGGCTGCCTCATAGACGAGTTTCCTTAAAAAAACTAAATCTCCCTTCCACTCTCGGATAGACATCGACCCATTCACCACACTTTCGAAAGATTGAGAAAAAGGCGCCAGCTCATGATAATGAGTCGCAAAGAGCGTCAGAGAGGGTCTCTCATTTGCAAAAAAATCTAAAAAAGATTTTGCAAGAGCCAACCCATCACGAGTGGATGTTCCCCGCCCAATTTCGTCAATCAACACAAATGAATCTTCATCTGCATCGCGCAGAATTCCCGCCATCTCACGCATCTCCACCATGAAGGTACTCTCTCCCATCAAAATACGATCGCTTGCACCCATTCGCGAAAAAAATCCACGAGCGGGAGACATTTCAACTTTTTCTGCGGGAACCCTCAACCCCACTTGAGCGAGCAAAAGAATCATTCCACTCTGCCGCATGAGTGTTGATTTTCCAGCCATATTTGGCCCTGTGAGAAGCAACAACCTTTTTTTACTAACTCCTAAGGTAACGGAATTTGAAACAAAACTTTTCTCACGTGCTTCAATCAAAGGGTGACGACCTTCTTCTATTGAAAAATAAAATCGTCCTTCTGAAAGCGTAGGCCACGTCCATGGACCATGAGCCACATATTTTTGAATGGATCTTTCTGCTCCCGCAAAAGCATCCACGTAAGCAACCAACCTAAGAGCTTTCAGCAAAGATAAACTTCGTCCACGTAACTCATCTGATAAACTCTCAATAATTTCTTTAGCTTTTCGTTCAAGTTTATCTTCTGCACCTAAGATTTCTTCTTCGCGTTGCTTTAATTCTGGATGAGTAAATCGCTCTGCATTGACCAAAGTTTGCCGACGTTCAAAATGCGAGGGAATTTTGCTTAAATGTGATTTACTCACCTCAATATAAAAACCATTCACTCGATTAAAACGAACTTTTAAATTTGAGATGTTTGTTTCTTTTTTTAATTTCTCTTCAAAAGACTGAAGCCACTGCTCTAGGTTTTTATATAAATTCTTGAGCTCATCAAAACTTGCATCCACACCTTCGCAAATCAAATCACGACAGTCTGGAGCTGGAGTCGGAGCATCACAAAGTGTTGCGGAAAATTTTTTCTCAAGTTCAAGAATAACTTCACGACAATCTTCCCAAAAAGAAAGCCCCTCAAGCTCACTTAATTTTTTTAATTTTTGTGACCACGGACGAGAAAAAATACTATCAAGCTCTCGCAAAACTTTGAGGGAATCGCGAACACGCAAAAGCTCTACAGGTTTTGCTGCTCGAATTGAAATTCTTCCTACAAGTCGCTCTAAATCATAAATATTTTTTGTGAGTGACAAAAGTTCTCCCACAGGGAGTTCTTTCACAAATTCTTGCCGTGCTTGAATGTGCCCTGAGTGAGCGAGAGGATGAGCTAACAATCTTTTAAGCTCGCGAGTTCCTGCAGCAGAACCACAAGAATCGAGGAATTCCCCAAGGTGTGGCAACACATCCCACTGCTCCAAGACCTGAGTTGAAATTTTTGCCTCAAAAGAAGACCCTAAGAATTGAGAAAGGGGTTCTTGCGAAGGTAAAAAATCTTCTACTTGTTTGAGAGACCAACGCTGAGTGTAGGCCAAGTAATCGCTCAAAAGAGAAAGAGCAGACCCACTCTTCCAAACAGAAATTTTTTGAGAAAATTCTTTTTCTAAATAAACATACTCTTCAGACAAAAGATTCAAATCACTTGAATAAATAATTTCGCGAGGTCGTGTTGTTCTTAAAAGTTCTGCAAGAGCTGAGACTCCCTTTGTTTCACCTGAAAAAACACGCCTTCCAAGAAAATCTAAAAAACAAAGTTCAAGCTCTGAGGATTTGTTTAGATTTCTCGCCACAGGTGAAATCGAACATAAATAATGATGTTCTTTTGCTTCTATCCTTTGAGGATCAATTGGTAAGCCCGGAGTTAGGATGCGCGTGATTTTTCGCTCGACTAGCTTTTTTGTAGCACTTGCCTCTTCAACCTGATCTGCAATCGCAATCTTAAGACCTCGACTTAAAACTTTTTCTGCATACGATTCCCAAGCATGAAAAGGAATGCCACACATCGGAATCCCTTCCTCACTACGATCTCGACTTGTGAGCTGAACCTCTAAAAGAGGAGCTGCCTGCACGGCATCTTCTCCAAAAAGTTCAAAGAAATCTCCTAAACGAAAAAACAAAAGAATTTGCGGAACTTCATCTTTTAATTTCCAATACTGTTGATACAAAGGAGTTTGCCACGAAGAAGCGCTACGAAGAGGAACTTTCACCTAAACTCTTTTAGCGATAACTTTTAAGACGAGCAAGTAAAGCAGTTATCAAAAACCCGAGTTTGTATAATTGATTCCAAAAGAAATATTATTACGATTGGGAAAACCAAAACCCGCTCCCCCAAAACCTGAGTTTCCATAAATCATAGGAGGAGCGTAATACGCTCCTGGATTACCTGGATAACAAGAAATCGTTGGACACCCACCGCCTAGGATTCCACCACCCAGACCACCACCAGGCATGCCACCAAAGCCACCGCCTGGAATACCGCCAGGAGGAAAACCTCCCAGACCACCACCTGGAATCCCTCCTGGAATGCCACCCATGCCGCCACCAGGAAAACCGCCCATACCTCCAGGTCTCATACCCCCATAAGGATTGTAAACTCCTGGATTTCCATTAAAACCACCAGGGCCGTGAAGATTTGAAAGCAATCCATTGTATCCTTGCAATCGATTCAGAAGTTGATTGCGATTTTGATCAAGTGACAAGAGTTGAGAGTTTAAGTTATTTAACTGATTCAACTGATTTCTTTGATTCGCGATTTGATTCTGCAGATCTTGTAAGCGCTGACGCTCTTGGTCCAACATCATAGGATTCACAGGGCCCATAAAACCACCCGGACGCCCCATCATCGCAGGGTTATTCATATAAGGATTAGCACCGTAAGGATTCGGACCCATACCCCAAGGAGTACCGCAAGGGGCACCAGGCATCATTCCGCCACCCATGCCCACACCGCCAGGAATACCGCCTGGTATACCACCCGGGATTCCTCCTAAACCGCCACCCATTCCACCGCAGCCGCCACCAGGAAAAAATCCATTGCCATAAATTCCACCAGGACCAACAGGCATTTGCCCAGGCATTCCACCCATACACCCCGTAAAGGTGGTGTTAAAAGGAGGAGCTCCACAGACACCACCTCGAATTGGACCACCTCCAAAAGGATAAACACCACCCTGCCCCCAGAACATTCTTCCTGCATAAAGGTCAGGAACAGCGCCTACAGCTTTGTAAGCATCAATCGTCGATTGCGCAACTTTGTATCTCAAATCATCTGCATGACGAGCGCCTTTGTAACTCAAAAAAGCACCCAATCCTGCAACAGCCGCATTCGCAACAGTATAGAGAGCTCCACCGGGAGGATTAATCACCAATGCGCGAGCAGCTCCTTGAGCACAGCCCGGACGAGGAGGAATATAGGGAACATTCACAATACGTTGAATGACAGGAACGTTCATGTCACCCGGCAAAGCTCTCGGCACAGGACGACCTCGGTAAACACGCTCGTCCTCATACTCATCAGAATCCTCATCATCTGAATCAAGGGAATCACGAGACGCAATCCTTCGAGAAGAATGTGTTTCAGATGAACAATCTTTTTTTAAATTTTTAAGTGCACTTCTATAAGCCTCACTTTTTGAATCTCTCAAATCGCGATTTGCTCTTAACCCAGCACAGGCAACTTGAATAAGCTCATTTCCCTGACTATTTTCTTCATCGCACCAATAATTTTCTGAAGCCGCCTGATCGTCTGAACTTGAATTTGATTTAACCCATGAATTTCCAAATCCCTTAACTTCTTTACTAAAAATAGGATCTTGATTGAGAGCAGAGCAACGTTTTTTTAAAATATTATCTGCAGTGGAAGCTCCTAATTTTTTTCTAATCGCACGCTGAAGAGCCTCCTCACAAAGTGGACTTAGATATTTATAAGCACGTGGATCACGAAGAAAAAGATCAAAGTCAATTTCAGAAGAAGGAAGGCTTTTCCAGGAGGAGACCAAAGCTGTAGAGGTTTTTTTATTTGATTCGAGGGATACATCAGTAAAAGGATCAAGAGTTCGAGATTTACCATACCCACAAACAGCAAGAGTTCCCTCAAGTTCCGCACCCAAGCTGGCAAAAGATCCATGGATTAAGAATTGGCTAGAAACCAAAGCAACAAAGAGACTTTTTTTCACACGATCCCCCACACTCTTTATTTCAACAGAATTGAAAAAAGATAGGCGTCAATTTCTTGAAAATAAAAAATATTCGCTCTTGTTGCGACGTAGTTTTGACGTGACGAATTCTTACCGAGAAGATTCCGGAATCAGCTTTCGAAGATTCTTAAACAATTCAGCTCCTTGTTCTCCAGTCGGAACTCCCGAGGAAGACCAAAGATATTGTAGCGGCTTATACGTTTCTTTGAATTCTTTAATTTTTTCTTCTGAACAGTGGGGAATGAGGGGTCGATGCAAATTCTCAAGATCCGCGTTATCGGGGGGAGGAGCTACAAGACCAAAAGAATACGTCACACCCTCAACCTCAAAATTCCATTTAAAAAGCTCTACAACTTTACTTCCTTCATTTGCAGCAAATTGAAATTCAAAAGTTGCGTTCTCTGTAAAATATAGCGCTAATTTTTTTGAAAGCTTTTTTTGAGCAATTTTTTTGAGGAATCGCAACTCTTCATTCAAAGCATTCGCAAGAAAGTCTTTATCCGAAAGAATTTCTGGCAATGCTCCTTTTTTATATATGACTGAAACTTCTTGAGAATTAATTTTGGGTCTAAACACAGCACTTTTCTTCCAGCGACTCGTCAAATCCACTGGATTTCCTCTTGCGAGCCTTAGTAAGGATTCCTCAACTGCTCCCACAAAAACTGGGTCACATAATTTCTGAGCAAACGATCGATCAAGGGGCTCCATATTATTTTTTGAAAAACTTATCTGAGTTAAAAATAAAATTACAAGATAGAGAAGTCTTCTGTAAGTTCGCATAGTTTTTTTCCTTTCGTGGTTCCAAGAGCATCGACGATATCTGAGAAAACTTTGTGGCAAGCAGGTCTCAAGCCTTTAGAGGGGCTCGATAAAGGTCCGTTATTTCTCTTCATAGCTCTCACAACCAGATTTGCGTGAGCGGCTCCATAACTAGGACAATACAACTGCAACGCTCGGAAACAGGCAGCGATATTTCCAGATTTATAACTCTTGGGCCCTGCATCTATTGTCTGATCACACGTTTGATTTTTTCCGTTTACAGAAGAACGTTGCGAAAGAATATCTAACAAAGTTCCCTGAGGGTCTTTGACGCCTTTCTCTAAATATTTTTCATCGAAACTAGAGGTTCCACAAAAATTTTTAAATCGATTCATACCCTCGGGAGTTTTATCTTTTGCGAGGTAGCGAGTTTTTTGAACGTAATTTTTAAGCAAATCCATTGCATAAGGGAATACGGAATCAGATCCTTCAACCATTCCCATGTCTGTTCCAAGAGAGGTGGCTGAATTGTGACATAGACCCGTATCTTTATCTACTTCAGACTGCCTTACAGAGCTTCCTTCAAGTGGATTCGCATTTGTCTCTCGAATGCTAAGAGCATAAACAAGCGAATGACTTAAGATGAGATTTTGTATTCCACTTTGCTTAAACCTCTCTGCTTGCAAAGCTTCAATATTTAAGTTTGATTGCCGAAATTCGGCAACAGATAAAGCATCATTTTTTGCATCTAATCCACTAAACACAGATCTCTTGTACGGATGTGTTTTTTGCCATTCTTTGATTTCCTCAAAACTCACATTCTTCATTTTATCAGGACTTAAAGAACTCCAATTTTGGCAGGCGATTGATAAAAAACTATACGCCATAAAAAAAGGATAATTTTTTTGAATATTTGTTTTTTCAGGAGAACGATTGTTGATCTCTTCAACACTTCTCTCTCCTGCATTACCTGTAACAACTTTGCTACAGCTTTCATCTGATTGCATAGCTTCGTTTACAAGAGCCGTAAAATCATCTCTTAAACCGGCAATCCTCAAAGCCCTCAAATCCTCTTGTGCCGAAGTAGAGAGCGGAATTTCTTTTACGCACGTATCACGAAGACTTTGCCTTTGTTTTAACTCAGATTGAATTTTATCCAAAATATCGTTCATGTTTTTTTGAGACGGTATATTTTTATAATTGTCCTTGAAAAACGGATCCCACCCTTTCAAGGCTTTTGAGAAAAAAGTATTCAACGCAAATTCCCTAAGAAGAGGACTTAAAGATTGATTATCAGGTAAACTTGAAAGATATTTTTTAAAGTCTTCATTTTTAACATTCGTCCTCATTGAGCGACTCATCCAATTAAGTAAGTGATTTTTAAAATCACGAGAACACTGAAAAGCCTCTTCGTTTAACAGCTCATCCACAAGATTCTTCGGATTTGATTTTATATTTTGAGGATTCGTCCATGGATTTTGAACGGGTAAGCTCCTCATTTGATTTTTTAGAGAATGAGCTCCATCCGTCATAGATTTTTGTCCTGAAGATTTTTGACCCTCACAAGGCTTAAAAATATTTAGCTCACTCAGCCGAACTTTAAATAAATTTAAATATTCTTCAATTCTTTCGTGGGTATTTAACTCTGTAGTGAGAAGTAATTTTTTTTCTAAGCTCGCAAAAGCCTTGGGATCAGAAGCTTTTGTTTTTAACTCTTTTAAAAATCCCTCTATAAATTCTTTAGAGGAAAACCTGGAACTTAACTCCGCTCTAGTGTTCCAGTAAAAATCATTAAATTCCTCAAGGCAACTCATTGCCCGAGCGCTCTCCTCCCCCTTAAGACTTGAGGGTGGCGCAAGGCTTAATTTTGATGAACTTTGTGAGGCTGACAAGCGAGAGGATTTTGATTCTTTATCGTGAGATTTTTCTTTCGCCTTCAATGCATAAGAGCCCAGAGCAAGAATCACTAAAACTGCTCGGCTCAAAATATAGGACATAGAAATAATTCCCACCCTTATTTATCGGCAAAAAATGCCCTTTCTTTGAGTTGATAGTGCTCCGTATGTGGGATTATTCTCAAGGTTAGGCGTGAAAAAGCGAAATTATATAAATCCCAGCAATCTCGAATACTTAGATGCTATGTGGGAAGATTTTGAAAAAAACCCTGAAAAACTTGAACCCAGTTGGCAGCATTTTTTTGAGGGAGTTGAGTTCGGCAAAACGCTCCAAGAGGGTGTTCCCCATGAAGCTCTGTCAAAATTCTATCTAGAATCAAAAGTCGGAGAACTGATAGCTGCCTACCGAAACGCCGGCCACCTTATGGCTCATATCAATCCTCTGTTTGAGGCACCCGAGGAACATCCGCTCCTAAAACTTTCTCGCTTTGGTTTGAGCGAAGAAAACTTGAATGAAGTCTTCGATGCGGGTCAAACAATAGGGCTTAAAAACGCAACTCTTAAAGAAATAATTCTCCAACTTCAAGAAACCTATTGCCGCAGTATTGGTGCTGAATTTACCCACCTCCAAAGGCAAGAACCTCGCGACTGGCTCAGCCAAAAAATGGAAGAGACCCAAAACAAAGTTCGCTTGAGTGATGAGGAACGAAGAGCGCTTCTTAAAAGAATTTCCCAGGCGGAGGGTTTTGAAAATTACCTTCATACTCGCTATGTCGCTCAAAAAAGATTCTCTCTCGAAGGGGGCGAAGGCCTTATTCCTTTCTTGGACGAATTGATCAACGAGGCTGCTCAATTTGGAAGCGAGCAAGTTGTTGTAGGGATGGCCCATCGAGGACGCTTAAACGTTCTCACAAATATTTTTCAAAAAAAACCTCGCTATATTTTTTCGGAATTTGACGACAACTACGACAAATCCTCTCTTCTTGGATCAGGAGATGTGAAATATCACAAAGGTTATTCCGCTGATATCACCACGAAATCCAAAAAACCCGTCCACCTTTCGCTTGCTTACAACCCCAGCCACCTTGAATTCGTTGGCCCCGTCGTAGAGGGAATTGCTTACACCAAGCAACAAAGCTACCCCCTCAGCGAGCGGCAAAGAAAAGTCATGCCCATCATCATTCATGGAGATGCTTCGATTGCGGGTCAAGGCGTTGTCTATGAAAGCATAAACTTCTCTAAAGTAGAGGGCTATAGTACAGGCGGATCCATACATATTGTGATCAACAACCAAGTGGGATTTACCACAAGCCCCACAGAAGCTCGCTCGACAACTTACGCGACGGACATTGCAAAGATGTTAGAAGCACCCGTGTTTCACGTGAACGGAGATGACCCTGAAGCGCTTGTAGGGGTTGCAAAACTTGCAGCAGAATATCGCAGCCGTTACGGAGAAAGTGTTTTTATTGATATCATCTGTTACCGAAGACACGGACACAACGAAGGTGATGAGCCTCAGTTTACGCAACCTCTTCTTTATAATGCTATTAAAAATCATCAAACTCCTCGAACCCTTTATGCTCAAAAGCTGTTAGATGCGGGCATTCTTAATCCTGTCGATTTTGAAAAAATTAAAATCGATATTGAAAAAGATTTTGAAAACGAACAAGAAATTTCTCGACGAGAAAATATCACACCTCACGCATCTGCATTTGAAGGAAAATGGATCAACTGTAAACCTCTCAAAAAAGGTGATGAAACTTCTTTTGGTTATTACACTTTTGTAAAAGAGGAAAAACTCAAAGAAATTTCAAAAAAAATCTCAGAGGTTCCATCAAGCTTCACACCCAACCCTAAAGTTGCCAAATTCATGGAAACTCGCAAGCAAAGCTTGGAGTCTGGAAAAAATCTTGATTGGGCTACCTGCGAAGCTCTTGCGTTTGGATCGCTCCTTTTGGAGGGTCATGCGGTTCGATTAAGCGGACAAGATGCACAACGTGGGACATTCACTCACCGCCACTCTGTTCTGAGTGATGCAAAAAATGGAGAAAAATTTTGTCCTCTAAAAAACCTTTCTCCTCAACAAGCCCCCTTCACTGTCATCAACAGCACGCTTTCGGAAACCGCTGTGATGGCTTTTGAATACGGATGCTCCTTGTCTGATCCAACAAGCCTCACAATATGGGAAGCCCAGTTTGGTGACTTTGCTAACGGAGCGCAAGTGATCATCGACCAATTCATTGCATCGAGCGAAATCAAGTGGCAAAGAGCCAGTGGATTGGTGCTTTATCTTCCACACGGACAAGAAGGCCAAGGGCCAGAGCACTCATCTGCAAGACTTGAACGTTTCTTGCAACTTTGCGCAGAGAGAAATCTCACTGTGTGCAACTTGAGTACGCCTGGAAATTTATTTCATGCACTGAGACGTCAACTCAAACGTTCCTATCGCAAACCTCTCGTGATAATGACTCCAAAAAGTCTTCTACGCTACACTCCGAGTTTTTCAGAGATGAAAATTTTAACAGAGGGAAATTTCCAAAAAATTATTCCAGAAACGGAGCTCGATTATAAAAACGCAGAAGAAATTATATTTTGTTCAGGAAAAGTTTATTACGACCTCTTAGAACATCGACAAAAAAACAAACTTACAACTCCCCTCTTCAGACTTGAGCAGTTTTATCCCCTACCCCATAAAGAAATTTCTTCTCTTTTTGCAGGAATGCCCAAGCTCAAACGTATTCGATGGGCTCAAGAGGAGGCTCAAAACCAGGGGGCCTGGCCTTTTATTTATATGGAATGGACGGGCGCATCAGGAAGTGATTTTGCCACTGAACTAGAAGCTAAAATTGGCAGAAAAATCGAAATTTCCTACGTAGGTCGCAAGGCAGCAGCCGCTCCTGCCGTAGGAAGCACAAAAGTCCACCAAAAAAATCAAGCCGCAATTTTGGAAATGGCATTTGCCAAAAACTAGTTGGGAGTTTTAAAAGAGGAGTATGAGTTTGGAATCGGTTCTTGCCCCCCAAGTTGGAGAAAGCATCAAAGAAGTAAGAATTCTTAGCTGGAAAAAAGGCTCTGGAGATCTTGTCAGATCTGGTGAAGTTCTGCTGGAAATTGAAACTGACAAAGCCAGTGTAGAAGTAGCCGCTCCTTATTCGGGCAAACTCGAAATCACCAAAGCTGCAGAAGAAACAGTTCTGGTAGGAAGTGTGATTGGAAAAATCGACACCTCTGTAAAAGTTGAGGCAGGCTCAAGTACAAGCTCAAACACTCTAAGTGCAAGCTCCGCATCCGCTTCCAAAAAAACACCTACCTCCTCCGCTCCTTCGAATGGGAGTGCTCTCTCGAATGGCTCAGGTAGTATTCGCAAATACAAAGATTCTTTTTTAGCGGAGGCTTCAACAAGCACGCCCGCCGGGTATTCAACAAGCGCAACAAACCAAAGCGCTGCAAAAAGCGTCACAGCGCCACATATTCCCGAGAAGCTTATTCCTGGTGAAACACGAAAAGCACTCTCTCGTTTGCGATTGAAGATTGCCGAAAATCTTGTTCGAGCTCAAAATGAATTTGCGATTCTCACAACTTTCAACGAAGTGGACCTCACTCAAGTGGGTGAACTTCGCGCAAAACACAAAGATGACTTTAAGAAAAAGCATGGAGTGGGTCTTGGCTACATGTCTTTTTTCACTCGCGCTTGTTGCTTAGCTCTTAAAGATCAGCCTCTTCTAAACGCCTCTATTGATGGCACCGACATGATCTTAAGAGATTTTGTAAACATGGGTGTCGCCGTGGGAACCGACCGTGGACTTGTTGTTCCCGTTCTTCGCAACGCCGACAAAATGAGTTTTGCGCAAATTGAGCAAAGCATCGCAGCCTTTGCCGACAAAGCCAAAAACAATAAGCTGAGCATCGATGACATGAGTGGCGGAACTTTCACTATTTCAAATGGTGGAGTTTATGGAAGCCTTCTTTCCACACCCATTCTCAATCCTCCACAAAGTGGAATATTGGGCATGCACAACATCGTGAAGCGTCCCATTGTTGTGAACGATAAAATTGAGATTCGCCCCATGATGTATCTCGCGCTTTCTTACGATCACAGAATTGTAGACGGTAAAGAAGCTGTGAGTTTCTTGGTGAACATTAAAAAACGCCTCGAAAACCCCACAGAATTAAATCTAGATTTTTAATTTTAGATTTCTAAGTTTAGACTTAGTCCCTACTTATGCTAATTTAATGCGCGATGGAATCATTTGATCTCGTAGTGATTGGTGCAGGACCTGGTGGATACGTGAGTGCCATTCGTGCCTCACAATTAGGTTTAAAAGTTGCGTGTATTGAAAGTCGCAAAACCTTAGGCGGCGTTTGCTTAAATGTGGGATGTATTCCCTCAAAAGCCCTGCTCGATTCAAGCGAAAAATTCTATGAACTCTCTCACATGACCGAGCATGGAATACAGATTGAAAAAACCAAACTTGATCTCAAAAAAATGATGGAAAGAAAAAGCAAGGTCG
>CAYOWH010000032.1:0-26459 GCA_964407615.1 uncultured Bacteriovoracaceae bacterium | reverse complement strand
GAATCTCAGGATTTTGCATCAAACATCGTGCAATCGCCACACGTTGTTGCTGACCGCCACTCAATTCGCCAGCGCGGTACTTCCATTTATCTTTAAGGCCTACAATACTCAACAAGTACATTGCTCGATCGATATCTTCTTGAGGAAACTTCACAAACAAACCTTGGAACAAGGAAGCCTTACCAAGTTTTCCCAACAAAACGTTTGTCAAAACTGATTTTCGAGAAATCAAATTGAAATGTTGAAAAATCATTCCAATTTTTTGTCTTTGTTCGAAAAGCTCTTTCTTCGGCAACGAAGCCATATCAACTCCGTTAAAAAGAATTTGCCCCGAAGTAGGATCAATCAAACGATTGATACAGCGAAGAAGAGTTGACTTTCCAGAACCACTAAGCCCAATGACGCCAAAAAAATCACCTTTGTTGACGCTAAAAGAAACATCACTAAGAGCTTGTCTCCCATCATCATAAATTTTTGAAAGGTTTTTAACTTCTAAGATAGGCTTTGATTGATTTGACATGCGACTAAGCCCTATTTTCCTTTTTTGACCGTTTCTTCTAGGTTCAAATCTTTATTGGCAATAATCACCTCACGAATTTTGTCGTAGGCGGCATCTGTTACCCGCTCGATTCCCGTTGCTCCTGCAAGCTCATCAATCGCTTTTTTCCCATCTGGACTCTCAGAGTAGGCAGAGAGTGCTTCATAAATATAGCTTTTAACTTTTTCATTTTCTTGAGCATCTGCAAAAAGCTCTGATCTTATCACCCAAGGCTCATTTGGAATTTCTTCTGTATAACCAATCACTTTAACTTTTTCTTCCACATCGGGGAACTGTGTTTTCACACGTGCACGTGCATCGGTAATCTTGGAAGTCTTCTTACCGTTTACCTCCACGGTTTCAGGACTTGAATAATAAGTCGCTCCTGCATCAACTTGTTTTTGGTAAACCATGGTTACAACGTTGTCGTGCTTCAAAGCAAAAACAGAATTCTTCACATGAATTCCTTGGTCCTTTAAAATTTTGGATGGAAGAATATATCCCGAAGTTGACGATGCATCTGTATAAGCAAAAGACTTTCCATTGAGATCTGAAAGCGATTTAATTCCACTATCTGCTCGAGCAATAATCTGGCCTTTGTAAGTTTTCTCACCATTCGCCCTTTTGGTAAGCACTAAAGCCTCGATGGGATATTTTTTTATGTCTCGGGTCAAGATGTAAGCAAAAGTTGAAAAAGTCGCAAAATCTGCTTTTTTAGTGCCAAAAGCTTCAACAACCGCAATGTAACTTGTGGGAACAGATGATTTTACATAAAAGCCTTCATCTTTGTTATAGAGTTTTTGAGAAACATATCTAGAAACAAACTTTGCCATATCCGAACTGACAGAAGTTAATTTTTGCGCGTCCACAGAAGGAATAAAATACATCGCAAAGGGGCGATCTTTTGTGCCCACTTTAGACTCAGAACAACTTGAAAGAAGAGAAAAAAAGCCGACCCAAAAGAATAAGGAAAAAACTCTTTTCATATACCTTTGGACATAGTGAATAGAGAGGCTATTTATCAAACATAAAAAGTAAATTATGAGAGCCTTTGTGCCGGCCTATGACTTGTAATCGAATATGTTTTATGAATGAGGTGGTAAAAAATAAAACCTTAATAAAGCCGCACCTTCCGGATTATAACTCTCAACAAACCTAATATAGAACTCTGCGGCTTTGAGTGCTTTTTGAGGCGATTTTAACAAGACTTCTAAGTTCTCATAGTCAGAGGCATAACGCTCTGGTTCCACTTCGGAGACAAGATGCTTGTGGTCCAAACCAATCAAAAAATCAGCTAATTTTCTTGCTTTATTTTGACTGAGTTCAAGCTGGGGAACAAGTTCGTCTCGAATGGATTGTCGAAGCAAAGGCCAATTGTCGTTAAAAACAGTCACAACCTGAAGCTCGGGCACATATATTTGGCTTTTACCCTGCTTGAGAATACGCATATCAACAATCGCAACCGTATCCGAGTGAGATAAAAGACTCTTTTGATCTGACGAGAGTCGAGCACTCATTCGAAGCCGACCATAAGTTTCGTTGGAATAATCAACACTTACGATAGAAACCTCTTTTTTATTTAAGAGACTTTGGAGGATCTCAAAGGGAATTCCTCTTTGCTCTAGACGCATTTGAGCGTGAGAAAAAAGATTACTCGGATGAATTCTAAACCTCATGATTTCAGCGGCAGCCACCATCGTAAGAGGTAAAAGATATCTCTGCTGAGGGTTTTTTCTCTCTTGAAGTAATTTGGCTTGAGAGATTTCTTGCGGCACTCCCCCAAGCTGAACAATATGGTCCTTTTCGAGCTCACTTAAGCGCAACAACTCCGATCCCAAATCTGATAGCCGCATTTTGGGCCCATGGTAAAGAAGCCAATTTCGAGCATCAATGAAATCATTTTTAGGCATTTCATGGACGTCCGCCATGCTGACCTTTACATTCATGACGAGAGTGTTTGAGCAGGGAGCTTCTGTCTCATGAGAAAATCCTAGGATTGCCACAAAAGCCATAAACCCTAGTTTTTTCACGGAGGCTATTATCTCCTATCGAGGCCCTCGATACCAGTAAGAAATCGATCAAAAATGCAAAGAAAGTACTTGAAATTCGCTTTTTCAAAGACAGCCCTCCCTTAAATCAGCTAAGTTTCCTGAGTGCCGTTCCTTTTAGCTTTTGGTGCTAACTTTATCTTTGCTTTTTCAGCAACTCTCTTTACAGATTTCTCAAGAGAAGTCTCGGGGAAGTGGATTAACTCTTTTAAACTTTGTATTGCTTTTATCTGCTTTACTTTAACAGCCTTCGTTTTACAAAAAACTCCCGTTTGGTCGATTGCGCCCTATTTTCTTTTAAGCGGAGCTCTTGGGCTTTTTTGTGCGGATCATTTTCTATGCACAGCTTTTGCAAAACTTGGCTCCGCAAGAACTCTCATGATTTTTAGCTTCTCACCTCTTTTTGTTGCTACTTGGAGTTACTTTTTATTTGACGAGGAACCAAGTTATTCAAAACTTATCGCCATCTTTTTTTTCATCGCCTGTGTTTTTACTTTGAGTATTGAAAAGTTTCGTAAAGAAGGACACTGGGAAATTCCAGGTCTTCTCATGGCCTTGTTTGGAATTGTTTTAGACGGCCTTGGTAACGTCACTACACGCTATGCCCTTAATATCAATCCTCACGAATCTGTGATGAATGTTTGCGCCTTACGCTCCTTGGGAGCTTTTTTAGGATTTTTGCTTTTTCAACCGATTCTCAAAACACGCCTCATAACTGATTTCAAAAAACTAAGTCGACGAAAAAAAACTACGGTACTCATTGCAAGCACATTAGGAACTTACATCTCTCTTACATTTTGGATTTCAGCCGTAAAAATAGGAAACCTCACCTCTCTTATTGCTCTCTCTGGCACTACTCCTTTGCTTGCGGGAACATTTGAAATTGCGATGGGCAAAACTAAAGCCACACCTTACCTAGCTTATGCCTTTGTGCTTTTTTTAATGGGCTTTTATTTTTTGATTAAAAATTAATTTTAGACATGTTTTCTTTTAAGACATGTTAAAATTTTCTTGAATGAAAAAATACACTCTTATTACAGGTGCCTCTCGCGGAATTGGAAAAGTCTTTGCCAAAGCACTTGCACAGCGAAAAAAAAATTTAATTCTTGTTGCTCGATCAGAAAATGAACTTCAAAAAGTTGCTAAAGAACTCTCATCAAAATATTCAGTGGAAGCTATTGCAATCAACCTAGATTTATCAAAACTTAACTCTCCAGAAGAGTTATTCGATAAAACAAAAAATTACAAAATTGAAACACTTATCAACAATGCTGGTTTTGGTGTCACAAGCGATTTTTCAAAAAACAATCCCTCCGAATTAGAAAAAATGCTGGTTCTAAATATTGTAACCCTTACTAAACTATCGCGACTCTATCTTGAGCAACTCAAAGAAAACAAAGGATGCCTTATAAATGTATCCTCAAGAGCGGGCTTTCAACCCATTCCTTTTATGGCTGCTTACGCTGCTTCAAAAGCATATGTGCTTCATCTTTCAGAAGCTCTCTACGAAGAGCTTAAAGATGAGGGAGTGCACGTTATGGCTCTTTGTCCAGGAGCAACTGAAACTGCTTTCTGGGAAGTCGCTCAAATGGATCCTCAAAAAATAAAGTTTGAAATTCAAAGCCCAACTTTTGTAGTAGAAGCTGCCCTCAGTGCACTTGATAAAAAGTCCTCAGTTGTCATACCGGGCTTCAAAAACAATGCAACTGCTTTTGCCACTCGCCTTCTTCCAAGAAACCTTGTGACTAAAATCTCAAGAAAATTAATTGGAAGATAAATTTCCTAATTGGCAAGCAACCATTCTACAAATTTGCGAATTCCCTCTTTGATCAAAAATTTTGGCTCATATGAGATAAGTGATCGGGCCTTTGAGATGTCAGCATAGGTCACGGGAACATCTCCTGGTTGCTCTGGCAATCTTTCGATTTTAGCAGGTCGACCTAGCGCTTCTTCAAGCAATGAAATTAACTGGGAAAGAGTCGTCGTTTGACTTTCGCCAAGATTAAACACGTCATAAATTGGTCCTTTATATTCGAGAGTTTTTATAAGTCCTGCAACAATGTCATCAACATACGTGTAATCTCGCATTGTTGAACCATCCCCAAATTGCTTAATGGGTTTACCCTCAAGAATAGACCTCGCAAATGAATGAATCGCAAGATCAGGACGCTGACGAGGCCCGTAGACGGTAAAAAACCGAAGGCTTACACAGCGGATACCATAGAGATGTGAAAAGTTAGAACACAATTGCTCACCAGCAAGCTTTGAAGCCGCATATGGTGAAATTGTTTGATTGAGACACATATTTTCAGAAAAAGGCACAGTTTTGATAGTTCCATAAACAGAAGAACTAGAACCAAAAATAAATTGAGGAACTTGATTCTTTTTTGCCGCCTCCAGAAGATTAAGGGTTCCTGTTACATTTGTATCGAGATAAAGCTGTGGATTTAAGATTGAAGGCCTTACTCCAGCTCTTGCTGCAAGATGAAAAATCCCCTCACAACCGCTGTCCTTAACAACCCTCAAAACATCAGCTTGATTTCTGATATCTGACTCAAAAACTTGAATGTCTTTTTTTACTTTTTCTAAGTTTTTCCATTTAAGAGAAGGATCATAAAAATCATTAAAATCATCAAGTATTGAAACCTCGTGACCCTCACCAATCAACTTTTCAACAAGATGAGAACCAATAAAGCCAGCTCCACCCGTCACCAGTAACTTCATAAATCGAAAGCCCCCTTATGTAAGCATCACACCTGTTTTCTATTAAATCACAGTCGTAAACTTATGGCAAAAAATCAAGGCTTCAACATTAACTATTCAACGGTTACAGACTTCGCTAAATTTCGTGGCTTATCGATGTCGCAGCCTAATTGTTTTGCAAGGCCATAAGCCATTAACTGCAAGGGAACCACATAGATCATGGGAGACAAAGACCAATCCGCTTCAGGCAAAGCCAAGTATTCATTACACTCTTTGCGAAAAGCATCGTGTTTTTCAACCCCCAAACCAATAATCCAACCACTACGAGCTTTGATTTCTTGCAAATTCGACAAAGTTTTTGCTGAAACATCGTCTTTTGGATTGAGAACAATTGCACATGTCGATGAATCTATTAAAGCAATAGGTCCATGCTTTAACTCACCAGCCGCATAACCTTCTGCGTGACGATAAGAAATTTCTTTAATCTTCAGAGCACCTTCAAGCGAGATGGGATACATCAATCCTCGCCCCACAACTAAAATGGTTTTGAAACGCTCAAGACTTGCCCCCAAATCCAAATAGGCTTTTGACTGAGTGAGCACCTGTTCCAACAAAAGTGGCACCCTTGCAAGAGCTTCCGCTTCATGTTGCCAATTAACGAGCGTTCCTCTCATGCGAGCCACGTCCTGAGCCAAAGCAGACAAAATCGCAAGTTGAGTAGAAAAAGCTTTCGTTGAAGCGACTCCAATTTCAGGACCAGCTTTTGTTTGATAATTTACATTTGCTTCACGTGAAATCGAAGAACCAGGCACGTTACAAATAGCAAAAGTTTTTACTTTCTCATCGAGGGCTAAGCGCAAAGCTGCCAATGTATCAGCTGTTTCACCAGACTGAGAAACAACTCCAACAATTGTGTTTTTTGTAAGTACAGGATTACGATAACGAAATTCACTGGCAAGATCCACTTCAACAGGAATACGGGCCCATTTTTCAAAAAAATATTTTGCAGTCAAAGCCGCATAATAAGCCGTGCCGCAGGCTACAAAATGCAATCGATCAACGTTTTTCCAAAGCTCTCTATGTTTTTCTAAGTCATCCCATATAAAACCAAGCTCTTCAGTGGGCAATCGTCCGCTTAAAGTATCTGCGACGACACTTGGTTGCTCATAAATCTCTTTAAGCATGAAATGATCAAAGCCACCTTTTGCAATTTTATCTGGTGACCAATCAATACGACTTACAGGAATTTCCTTTTTCTTTAGATCAAAATCATAAAAATCTAGATGATTGACGTATCCTGCGAAAATCGTTTTTGCAGGTAAAAAATGCATATCTGACAGATGAGGCAGCAATGCCTGCAAATCGCTCCCTATATAAAGAGAATCAATCATTTTGCCTGCAACAAGAGGCGCTCCCGCTTGCACTCCAAATAAATGCCCCTCAAGGCCAGCCACCATCACAAGGATTGCGTAATGGCCCTCTACTTTTTGCGTTCCCAACTTAAGGCTTTCTAAAACATTTGTAATTTTTTCAGGCAGACTGAGAGATTCAAAATCTCTTCCAGCTAAAAGTTTGTATCGAATATTTTCAATTAAGTGTGCAAAGACTTCTGTATCTGTTTGCGACTCAAATTCCTGACCTTGTTTTTGAAGCTCTTCTTTAATTTCCAGATAATTTTCTATGATCCCATTGTGAACCAAAAAAGTTCTTCCAGCTTTGTGAGGATGCGCATTCACTTCAGATGGAACTCCGTGAGTTGCCCATCGAGTATGGGCAATTCCCTGAGCAAAATGACCCTTCACACTCTGTAGAGCTTCCTTCAGAGCACTGACTCGCCCTACGCAGCGCTTGATCAAAACATCTTCTTTTGACTGAGGCATAAGAGCTACGCCCGCAGAATCGTAACCGCGATACTCAAGACGCTCGAGTCCTCCAATCAAAACATCCGAAACATTTTTAGGACCGACATAGCCAACAATGCCGCACATCTTATTTTGTCCCCTTTGACTTTAATCTTTCTTTCAATCGATTTGCATAATCCGGCTTAAGTGTTAATTCCGCACGAGAAAGAGCCAAAGCCCCAGCAGGGACATCTTCCGTGAGAGTTGTGCCCGAGGCAACATATGCATTATCGCCCACTGATATGGGAGCAATCAACTGAGTATCGCTTCCAATAAAAGCATTTTTTCCAATATGCGTTTGATGTTTCATCACACCATCATAGTTACATGTGATGGTTCCACATCCGATATTTGTTTCTTCTCCAATATCCGCATCACCCAAATAAGCAAGATGATTGACCTTGGCACCTTTTCCAAGATTTGTTTTTTTAAGTTCAACGAAATTTCCAACTTTTGCCTCTTCACCCACAACACTCTCAGGACGAAGGTGAGCAAAAGGACCCACTCGAGACCCTTGCTTCAAAAGCGCTGAACGAAGAACACATGAAAAATCAACAACAACTCTGTCTTCAATTTCAGTATTTTCAATCAAACTCGAGCCAACGACTTCAACATCTTTTCCAATTTTAGAGCGTCCTAAAATTTGAACATTCGGACCAATCACACAAGGACCTTCAAATTGAGTACGCGCCGAAACAAAAGAACTTAAAGGGTCTGCAAAACTTACACCCAAGTTTTCAGCTAGATTTTTTTGAAGTCTTGCCTGAGAAAGGCTTCGAGCAATCGACAATTCATAAGCATTGTTCACCCCCGACAAGTCCCACTTGAATGGACAGCGAATGGCCTCACTTTTAAAACCAGAGACCGAACCTAAAGTATCCGTCAGATAAAATTCATTCTGTTGATTTTTATCTGAGATTTTTTCAAGTGAACTTAATAGAGCTGATGCTTTAAAATAATAAACCCCGCTATTAACTTCGCGTATTTTCTTTTCACTTGCACTTGCATCTTTTTCTTCGCGAATACCATCAAAAACACTTCTCATATCCCTGAGAATTCTTCCAAGCCCTGCGGGATTCATCGTCGTGAAAGTCATACATGCCGAATCCAAATTTTGCTTACGAGCTTCTGTCACGAAATAATCAAGAGTTTGTTTTCGAATCAGAGGTAAATCGCCATTTAAGATAATGATTTCTTCATCAGAATTTACCTTATGACCTGCGCGTAAAAAACCTTGCATCGCAGTTCGAACAGCATCCCCCGTTCCCCTTAGTTCTTGTTGAGTGAAGAAAACCGTTTTTTCTTGAAAGCCAAGAGCTTTTAAAGAACTCACTTCATGAGCTCTTTCAAGCAATGAGGCTTTTACATCAGAACCACCATATCCGATCACAACACCCACAGGATTACAAAGTTCAAGAAGCACTTGATAAGCAGGAAAAGCCATTGGCTCATCGTTGACTGTAAAAAGCACTTTTGGACGATCCGATTTCATTCGAGTTCCTCGTCCAGCAGCTAGTAAAATTCCAATCATTTGAACTCCTTTATGCTATGCTAGTAAGCGTGTTAGCAATCGTCGACATAGGAAGTAACTCCGTTAAAATTCTTGTCGCCAAAATGCAACAAGGCGTCTTTGAAGAACTTCACCTCGACTCAGAAACAACTTCCCTTGCTCGAGGCCTTCCTCAAACAGGTTGTTTAAGCCAAGAATCCATAAATGCAACCCTTAGCGTTATGCGACGTTTTCGAAAAGACCTCGACCGACTAAAAGTTAAGGATATTAAGATTGTTGGGACAGCTGCTCTTCGCGAAGCCTCTAACCCCGAAAGCCTAACAAAGCCTATCGAAGAAATCATGGGAAGCCCTGTATCGATTATTTCCGGAGAGGAAGAAGCGCGCCTATCACTCAAAGGAGCTTTAACAGCTAGACCCGATACATGTTCTGAAGACGAATGCTCTTTTGTCGATCTGGGTGGAGCCTCAACGGAGCTTGGCTATCTTCATCCGCAACTTCATATTGTTTCAACTTCTCTGGGTGCCCTTAAAACTCACAATCTACTTGAAATAGGAGGAGATCCAATCTCTGAAAACAAATGGCGAGAAGCTCAAGATTTTATTTTTCAAACTCTTAAAAAAGAAGTTCCAAAAAATCTAAAAAAAGAAATTCAAAATAAAAAAACTTTTATCGCTGTTGGAGGAACGATTGTCATGGCTAACAAGGCAATGGGAAACAAAGAATTCAAAGATAACTGTTTTCACTTTCAAAAAAACGAGCTGGAAACTTTTGCAGATAAATTACGAAAAATACCCGACGTCGAACGTGCTAAAATTTCTGAGCTAAGTAAAGATCGTGCGGATATTCTTCCCTTTGGGATGCTTGTATTAACCGAATGCATGAAATTTTTTGGACACACAAAAGGAATTTCAACGATTCGCGGACTAAGACATGGAATCGCTCTTGGAGAGTTAAAGAAAAGTACCTAAACAGTAACCCTATTTTTTTCTGTAAAAATCTGCTTCAACCTCAGCACTCGAAACACCGCGCGCAGAGGAATTCGTGATAATAATAAAATCTGCATTTTTTCTTGCAGCTTCGTTGCGCAAATAATTTTCGCAAGAAGCTTGATTAGCACTGGCAGTATAGGCATTGAGACCAACTTCGCATTTGCCACTTCCGATTTTTTTTAGTTTCTCAAGCTCACTTAAGGTTGGATTTTTTAAAATGATGACATGATTCGCCTCGGGATCAAGTTTTTCAGTAGGGGTCGTACAAGAAGTAAAAAGAAAAAATCCCAATAAAAAGTAACTTGTTAGAACTTTAAAGAACTTTATTTGACTGAAAACATTATCCATTTGCTCTCCTTAAACGATCATTAATAGCTCGACCTAAACCTGTTTCTTTTGTTTTTAACACCACTATCTGTTCCACTTCAGTTTCGGCCATTCGTAAAGTTTCAAAAAGCTCAAAAGCAGCTTCTTTCAAATCATTCTGTGACAAAACAACGAACTGTGCTTTTTCATTAAAAGGTTTGATTCCAGGTGCATCACTTTCAAGTATTTTTAAAAAAAGTAACTTCTTATTACTATGATAACTCATCCACTTTTGGGGATCTTCCATAACGACAAGAGGCACAAGAGGAGCATAATGCTTACCCTGCCCCGGCATCACATCACCCGAAGTTGCACTCACCATTGACTGCATAAAACTCTGATCAATCTCAAATCCCGCCAAAACGAGCTCTTCATCAGAAATCGCTCCATCACGTAAAATCCTTAATTTTTCATTCACAACCTGAACAATGGTGCTTTCTAAACCTTCTGTACTTCTGCCTCCGTCGACAATCGCCTTGAGCCCTCTTTCACTCAAATCTTCCTCTACGCGAATAGCAGTTGTGGGTGAAAGCCGAGTAGAGGTATTGGCACTCGGTGCCGCTAAAGGGACACCATAGGCTTCTAAAACTTGTTGAAAAATTTTATTTTTTGGAGCACGAAGAACAACTAAGTTAGATGATGCCGTACAAATATCAGGTATGTTTTTTTTTGGAAAAACAAGGCTTAAAGGTCCAGGCCAAAATTTGTCTATCAAGCGCTTTTCAACATTGCTCAACTTTTCAACCCACTGATAGATATCCCAATCTTTTTTCAAATGAACAATCAGCGGATTAAAAGTCGGTCTATTTTTAAGTTCAAAAATTTTTGCAATAGCTTTGGGGCGAGATATCGGGGCCGCCAATCCATAAACAGTTTCTGTTGGAAGTGCCACTGGCTCATCCTGATTAAAATATTCTTCAACTTTAGCCAACCAATCACCATCTGGCTTTAGAATCACTGTCATCTTTCGCTTTCCATTCCTACAAATTGCTTCACTAAATGATTCTCAAAAAAAACACGTCCTTCTTTGCGACCCAAAAGCAGCATAGAACGTTTCTTTTTTAAATCTTTTACATCTTTTAGTGTTATTTGCCCAGACGCCAAAGATTTTCGAATCCATCGTAATCCGTCTATCATTCCTCTTTGTATTTCAAATTGAGGAACGCGCCCTAGTTCCTGTCGAACAACTTCATTTGTTAGAATGATCCATAGATGGTCTTCATACCTTGCAGAAGAAGGAGTGAAACGTAAAAGCTCAAGGGGCGTAACGGCAGGACGCAAAAGCCCACTTTGACGATCATCTTTTTCAAAATCTTCTTTTGAGAAATAAAAAGGATTTCTCATTTGTATCCAAATTTCTTCTGCAAGAGACAAGTCTCGTGAATCTTCAAAGGCATAAGACCCTTGCCTAAAATAAGGGCAATTTTCTGATATTTTGAATTTATCTTTATTTTTCAAGGGTAATTTGTTTTCTAAGCGTGACTGAAATCCACTTAGATTTGACCTACCCATCACTCGATTGAAAATATTTGTCCCTAATAGATTCCAAGAATCCCACTTAAAAGATTGCCATTCGGCGTAGTTTCCACGATTTTCTGAGGCCCAACTGACTGCCACCCAACAAGAAAAGCCAACACCGTGAATACTTTGAATTTTAAATTTTTTTTCAAGCTCCTGTAAAAATCCAAGTGCTAAAAAAGCATCCGTCCCAATACCTTCCATCCAAACACTAACACCTTGTACGGGCGTTTGAACTTCCGGAACGCTCTCGATCGTCACTTGAGCAGGAGACTCAGCAGAAGCTCCTTCAGTGCTTTGTTCGGACTTTTCTTGAAGAATAAATTCCTCCTGCTTCACCTCATTCAAGTTTTGAGAAGATTTTGAAGAAGTCGACGCACATGCACTGATAAAAATCAAAAAACAAAAACTTGAAAAACTTAAAGTTTTTGAAGACATAATAAATACTCCACGTTTCCATCTGTTCCCTTAATAGGGCTCTCAATTTGACCTAAAGTCTTAAAACAATTCAACTCTCTTACTGTATCTAAAACTCGATCTAGAGCCTCTTTACGATATTCCGGATTTTTCACGATTCCTCTTGGAACTTTTTTGGCTTCGAGCTCAAACTGTGGTTTCACAAGCAAAATCCAAAAACCACTCGAACTCAACCACGTGTGAGCATGAGCTAAAACTTTCGTCACAGAAATAAAACTGACATCCGTCACAAAAAAACTGAAGGGAAGAGCAATATCTCTTTCAGACCAGAAAGTTTCATCAATGTGAAGAACGTGAGTTTGCTCTAACGAATAAACCCTTGGATCTTTTCTTAATCGCTCGTGTAATTGATGCGTTCCCACATCAAGAGCAACAACTCTAGCCGCTCCTTTTTCTAAAAGAACCTGAGTAAAACCTCCTGTACTCGATCCAATGTCGAGAGCTAATTTTCCTTTAACGTTTTCCTCAAGAATAGGCCAGGCCTGAAAAGCTCCTCTTAATTTTTGAGCGCCACGGCCGACATCAGACAACGTTGCATCCTCTATTCGAAATTCCGTGTCAGGCATGAAAGAATCGCCCGCTTTTTTTACCTTTTCCCATCGATCATTTTTTTTAAACTCAACAGAACCTGCAAGGATAAGAGCTTGGGCTTTTGTACGACTTTCTACCTTAACTTGATCAACAAGAATTTGATCTGCTCTTTTTTTGTTTTTTAATTTAACCACCATTTTTTAAAAAATCACTCTTTTCGATTTACAAAAAAGTCCAGAATCGAGTTGATTCCCTGCGGATTTATCCAAAGTTTTTGAGCTTGATTCAGCAAAGTATCAGCCTCCGTAACACAAAGATCCTTTAATTTTTGCTCTCCCAATTTTTTATAAAAAGGTCCCCGATCTAAACGATCATCAACAATTTGAAACAAACGTCCTAGACGTATTCCCCAACCACGAATTTTTTCTAATTTTTCTAAATCAATTTTTTGCTTTAAAAAATCTGATCCTAAGACATAGCCCATACTTAAAGCAGCTCCAAACAAAGCACCTGTTTTTTCATCATGAATCTGAGACCAAAGCTCGAGATCTTGATTATTGATTTTCTCAGCTTCTAGATCTTTTATCTGACCCGCTATCATTCCGGCTCCTCCTGCTGCTCGAGAAAGCTCTTGTATTAAAAAAATCTTCGCCGAATCCGAAGCGGTAGATTTAGAAAGAATTTCAAAAGCCCCCGTTGATAAAGCATCTCCTGCAAGTATGGCAAAAGCATCATTGTATTTCTTATGAAGAGTCAGTTTCCCTCTGCGATAATCATCATTATCCATTGCAGGAAGATCATCATGAATTAAAGAATAAACATGAAGCATTTCAATCGATAACAAAGGCTCTCGAACGTAAGACTCAAAATGAATTTTTTGATTTGATGAAAGATCGTTGGAAAAACAACACTGAGCAGACCAGTATAACAGAGCAGGCCTTGCCGCTTTTCCTCCGTCCATAACATAAAGAGAAGCCTCAATTAACTTAAGAGGCCAGGAAAGTTTTGCAGGATTTATCCATGTTTGCTTAGCTTCAGATAAAATATTCTGAGCCTTTTGAATAAAATCTTGCACACAGAAAACATAGCAGCCTTAGAAGTCTAAAGCCAAGTGATATGTAGCTAATGATTATTTGTTTTCGAAGTTTTTCTCTATGAGAAGACCATCTTTTTCGATGACTTCTTTAACCTTTAATTCCGCTTCTTGAATTGTTTTTTGACAAGTTCGTACAAGCTCCACTCCCTCACCAAAAAGCTTTAAAGCCTCGTCAAGTGGAAGCTCTGGACTTTCTAATTTCTTGGAAAGCTCTTCAAGTTTTTTTAAATCCGTCTCAAGCACACGTAATTTCTAGCAAGAATTTACATTCTTGGCGACCAAGCAGGCTGCTTACAATCTCCTAGGCTTTTAGGAGTTAAAGCTCGACTTATTCGTCCGCTATGAACCGCCATCACATAAACTTGATAAGTACCACTCTCATTGCTTGAAAAAACGATATGCCGACCATCTGGAGAAAACATGGGATTCTCTGTCGAATGAGATCCATCTGTTAAACGAACCAAATTTGAACCTGAAGCATCAATCATAAAAATATTAAAATTATTTTTTAAATTTTCTTGTCCAGAAAAAACAAGTTTATCCCCCGTAGGAGACCATCTTGGTGAACTATTATAAACACCCGCAAAAGTTAATTGCTTTGGATTGCTTCCGTTATACGAAGAAACGTATATGTGAGGCCTTCCTGACTTAGAGCTGGAATAAGCTAAACGCTGCCCATCGGGAGACCATGCAGGTTCGACACTAAAAAATAATGTACTAGTGATTGCAACTCGTGTTTTCGCTTCGAGATCGAGCATAAAAATTTCGGGTTGCCCATTGTTTGAATAAGTATAAGCAATTTGATTTTTGAAAGGATGAAAAACGGCACCAGAATTAACTCCTTTGGCAGCTGTGATCAAATCTCTTTGATTGGTTTCAACATTGTAAGAATAAAGATTGGGATTATTAAACCCTCCCTTCACAGCTGGTTTATAAGATGTAAAAACAATCCGTTTACCATCGGGTGCCCATGAAGGAGAAAGAGCAAAGTTTCCATCTCGAGTGATCTGTCGAACTTTTTCCCCGTCAAAATCCATAATATAAATTTCTTTTTTCTTACCACCGCAACTCATGAGCATTCGAGTTCGAAAAATTCCCTCTTCACCCGTAAAACTTTTTACTAATTCATTTCCTGCAAAATTTGCGAGCTCACGAGCCGCTTCGTCAACACGCCCCTTAAAGGGATACTTCTTTCCTAAGATTAACGTTCCTTTATTCACGTCATATAAATGAACTTCCGCCTCTACAACGCCCTGGCGAAGCTCAATAGAACTTTTAATGAGTAACCCCAAACCCATCGCTCGATACGGATTCCAAGAAAAAGATCCCACCTGAAAAGAACCAGAAGCTACGGGCAACTTAGAAGCTTCTGTGACGTTAAATAAATCTGTATAATTCATGTTCGACAAAAGAGTTTCGTAAAACACTGCTGCTAATGAGCCACTTCCTACAGTTCTTTCAATTCCTAGATTTGCTTTCTTGAAAGTAGGCGTTCCAATAGGAATTGAAATTCGAGGTTCAGAAACTTCAAGCGATTCTTGAGCCTTTAAAACAAAAATAAAACTTAAGTATAAAATTCCACATATGAATTGAACTGTTTTTAATCTGGAAATCGACATAGAATACCCTCCTGTAAAATAATTCTTTTAAGATTTTCGGGCGGAGCCGGAAAAGGATCCGCTGCTTCAATAGCTTCCATCGCACTTGTATCAAAATCACTTTTTCCACTCGATTTTACGAGCTTTTTAGAAAGTACTCTTCCAGTAGGCGAAATATTAACGGCCACATTTGCTCTATAACTTTGTCCGATAGTTGTGGGAGGTGATTGCCAAAATTTTATAACGTGAGCCTGAACTTTTGCCTTAAACTCGTCTTCTTCGCCAGCCACTTCTCCCAAAACAGACCCCCCTTTTGAAACGATGTTTCCGGCTAAGAGAGGTCTCTTATCTGCAGAATTAGCAGAAACTTGTTTTTTATACTTTGCCAATAACTCTTGACGTTTTGCTTCTGCTCGAAATGTTTTTTGAAGTTCTTTTAAGCGATTTTTTTTTGAGGACTTACCCTCTTCAGGAAGCTTCATAGTTTTAGAGGCGGAGGGCACAGCTGCTTCCTCGGAAGAAGTTTTAGAATTATGAGAAGCTTCAGAATCAGCTTCTTTAGAAAGGTCTACTTTGTGAAGATCCTGCATTTTAAGAGAGGGCAGATCCACTACATCTACTCGAATTGATTGTTTATTGAGCAACAATCTTTTCTCAGCATCGGTGGGCCCCCTTAAAGAATCCACCGCCCAAAACGCTATCATCCAAAGTACAAAAGTGAGGTGCAGCAAAAGTGAAAAACGTAACCCATGATTGAAGTATGAGTTTGTTTTTTGCTGTTTAATCATTCTGCGTAACAAGCCCTACACGATCAATTCCCGCAGCCTGAACAACGGCCATCACTTGAGCAACAGATCCGTAGGGAACATCCTTATCTGCGCGAACAAAAACTTCTTTGCTTCGACGATTTTTCACTGCCGAAATTAATTTCTTAGCTAATTCGTCTTTCACAACGGGAATCTTACCCAAGCGAATTCCTCCACCTTTTGTGACATAAATCACAACGGGCTCTTCATCCGCTACATCTTTTTTTAATGTTTGTGCATTTGCACGAGGTAACTCAACATTTACACCTTGCTCTAAAAAAGGAGACGTGATCATTGTAATTATTAGCATCACAAGCATCACATCCACCAAAGGAATAATATTGATCTCCGAAAGAGGACTTTCACCTATCTCTCCACCACCTATTTCAAAAGCCATAGAAACTCCTTTTTGTTCAAACAGAATCTTTATTCGAGAGTGGAACGTTTTAAAATATTCAAGAAATCGATACAAAAACCTTCCATCTCAACTCTGATTTGTTTTGAGCGAGAAAGAAATGAATTGTAAAAAAGAGAAGCAGGTATAGCCGCTGCAAGACCAATTGCTGTTGCTATCAAAGCTTCTGAAATACCTGGTCCTACTTTTTCAAGAGTAGAAGCACCGCCTTGCCCAAGCTTCATAAAAGAATCCATGATTCCCCAGACTGTTCCAAAAAGACCAATAAAAGGTGCTGCATTGGCAATCATCGCCAAATAAATCAAAAACTTCTCAACCCTTAGAGCTTCAGTAATCGCTGTTTTCTTTAAAACACGCTCAACATTATCCATTCCAATACTTAAAAGATTTTCAGCACTTTTCGTATCCTTCACATCCCCCTTTGAAGAAACCTTTGCAAATTCCTTGTAAGCGGCATGAAAAATATTTGAAAGTGGACTTTGCTCTATACTTGAAGTTTCTTTGTAGATGGAATCAAGACTTTTGCGATTCCAAAAAGTCTCTAAAAATTTTTCGTTTTCTTTCATAGCTAAACGAAAAACCGAAAGCTTCGAAAAAATAATTGTCCACGAAAGAATCGAGGCCAAAAGAAGCAAAACTAGGACAAGTTTAACAACAATTCCTGTTCCTGAAATGATATCGATAATAGACATGAAACCATCATAGCAGCCGCTCTTAATTTCTATCTGCTTTTGTGGATGAAAAGATGCTTGAGGATGCTGATGCATCGCGATAGCCTTCTAATCTGTCTTTATAAAGCAAAATGAACATGACTCACAAAACGTCTCAACCCTTGAATGAACTCAAAAACTCAAAAGCCCAAGTGATCATCGTAGGCGCAGGGCTTGCGGGTTGTGAATGTGCTTGGCAGCTCGTTCTTCGAGGCATCACCGTTGCACTCATCGAACAACGCCCGCAAAAAAAGTCTGAAGCTCACAAAACGGGACTCTTTGCAGAACTTGTTTGTAGCAATAGCTTTAAAAGCACTGATATTGAAAGCGCACCTCAACTTCTTAAAAGCGAACTTCACTCTTTAAATTCACTCATTTTAGAAGCAGCACAAAAATCTGCCCTTCCGGCAGGACAATCTATGGCTGTAGATCGCGAAAAATTTAGCGCTCAAATTACTGAAAAGCTCAAAAGCCATCCCCTTGTGGAATTTTACGAAGGAGAGGTCTGCCACTTTGAAGAACTAAGCCAAAAAACTGAAAAAGGCCTTAAACCTGTTGTCATCGCAACGGGTCCACTGACGAGTGAGGGATTAGCCCAAAGCCTCATGCCTCACGTGGGAGAGAAACTCTATTTCTACGATGCCATTGCACCAATTGTTTCGGGTGAAAGCATCAATCGAGAAATCGCTTTTCTTCAAAACAGGCGAGATAAAGGCACGACAGAAGAAAATCCTGAGGGAGATTACCTCAACTGCCCCCTGAGCAAAGAAGAATACGATTGCTTTATCGAAGCACTTGGTGCCGCAGAAAAAGTTCCTGCTCATGCTTTTGAAAAAGCCGTTTACTTTCAAGGCTGCCAACCCATTGAAGCCCTTTTGGAGCGAGGACCTAAAACTCTTGCCTTCGGCCCCATGAAACCTGTGGGAATCACTGATCCGCGCACTGGAAAAATGCCCTATGCCGTTGTGCAATTAAGGATGGAAGATACAGAGGGCCGTGCGTGGAATCTTGTCGGCTTTCAAACAAAGTTAAAATATCCCGAGCAAGAAAAAGTTTTTCGGCTTATTCCCGGGCTTGAAAAAGCCCAATTCTACAGAATGGGAAGTTTGCATAGAAATACTTTTATTAACTCACCTGCGCTTTTGGGATCGAACCTTCAGCTGAAGAAGCTTCCACATCTTTATTTCGCAGGCCAAATCACAGGAGTTGAGGGATATATTGAGAGCACAGCCGTGGGAGCATTCGTCGGAACAGCTCTTGCTTTTCGCCTCAAAAGAAATAGCGATCTTCCTCCACCTCCCGCAACAACTGCTATTGGGGCTTTACTCAATCACGTGTTGAATGGAAAAATTAAAAACTTTCAACCCATGAATATTAACTGGGGCCTTGTTCCTTTAAATGAAATCAATGAGCGGGATAAAGAAAAAAAACCAAAACTTGTTGAAAGAGGAAAAAGAAACTTTATTCACTGGAAAGCGCTTTTAGAAACCTTGAATGAAATAAATTGAAATTGCCCACCCCGAGCCAACGTTCTACGTATGGGGTAAGCGAGGGTGATTATACACAATTAGACCCTGCGCGTCAATAATTTAAAGCAACTCTCAAGCTACTTAAGTATTTGTTTTTAAATGTTTTTTCTAAAAGATCAAATCAAGAACCTATAACATCCTGTTTGCAGAGGGGTATCCTGAAACTTATTCAAAAATCCCTTTAGAAGATCTACTTTAGAAGCTTCTTTTTCGTGAACTCTTAACTCATTTAAAACTTCTTCTAGGCTTTTACGAAGTACTCTTGGACGTTTAACTTCTGGGTCGTGAGTCATTCTCACAGCATCAATTATTTTCTTTAGATCCCAATCTTTTTCTCTAGAAAACATCATGACTGCGGCTAGTTTTGCTCGCTCACTTGTTTTGATTTCACTTAGTAAAACATTAAACCAATCCCAGTCTGCGGGATTTCGACTTGCATAACGAGTTTCCACAAAAGAGCGAAGAACCTGAAAATGATCGAAAGTTTTTACGTCGTGAATAATGTCTAAGGGAATTTCAAAATTCTGCAAATTTTTTCGAGAAGAATTTTTTTCCACTGTCGGACTTTGAATGGGATAATCCTTTACTGCGTTTAAATTTTTGTCATCCATCCAAGAATAAACAAGCTTTCGAACGTCCTTTGTGTCTCTCACTCGTCTATCGAATTTTTTTTCGAGAGGGTAATTCATGAGTAAAAGAATATCTTTTGTTCTTTCAACATTTTCTCTTGATCCAAACATTGGCTTCAAAGGATGTTCGGGCTGGATAAGACCGGAGTTAGGGGGCCTGACTGTAGAAAGTGTTTCGCTAATCATATTTAAACGAACTTTTGAGTTAAAAAGTTTTAAATTATCTTGTGGTCGAACAATCTCATAAGCATATTCATAAATAAGATATGACAACTCAGATAGCTTAAATCGAATTGAATCTTGAAAAGCCTTTCTCTCCTGAACGTTGTCTGACGTTTTTTCAAGCTCCTCGATCTGTTTTTGAATCGCAATCAAATCATTTTCTAAGACAGCCATTCGCTCAACAAGAGGAAGGCTTGCTTGAGTGAGAGCGACCTGAAGAAAGAAAAGGCTTAAAATGACTAGGCGAAGCAATTTCATATAGGGTTATCTACGTATCACAAAACGCCTCGTGGATCTCGAGAAATTGCGACATCCCAGGTGGAGCGAAGGCTTTTTAAAGCCTCTTCATTACGAGGATCGAGCTTTAAAACTTGTTGCCAACTATTTTGCGCAGAGGTTACCTGACCCAATTCAAAATAAATTCGAGCAGATAGAGAGTGTCCTTCTACCCAGCGGGGATTGGCATTCAGTGTTTCTCGAAGCAATTTAATTGCTTCAAAACTTTTTTGCGATCGATGATACATTTCTGCTGCTTTAAAAGCAGCTTGAGGATGGGCAAACCACTGAAAAGATTTCTTAAAATGCTCAGCGGCCTCTGCAAACAATTTTACAGTCTCATAAGCTGTTCCCACTTCAAATTCTGCACGAGCCAAATGATTTTTCTGCTCAGGGTTCAAAATATGGAAGCTATCTTCCTTGAAAGTTCCTTGAGTTTCAGGAGCCTGAGTTGGCAAATCATTTCGCGCATGATCAGCAAAATATTTTTTAGCCTCTTCACAATCGGGCTCAAAATCAAGAACTCGGTTATAGGCATAGGCAGCACGATCTAGTTTTCCTAGAGCCATTGAAGATCGAGCCAACCACTTAAAACCAATACTTTTTTGAGGAGCATATTTGAGTAACTCTTTTGCCCAATGCTCAACACTCGACCAGTTTTTTTCTTCAACGGCCTCATGAATCCTAATTCCAAAATGTTTGATCAGGTCACTCATCTTATCGATTCCCTATAGGATTATTCTACCGACTTTCTGAGTGCTTTTGGAATCAATCAAAGAGAGATAAAAGAAGAATTCTGACACTCATAAAGTGAACTATTCACTTTTTTGATCTTTTAAAGCCAAATCAATCTCTTGCCAAAGGGCTTGAGCAGGTTCGTAATCCTTGAGATCTTTGAATTCAGAAGGAATTTTTTTCCACCTATTAAGACTTGCCTCGTGTTGCTTTTTCTTTGCATAAAAGCGAGCAATATAGGCCTCTTTTTTAGCAAGTTGCAGACGTGCCTTATTAAAAATTTCACGAGCTTCTTTTGTATACTCTGATTGAGAATATCGAGATATCAACTGAGAAGCTGCCTTAGCAGCTGCCGCTGCGGAACTTTGATCCCGAGCTTCATTCATCGGAGTATCTTGCATAAGTGATTTGGCTTTTTGAATTTGGGCATAAGCTGCCTTTTTGTGATTGGGATAAAGCTCTACAAAAGACCCATAAAGTGCCGCAGCTTCTGCAAAATTATCTTGTGCAAATTCATTATCAGCTGATCCTAATTCAGCGAGAGCAAAATACTGACTTTGAGAAAAGCGTTTTCGAATTTCGCTAAACGCATCATGAGCTTCGAGGTAGTCTCCTTCTTTGAGGGCCTTCTCGCCGTGCTCATACAATTTTTGAGGATTTTTCTCGTTCGCAATATCAATACTGTTGCTAGCACATGACACTAGTAGAAAGAGAAGAAAAAAATTCGTTTTTATTTTGTAAGACCAACCCATGTTTTAATCTTTTTTACTTCGTCTGGCTTCAAATAGCGATACTGTCCACGAGTCAATTTGCTATATCTATTTTGGGGTTAATTTTAACCATTTTTGAAGCCTTTCTCTAGACTCTGACACAATCAGCCACCTATGTGAATCACTTAAATAACTTAATTCCTTAAATTCAGATAAATCTCTATCTTTCGTTGTGAGATATTCTAGGTTAAAGAAGTTTCTCGCATCAGATTCAAGTTTTTGATGCTTAGACTCACCATTTTCAACCAAAAAATCATGAATTTCTATATATATCGTTGCCTTTTTGAACTTTTGAAAAACGTTTACATCAAATAAATTATATTCCCCACCCTCGATGTCTACCAACATCACAACATTATCTAATTCATCATCTTCAAAGTCTTTAAAAAAATCTTTTTTTGCTTCACCACGAATTATTAGATTTTCTAAAACTCCATTAAGTACTGAATTTTCTTTAATAGACTTTTGACCTTTTTCAGAAATTTCATAACAATAAGATTTTTTAAAAAAATTTTTTGCAACAAGACCTACACCATAATAACCATCAGCAGCTCCCAGGTTTATAAAATTACCATGAGTATTTGATGCATTTACTATCGAGTTAAGAACTTCTTTTTCATATAACCCAAAAAGTATACAAGCAGTTTCATCTCCCCACCATCTATCCCTCAATATTTTTAGTCCTTTTAATGGTCCATACTGAACAACACCATTAAAATCATTGTAGAATTTCTCTGATAATGATCTTTTAATTTGTGTTATACCTGATGGATAAGAAACTTTTTTTGATAAATATTTAATTAATTTAAAAATTAATGTTTTTAACTGTTTCTTTAAAAGGCTTAAGAGATACATTAATAAAATTTAGAATGTCATAATTTTACAAAAAAAACTTCAAATTCGTTTTTATTTTGTAAGACCAACCCATGTTTTAATCTTTTTTACTTCGTCTGGCTTCAAATAGCGATACTGTCCACGAGTCATCTCACGAATATCTATGCCCCCAAAGCTCAATCGCTGCGCTTTGTCGATGGGATGACCAAGCTTCTCAAGCGCTTTTCTTAAAAGACGATTCTGAACCTCTGATGTTTCAATTTGAATCCACATCTTTCCATCGAGAAATTTTTCAACAGAAAGACCATTTACCTTTACTCGTTTTCCCTCAACCTTCATTCCCTTGGAGAGATAATTCAATTTTTTTTCTTCCACGTGACCATCAACTTTAAAACGCCATGTTTTAGGAACTTCGTATTTTGTATCGAGCAAACGTCTAGAAAGCTCTCCGTCATTTGTTAACAGCACAATTCCCTCAGAATCAGCATCGAGCTTTCCAACAGGAAGTACTCTTTCTTTAATTCGAGGAATCAGATCAAAAACAGTTGCTTTAATTTTTTCATCCTCATTTGTTAAGGGACGAGTCGTGCACCAAACATCTCGCGGCTTAAAAAGAGCCACCACAACTTTATTTTCTGGATTTTTAATCAATTTTCCACAAACTTTAATATGATCTTTTTCAACATCGGCCTTGTCGCCCAAGCGAGCCACTTTTCCATTAACCGTTACTTCACCTGCGCTAATAAGCATTTCAGCTTCGCGCCTCGAAGCTAAACCAGCAGCAGCAAGAATTTTTTGAAGTCTATTTTCGGCCATCAAAGTAATTTAAAAGGCCTTAAGTTGTCAGTCCACGTTAAAAATGGCTCAAGATTCTGGGGAAAGCTCTTCTTTGGCTCTTTCAGCCTCACCAAAGTCTGCTTTTTCGCTTTCTTCAAGAGGAAGGCTATCAAAAGTCCCCCTATCCGCCTCCGCATCCAAAGCACTTGGTCGATCATAAAAACCTGGATCTGCATCCAAAACAGCCACATCACTTTCTTGCAATTCACGCTCGAATTCCTCAAGTGCAGGCAAATCATCTAAAGAGCCGAGCGAGAAAACTTCCAAAAAATACGGAGTTGTTCCATAGAGAAGGGGGCGACCCGCACTTTCTTTATGGCCTTCCGTGCGCACAAGATTTTTCTCAAGCAAGCTTTTCACAATATGTCCTGAGTCCGTTCCTCGAACGTGATCAACATCGGCACGAGTAAGCGGTTGTTTGTAAGCAATAATCGAAAGAACTTCGAGGGCAGATCGTGAAAGTCTTTGCGGTTTTTCTTCCACTAACTTTTGAACAAGCTCAGAATGCTTGGGATGGGTTCTCATCTGATATCCACCAGACACCTTAACCAATTGAATGCCGCGAGCTTCAAAGTTTTGAGTTAAGGATTCAATCACTAAATCAAGCTGAGAAACATCATAGCCACCCAAAGTAAGTAGGTTTTTTAATTTTTTGGGAGTTAAAGCTATAGGACTTGCAAAAACAAGAGCCAAAACCGCTGATTCAATTTCGTTAATATCAGTCACAAGCTGTTGAGTAGATTCACTTAAAGAAAGTGCTACTGAAACTGTTTCTAAAACTTCTTCATTTGATTGAAGCTCTCCCGATTGAACGTCCACAACCTCTGTAATTTCTGTAGCTTCTGCACTCACCACTTCTTGTACGTCTGTCTGTTGCTGGGTTTGGTCTTCGGTTTTTTTATTTTTTTTCATGATTTTTTCCACTCTTAATTCCAACTTAAAGTGAGTTTTTCATACGACGACAATTCATTTAAATCTTGTTTGCGATAAATTGTAATAGGACCAAAAGTTTCGCTTTGTCTAAATCCGCTAATCTGCATTTTTGCGAGTTCAAGCGTTGCCAAGAAATTGGAAATTACATGTCCTGGTTTTGAAGGATTTGGCAAAAGTGTATGGAAGGGTACTTCTTCTTCTGCTCGCAAGCGCTCAACAATAGATCTGAGACAATCTTTTACAGGAAGAGCATCTTCAAACACTTTATGGACAACTCCCTGTCGACGCTTCACAAGCTCCTTGTAAGCTTGAACAAGTTGAAAGGGGTTTGTGATCGCAACCTCAGGATCGATGCCTTCTTCAATTTCTTCTAGGCCCGTATTTTTAGACAAGAAAACATCTCGTCTTAACCGTGGGCGTGCATCCAAAGCTTGTGCAAGTTCTTTGTAGCATTTTAACTCTAAAAGCTTACGAATAAGTTGAGCTCTCGGATCAGGACCTGTTTCACCTTGTTTTAATTCCTGGGGCAAAATGACCTGACTTTTAAGATAAGTCAGAGTTGCAGCCATCACTAAATATTCACTGGCCATATCCAAATTTAAATCACGCATGTAATCCAAATAAAGCAAATACTGTTTGGTGATTTGAGAAATTGAAAGCTTTTTAATGTCAAACTCGTGCGTTTTGATGAGATGCAAAAGCAAATCAAGAGGACCTTCAAATTGAGAAATTTGGACACGACAATCGAGTGTTGTTTCTAAGGCGCCCATAAACTCAAACTTGTTGCTCCATATTATAAAATCTAGAGCCCAATATGGAATTACACAAGCTTTGAGCGTTGAATTGATATCAAGAGAGGCCTTTATGGATTCAAAACAACGAATTCGTCACTTACAAGAAAGCCTAATCAATCAATACTCAAAAAAATTTCCTAAATTGCCCTTGTCAGATAAGACAAAAGCCGCTTTTTTTTCAAACCCAAGGCATCTTTTTGTCAAAAAATACCGGCCTCACATCAGCAAAGAATGGATTACTCTTAGTCCTGAAAATATAGAAAAACACCTTGATGAGTTATATGAAGATCACCCTCTTATTCTCTCTGGAGAATATTCTGAGGCTACCCGCTCGAGCATTTCACAACCTACTCTTGTGTTGTACATGTTAGAGCTCCTACAACTAAAAGAAGGAGAAAACATTTTAGAAATCGGAAGTGGAAGTGGTTGGTCAAGTGCGCTTATGGGATCACTTGTCGGAAAAACCGGCAGTGTCACAAGTTTTGAAATTATCGAAGAACTTGTCGAACCTGCCCAAAAAGTAATGAGTGACTTAGGCCATACTAACGTCCGCCTCATCAAAGGGGATGGCAGCCGCGGAAGCTTAGAGAATATTTCTTTTGATGCGATTGTTTTTACAGCGGGAGCAGAAGACATTTCTAAAAACATTTATCATCAAATTAAAAATGGTGGCCATTTCTTGTGCGTTCTGAAATTAAAGGGATCGAGCGATCAGTTAGTTCTCTTCAAAAAAGAAGAAGAGCATTTTGAAGCTTTATTTTTCACTCCGTGTTCTTTTGTCCCCATGACAGGATTTATGGAAAACACAAACGAATCAGAACAGCAAGATAAAGAACGCGAACTCAAAAAAAGACTTTTCAATAAAGCTTTTGGATTAAAAGTTTACCCTGCAGATATGGACTTAGGAATTGAAGCCCGAGATTTTTTGATTCGAAAAAAAGAATCCCAATTTCTTTGGAGTATTCGCTAACTTAAAAACACCTCAGAAAGTTAAAAAAACAAATTTTTGAGAGTTTGAATAATAAAAAATCCTGGAAGGCTAATGATGCGAAAAAGACCTGTCGCTAACATGACAAGAAAAACCCAAAAAGCCATTTCAGAACTTGCAAATCTCTCAAACTTTAAAGCCATGGGTCGAGGCAAAAGCCCCATCAAGATACTAGATCCGTCCAAAGGAGGAAGTGGAATGAGATTAAATAAAAATAAAAAAACGTTTAGCTGAATAGCGTTCAAAATCATCTCCAAGCTCGCTTTCAAAAGCGAAGCCTCTCCATTCGCCATTGGATTATGAATCTTTGTAAGTTGACCAAATAGGATTGCAAGAAAAATTGCTACAATCATATTAGAAAGCGGCCCGGCTGCAGCTACCAAAGCATGATCTCTTCGAGGTTTTTTAAAAAACCTCGTATTCACCATAACAGGCTTTGCCCAACCAAAAAGAGGAGCCCCTGTCATGATTGCAATTGCTGGAAACAAAACTGTTCCCAACCAGCTGATGTGAGCCATGGGGTCCAGAGTCAGTCTTCCTAAAAGCTTAGGTGTTGGATCACCTAATTTATTTGCTGTCCACGCATGAGCCCACTCGTGAACGCTTAAGCTTAAAATAAAAGGCGGAGCAAACAAAACGAGTGTTCGAAGTTCCTCTCCGCCCATAAAAATTACGCGTGACCTGCTTTTCCTTTGTTTGCAAT